>NZ_JALEIL010000119.1 GCF_022770135.1 Anaerococcus sp. | reverse complement strand
AAACTTCTGGGAAATCTATGCCGAAAAACTTCCTATCAACTTCTATTTCTCTTTCAACTTCCTTAAGTTTCCTGTAAGGAAGGGTATTTATGACACAGATACTATTTTTCTTGATATTTTGGGTGTTTTCTCTGATTTTTTCCCTAGCTAAGTCTTCGAGATAGTCGACTCCTTCACTTACACTCTTAAAGCGTCTGAGATTGCCATCGTGAACTGAATCCACAGAGCAAGCGCATATGCTGTCGTGGGGATGATTTTTAATTAAGTTTTTATAGAAATAATCGATCTTTTCCCTAGGATAGTCTTTTTTTTCGACAAAAAGAGTAAAAAGTGGTTGGATGACTTCTTCAAGTCTCATCTCCAAAGTCTTGTTGTATTTCTTTAGATAATATCTAGAAGATGAAGTAGAATTCAAAGTCCACCAACCATCAGTCGTTTGACTTCTAAGCTCGCCTTTTATGGTGTCGATATCTTTTACTTCTCTTTTTACACTTTCAAAATAAAGGTCTAAGTTTGAGTGAACAAATTCATAATCTTCATAAAGCTCGTTTGCCTTTTTTATGATTTTCCCAATGTTTTTTTGAACTGGAGAGTGATCACAACCGTTCATCAAGAGCAATTGATTAGTTGAGGCGTACTTTTCCATATCTTCAATCTTCTGATCCATATAAGCTTTAAGCTCATGCTCATCTTCAGGAATGTCTAGTCCATTGCTATACCAGTTAGCAAAAAGAATCCCCAAGACCTCATCTCCATTAGGAGCCCTCCAATAAATCTCTGAGTTTTTGGAAGTAAAATCATCTATAACCACATTGTCAAAGCCTGTAGCCTTGACCCCTCTTCCAAAGTAGGCGACTTTAATTCCAGCTTTTTGAAGAATTTGGCTAGCTTGACCAATATTGCCAAATGTATCTGGAAAATAGCCAATCATCGAAGGTTCTCCCCACTTTTCTATGCTTTTTATTCCAAGACTTAAGTTTTTGATATTAGATTCTCCGCTTGTGAGAAAGGCATCTTGCAAGATATACCAAGGACCTAGCTTAAGCTTACCGGCCTCGATTAATTCCTCGATTATCTTTCTATTTTCTGGCTTAACTTCAAGATAGTCTTCTATAGGAAGATAATGGCCATCAAGCCAATAATACTTAAAATCAGGATCTTCGAAGGCTTCTATCACCCCATCCATTAGATCGATTAGGCGCATATGGTGCTTTTCATAAGGCATGTACCATTCTCTATCCCAGTGGGTATGGCTTACTACGTGGATGGTTTTTTTCATTTTTCTACATCCTCCATGAGCTCTTCGTAGATTTTCTCCAAGACTCTAGAAGTTTTGACCTTCCTATCTTCTATAGTATCTAGGCTAAATTCCTTATAGATTTTTACCTTACAATCGCTACATTTATCATAGAAGCTTGAAGCTTTCTTAAAATCTTTGTCTATTGCTGCCTTAACAGCTTCTGATAGATATGATAGGGAGGTGAAAAATGGCTTTACCTCATCGTATAATTTATCATTGCTGTAGTTTTTAAAGTATGAATCTATAGCTCCTATCTTCTTATTAAGCAAGCTTTTTACTTCTTCAAAGTCCTTATCCCTATAAGCTAGGGCAATTTCCCCATCTTCCTTATATTTCTTATCATCAAATCTATCATAAACTCCTGAAGCAAAGAAGGAATCAGCTATTACGAAAAGATCTGAAGCTACTTTTTCGTCAATATAGGCTAGGGCTCTTTTGAAAGATTCGATAGGGACAAATCCAGCTGGATCTTTGGCAAATTCTCCTATTTGATAGATAGATATCTTGCTTAACTCTGCCTGATTCATTGGATTTGATAGGATTGACTTATAGTTTATCTCGCTTGAATCATAAAACTCGAATACTTCCATAAATATTCTATCTCTTAGATAATCATTGACCGGCCAGTTAAGCCATATATTAGCTTCCTTTTGAGAAAGCTCTGTAAATTTTTCTTGGGAAGATTTTGTAATAGGTACAACTACGTCATAGCCTGTCCACAAGATTTCTAATCTATCAAGACCGGAAAAGAGCTTAAAGTATTCTTCCCCCTTCTCATCAATCCAGGCGCTGTTATACCAAGGATGGACAAATAAAAGTTTGCCATTTTCATAAGTATCCAATTTCTTTAGAATATCTTTCACCAAGCTTAAATGAAATTCTCTTTGCTCGTAGGCTAAGTCTCTGTCTATATCGTCCATGCAAAGAGCAAAGGAAGTCACACCTGCTTCATGAAGGCTATCGTACTTTTTAAATAACTTATCAATTTCTTCTTCATATAGATTAAAATCTATCAAATTTTGTCCTGGATGAATGGCCCAAACAAAATCGACTCCCTCGTTTTTTGAAAGCTCAGCAAGCTTACTTATCTCAGCTAATTTATCCTCTGGATAAGGTTCTCTCCATTTTACATTATGGTAAGGATCATCCTTTGGTGCATAGACATATTGGTTCATATCTATATCGGATAGAAATTTAATCATAGACATTCTTTCTTCAAAGCTCCAAGGAATCCCGTAGAATCCTTCTATAATGCCTCTTTTTTCTAACATATTAACTCCTAAATCTTTTCATATTCTCTAAAAAAACTTCCAATAAATGAAACATTTTTCACTATAATTTGCAAAAGTAAAGACCTATGCCTAAACATAAGTCTTTATCATTTCTACTTCCTATCCCAATTGTCTAATTGAGCTTGGACTTCTTCTATCAACCTATCAATTCCAGCAGTATTAAGCTTATCTAAGAATTCTTGATAATAGTCCTCGTCAAAGGCACCTGTTTTGAGATTTTTCTCGTATTCGAAAATTGTCTGTTCAACATTTCCTGCCTCGCTTTCAACGCTTTTCCTATCAAAGTTGAAACCTAGTATAGGAGAAGGCTCTAAATTCTCTAAAAACTTATCTAGTTTTTTCTTAGCTTCTGGCGTGTCAGAATCTTCAGATGTAGTAAGT
>NZ_JALEIL010000110.1 GCF_022770135.1 Anaerococcus sp. | reverse complement strand
ACTAAAGGTTTTAGTTGTTTTCGTTTATATCTTATATAACTAAAAGTTATATAGATCGTTGATATTAATTTTTTAAGGTTCATGTCATTCGCTTACCGCGTTGACTCTTATATAGTACCACGGTCATTTTCTTTTGTCAAGCTTTTTTTGAATTTTTTTATTTAATTCAGCTTTTCTCGCTTGTCATCTCCCGAATGACAATTAATATGATACACGCTTATTTTTCTTTTGTCAAATTTTTTATTAAAAAAATCGCCGATTCTTTTCAAACGGCGATTTTTGCTTGCTTATAAGTGAAATTGTTCTTTCATTATGGCGAGATTTTCTACTATTTCATCACTTAGGTCATCGAAGGTTAAGATATTATCTATATCTTTTTTCGCTTCCGCTATATTTCCTAAGCTTAAATTAATTTGAATCTTGTTGTAGGATAGTCTCGGATCTTCCGGATATTTCTTAAGCCCTTCTCTAATTAGAGCTAAGGCTTTTTCTATTTCCTTATTTAAATAAAGACTAATTGCGTAATCATTATATAGTTCTCTAAACTCCGCTCCTTCACTTAAGGAGTTAGAAAAGGCCATTATAGAGTTTTCGTATTGGCCTAGATTTTGATAGGCTACCCCTAGATAGTAATAGGCATCCGCCCTTTTGTGTTTGGATAAGATTTCTGTAAGTTTTATAATAGCTTCGTTGTAGTTACTTTTTCCAATAAAATATAGAGCTTCTTCTATGTCTGCATTATCATTTATTTCTCTCAGCCTATCTCTTACTTCATCCTGGGCTATTGCTGAGCTAGTTTTACTTAAAGCCTTATTGTAATAGTTCCTCGCTTTTAGATATTCTCCCAAATTTGCATAGATATTTCCTAGTTCATAATAGGCTATGGCAAAGTCTTCATCTTCTCCAATTATTTCCTGGAGGATTCTTAGAGCTTCTCTTACAAAGTCATCCTTCTCCTTGATATCTTCCTCATAGGCTTTCGGCCATAGGAGTCTTGCGTAATTATAGGCGTTAAACTTATCTTCTGGATCTATGATATAAGCCCCTCTTAGGATAAGGAGCGCCTTGTCGTAGTCTTCGTCCATTACTGATATAGCCTTTTGTGAAGCATATTCGCTTACTTCCTTAAGGTAATGGTTTAAAACATTGATATATTCGTAATTGTGAAGGAAGTCCTTATCAGCCCCTATGTTTATCAGCATGCCTTGAAGGATTAGGTCTAGGTTGATCTTATTAGCCATATCTCCATTTTCAACTCCTTCTTTCATATCCTTAAGATAGATTGGAAGAGGAAGATCTTTTAGCTTTTCGTAACTCGCTTCATCCTTTAATTCTATATATCCTAGTTTGTCAACAAATTTTCTAAAGTAATCGTCTAATCTCAAATTATCATCCTCTCATGAATTTTCTTTGTCTATATGGATGTTCGTCTATATATTTGAATAAGTGACCCCTAAACACACAGAAAAATGTATGGATAGCTCCTACTATAAGGCTCGCAATTAGGTTATCTAGTCCAATAATCTTTACTCCACCTAGATTTAGGCTTATCATACTTTCTATTACTATGAATATAAGTGAGTATATTCCGTAGGTTAGGGGGTTATCTACTACAAATTTGAATGAAGATTTGAGTGCATCAAGTCCTGTTTTGTTATTTATATAGACTTCCTCTATTAGGGCTGAGCTTAAGACTTTTACAATAATTATGACAACAAGCTCTCCTTTAGGGGTTGTTTGCATAGTCAATAAATTTACAAATAGTTTTAGGATGTATAGGTAAAACATTGCACTAAGCAAGGGTTGGAAGAAATTGGATACAGAATTTCCTATAGATTTCTTCCCTGTATTTCCATAGACTACTACAGATCTTAAGCTTTGAGCTATGAAACAAATACATACAACATCGATTAGATAGTTGATGATACCTACAAAACTTCCCCCACCTATAAAGCCAAAGACATTTTTCCCCTCTAGAAATATCCTAATAAATATAAAGATAAAGGCAAGATATAGCTTTCTCATCTTGATTAAGGTGTTTCTAAAGGCATAGGATGAGACTTGGATAAAGTCTTTTATTCTATCGTTCATTACATTTGCTCCACAGTCTTAATCCCTAATAGTCCCAACCCTGTTTTGATTACTATTGATGTTGCGTATGTTAGGGCTAGTCTTTCTGCCTTGAGCTTTTCATCTTCTACGTTGATTTGGCAAGCATTGTAGAATTTGTTGAAGTTTTTGGCTATTTCTGTTAAATGTCTTGTAATTAGTGATGGCTCGTATTTTTCAGCTGCCTTAGCTACTACATCTTTAAAATTACCTAGAGCTTTAACTAGGGCGAATTCTTCATCGCTTGTTATATTCTCGAAGGATATTTCTGTATTTTCCTTAAAGTCTGCCTTTCTTAGGACTGACTTGGCTCTGGCGTAGGTGTATTGAACATAAGGACCAGTTTCTCCGTCAAAGTTTAGGACTTCGTCCCAGTCGAATACATAGTCCTTGATCCTGTTGTTGTAGAGTTCTTGGAACTTAACCGCTCCGATTCCTACAATCTCGGCTACTTCATCCACATTTTCAATCTTGCTATCACGATTCTCCATGATTTCCTTAGTTTTATCAACTGCCTTGTTTAGTACATCTTCTAGGAAAACTACTTGGCCCTTTCTTGTAGATAGGGTCTGATCTTTAAGACTTACCATACCGAAAGGAATATGCTTGCAATCGTCATAGAAGTCATAGCCCATAAGCTTTAGGATTGCAAATAATTGTTGGAAATGTAGGTTTTGTTGAGTTGCTACTACATATAGGTTCTTATCAAAGTCGTAGACTTTCTTCCTATTGATAGCTGTCGCTATATCTCTTGTGATATAAGCTGATGAGCCATTTGACTTGATTATAATTGCTGGTGGTAGATCAAATTCTGATAGGTCTACTATATAGGCTCCGTCAGATTCTACCAAGAGATCTTTATCCTTAAGCTCTTCTAATACAGCTGGGATAAATTCAGAGTGGTAGCTTTCTCCATTGTAGTTATCGAAATCAATATCAAGCATCTTGTAGACTCTATCAAATTCATTGAAGGAAATATCCTTAAAATGCTTCCAAAGTCTGGTCGCTTCCTCTTCTCCGCTTTCAAGATTTTTAAACTCAGCCCTCGCATCATTCATCATCTTTTCATCTTCTGCTGCTTCTTTATTATATCTTACATAGAGATTTAGAAGCTCTTTGATAGGATTTTCCCTAAGTTTTTCCTCATCTCCCCAAAGCTTATAGGCTGCAATCATAGTTCCAAATTGGGTACCATAGTCTCCTATATAGTTACTAGCTATAGTGTTGTAGCCTAAAAAGTTGTGAATATTTCTTAAAGCATCTCCTATTACGGTAGATCTTATATGGCCAATATGAAATGGCTTGGCAATATTTACAGAAGAGAAATCTATGACAATATTTTTGCCACTTCCCTTATCAGATGATCCATATTTTTCTTTCTTTTCTAGAATTTCTTTTAGGATTTCTTCTTCAAAGACCTTCCTATCAACATAGAAGTTAAGATAGGCGTTTAGGTTTTCTATTTTTCCAAATCCTTCTAGGTCAATTTTTTCTGCCAAGTCTTCTGCTATTAGGGCAGGGTTTTTCCTCATTGTCTTAGCTAGACTAAAGCAAGGAAAGGAGTAATCTCCCATATTATCTTGAGGTGGAATTTCTATTAGCTTATAAATCTCCTCAAAGCCTAAGCCTAGGTCCATTTTCTCAAGTTGTTTTGCAATTATTTCTTTAAAATCTGTCATTTTGCCTCTCTATCCAAATTTCACTATAGTAACACCGTATCCGCCTTCTTTGTCATCGCCGAAACGGTAGTCTTCAATTCTCTTATCACCTTCTAGAATTTCTCCGACTCCCTTGATTAGGGCGCCAGTTCCTTTTCCATGAATGATCTTGGCCTTACTTAGACCAGCTAGCATTGCATCATCAAGGTATTTATCTAGATTTCTCATCGCCTCGTCATATCTTTGACCCCTAAGGTCTAGGGTTGGCGAGATATGCATGGCTTTTTTAGTATTATACACTTTTCTGATGTTTTTTTCTGTCTGATTGTCGCCTTTAATCTTACTTACGTTTTTGATATTAGAATCCATCTTAAGGATTCCCATTTGCACCTTGATATTACCCTTCTTGTCAGGAGCTTCGATTACTTCTGCCTTTTCGTTAAGTCCCGCTATTAGGACAGTGTCCCCCACCTTTAGGCTTTCTGGTGCATTCTTAGACTCTTTGGTGTAAAGGCCCTCGCCTTCTCTTTCGATTCTTCCTTCTTTGTATTTGTTTCTAATATTATTTAGAGACCTATCTATGTCTGAAGTATTGGCATTTCTCATCATTTTGGCTTCTTTGAGCATGTCTTGACTTCTCTTATTTGCCTTATCTAAGATACTATTAGCCTTATCTTCAGCCTGTCTTAGGATATCTTCTTCCTTCTGGTCAAGTCTCTTGGATTTTTCCTTAAGCTCGTTTCTAATTTTAGCTATTTCTCTCTTATAGCTTTCGATTTCCCTATTCTTATCTTCAATTTCCTTCTTATCTTCTTCGATTTCTGCAAGGATTTTGTTGATATTTTTTGTATCATCTCCTATAAGATTTTTGGCATTATTTAAAATCTCGTAAGGAAGACCTAATCTTTTAGAAATCTCGAAGGCGTTGGACTTACCTGGAGTTCCTATTTCAAGCTTATAGGTTGGAGAAAGGGTATCGACATCAAACTCTACCGAAGCATTCATTACGCCAGGAGTCTCTACAGCATAGTATTTTAGCTCGCTGTAGTGGGTTGTAGAAAAGGTCATGACCTTCTTTTGGGTCAAGGAATTAAGGATAGAAATAGCAAGAGCAGCTCCTTCTACTGGATCTGTTCCTGAGCCTATCTCATCTAAGAGGACCAAGGAGTTTTCTGTAGCCTTTTTTAATATATCGACGATATTGGTTAGGGATGCAGAAAAGGTCGATAGACTCATCTCTATAGACTGGGTATCTCCTATATCTAGGAAAATATCATCAAAGACACATAGCTTACTTCCTTCATAGGCTGGTATGAAAAGGGCAGTCTGAGCCATAGCACTTATTAGCCCTACAGTTTTAAGACTTACAGTCTTACCTCCAGTATTAGGTCCTGTGATTATCAAGGTCGTGTAGTCTCCCCCGATTCTTACATCGATTGGTACAACCTTGCCAGTAAGAAGGGGGTGTCTGGCTGATTTTAAATCGAGTACCTTTTCATCTGTTATTATAGGAAGGCTATACTCATTTTCTAGGGCAAACTTAGACTTAGCCTGGAGGAAATCAATCCTAGCTATCAACTTCTGATTTTCTAGTAATTCTACATCGAAGCCTTGAGCAAGCCTAGAAAGCCTATCGAGAATTTTCCTAATCTCATCTTCTTCCCTAATCTCTAAGTCCCTAAGCTGGTTGTTAAGCTCAACTATGGCACCTGGTTCTATGAAAAGAGTATTTCCTGAAGATGATTTGTCATGGACGATTCCTCCGATCAAGGCACGCTTATTGGTCTTTACAGGAACTACGTACCTACCATCCCTTACCGACACTACCTTGTCTTGGAGGGCGTCATCGTATTTGGAATTTGTGATATATGAATTTAGCTTAATCCTTATATCAGCTTCCTTCCTCTGCTTTTGACGCCTAATATTTCTAAGGGTTGATGAGGCAGAATCTGCTATTTCCTCCTCATTTATTATTGACCTATCGATTTCGTTTTTGAGAAAATCATTGGTTGATATTCTAGAAAAAACATCAGAAATCTTCTTATCTTCGATGTTTTTCCCATAATCCTTAAGATATTCACTAACCCTAAGTAGGTCAAGGACTTTTAAGAGCTCTCCTGGATCGAGTATGCCATTTTTTCTAATATAGGCCACAATTTCCGTCAGATCATAGAGACCAAAGAGGTCTATGTTTCCATTTTTCCTAATCACATCGACCATAGCAGAAGTCTCGTAAAGCTCTTCTCTTATATAATTTATATCATCAAAAGGCCTTAGACTTAGGATTTCTTCCTTGACAAGCTTTGACCTTGCATATTCTGCAAGTCTTTCTAGGATCTTGTCGTATTCTAAAACCTTTAGGCTTTTTTCTCGCATTAAATAACACCTCTATCGTAATTTAGATTGTTAGTTTCTTTTCTGTCTTGGTAATCTCTTATATCTTCATCCGAAAAGACCTGGACTAGGAAAGAAATATCGTTGGTAAAGTTTCTCCTATCGACCTTGGAGACCCTAGCTGGATAAATCCTACTTATCCCTTCTCTTCTAATTATCTTAAGCCTATCGCCATTTTCATTTACCATTTCCCCATTTCTAAACTTACAAGTAGCACACCCCTTTAGCCCACACTTCTTGATTGTAGAAAATGGACAATGGACCATATTCATAAGCTCAATTCTTCCGAAGGCCAAGGCTTCTACATCAAAGTCTCTGCCGTTTTGATTTATAGAATCGAATGTAGCTTCTACAGATGATGAGGTCATCTCGGCAAACTTATGGTAAAAGTCATAGGTAAATTTGTTGAAGACATTTAAGTATCTGCCGATTCTGATTTTTATATTATTTTCCATAAATTTATCAACAAAGGCAAGGTCCCTGTAGTTATTGAAAACCACGCCCTTGATTGTTTTTTCCTTGATGAAGGCTATAAGCTCATCTATGTCGTAATCTGTGTGGGAGTTAAGATTTAGATAAAGACTAAGGCCAGCGTATTTTCCATCATATTCTTCTAGATAAATATTATCAAATCCACTTAGGAGCTTGGGATCTACATTTGTATTTTTAAGCTCTACATTTATTTCTTTCTTGTGATTTTTCTTATGATCTATTTTAGGAATTTCTATATCAACCTCATCTCTCCTAAAGGATTTGAGGATTTCTTCTTTGAGCTTAGCAGATCCTTCTCTTCTTAGTCTGTTGATGTCCTTTTTTCTAATGAAGACATCTGGGTCCATGACTATATTAATTTGACTTGCTTGGTAGATATCATCCCCAAACTTGCTTAAATTTTCCCTTAAGTCTTCTTCAGTCAAAGAAATCTTCTTAGCCCTTTCTAGTTTATCTTCTGTTTCTATGCTAATTGACCAATCCTTGTAGGTCATGGTAATTTTCGCAGGACCATCTACCATCGCCCTAAAGTCGATTGCTATCGGAAGACTTTCGTATTCACCTAGAGATTTTTCTAAATTCTGTCCTATCTTTTGGGAATTTAGGATATATACATCAGACCCTTCCTTGGCATCAGGATATTTGTCGAGATAAGTTTTGGAATTTTTCTTAAGATCTTCAGTCAAGGTAAAGGGTAATTTCTTGCCCTTGTCTGTAGTTATCCCAAGATTATCTCCTAGAAGGAGGTCGGATGAATTAATGAAGTACTTTTTATTTCCTTCTTTGATGACTTTACCAACAGACCTGTGTTTGGCATCAGATGAAAGTCTTACATAATCACTCTTTTGTCCAAAGATAAAGCCCTTAGTGTAGCCTCTGTTTGAAATATCCCTCAAATCATTTTTATCATAAGAATTTCTCTCAATCTTATCCTTATAGCTTTTTACACTTGTATAGACATACTCAGGACTTTTCATCCTGCCTTCGATCTTGAAGCAATCTATGCCAAGTTCTACTAACTGATCGATTTGATCTATTACATTTAAATCTCTCATATTGAGGAAATAATCATCAGCCAAAGTTTTACCATCAGATATTAGGGAATATTTTTGCCTGCAAATCCCAGCACATCTTCCCCTATTGGCAGAGCGAGCTCCAAAATAGGAACTCATCAAACATTCTCCAGAGTATGACACGCACAAGGACCCGTGGACGAAGACTTCCTTTTCTACGGGAAGGGTCGCAATTTTTCTAAGCTCTTCGATTGGAGTCTCCCTTGCAATAACTACCCTAGCAAAGCCCATATCCATAAGGCTCTTCGCCCCATAATAGTCTCTTACAGCCATTTGGGTTGAAGCATGAAGGTCCATACCAGGCACTTGGTCTTTTAGGATTGTAAATAGGCCCAGGTCTTGGATTATGAGGGCATCAGCCCCGTATTCGTAGAGCTTTTTGGCATAGTATATTGCCTTTTCCATCTCCTCATCCTTGATTAGGATATTCATAGTCACAAATACCTTCTTGCCAAATAGGTGGATGAGGTCGATAAAGCTTCCCACATTTTCTATATCAAAATTTTTGGCATAGGCACGAGCTCCAAAGTCGTCCACTGCCATATAAAAGCTAGAAGCCCCAGCGGCAAGGCCTGCATAAAGCATCTCTTCGTTGCCAACTGGAGCTAGGATTTCAGATTTTGCCATCAAAGTTTTCCTTTCAAGCTGTCATTTTCCTTGCTAAGGTCCATCACTTCTACTTGAAGCCTTTTGACTTCGTTTTTGAGTTTATCTATTGTTTCCTTAGAATCCTTGTATCTTACAAGATCTCTCTTAAGCTTGGTATTTTCCTTATCTAGCTCATCGAGTCTTTCTTTATCCTCCGAGCTTTCCCTAAGGAGCTTATCCTTCTCGTTTCTGATTAGGTACACTTCTTCTTTTAACTTAGGGTATTCTCTTACAGGAACTTCGCTTTCTTCCTTAAGGCTCTTGTACTTTTCGGCAAGTCTATAGAGGTCATCTGTAATATTTACACCAGCCAATACTAGTTGCCTATCAAAAGTAAGCCTATTGGATTTCACTTCTTGGATTTTCCTATCAAATATTTCTGCTATATCTTTAATATTTTCCTTAGGCTCCTTGGAGACTAGGGTGTAGGTCTTGCCGTCTATTTTGACATCAACTTTATATTCGCTCAAATACTACTCCTAACTACGTAATTCAATGTCCTCTTTAGCTAAACATTCGAGGATTTTCTTCTCTATTCCTGCTATGTCCTTATCCTTTAGGGTCCTATCCTTAGCCCTATATAAGACCTTATAAGAAATTGACTTCTTATCTTCTTCTATATGCTCTCCTGTATAGATGTCAAATAGGCTGATCTCATCTACAAGACCAGATCCATTTTCTCTTATAGTATTTTCTATAAGTTCTGACTCGAGATTTCTATCACATACGAATGAATAGTCTCTTTCTATAGCAGGGAATTTCGCTATTTGCTTGTATTTTCTATCTATTACTCTTCTATCTTCAATCTTTGCAAGATTTATCTCAAGGACTAAGGCTCCCTTGTCTATGTCATATTCATCACGAACTTCGTAGGAAATCTCACCCATTATACCAACATGGTCTCCTTCATAGAAGATATCTGCACAGCGGCCAGCATGGAAGGCGTAGATGTTCTCGTTTGCCTTAAATGTAAAGCCAGTAAAGCCTACCTCGCCCATGGCTAGTGTGAAGAAATCTTTTAGGTCGTAGAAGGAATAGTCTCCATATAGGCCCATGGTTAGGGTGATGTTCTCCTTTGGGAGCTTGTCTGAAGTTTTCTCGAAAGTCCTATCTAGTTCGAAAAATCTCATATCCTTTTGGCCGTATTTGATATTTTTAGCAATCACATCGAGCATAGAAGGAACTTGACTTGTTCTCATTACTGAATAATCTTCTCCAAGTGGATTGATTAGTTTAATATAATCACGAAGGGCTGAGTCCTTATCAACTCCTAGTCTGTCATATTCTCTTGGGGAGATAAATGAATAGGTTGCAAGCTCTGAGAACTTTTGGCCAACAAGCTTGCTACAAAGCTCATCTCTTAGAAGTCTTCTCTTTGATCTTTCTCCTCTTTGGAGGGATGATACTAAAGGAGCATTTTCAATATTTCCCATACCATAAAGTCTAACTACTTCTTCTATCAAGTCAGCTTCTATAGTAACATCACTCCTAAAGTAAGGAACCCTTACCCTAAGTGTCTTCTCATCAAGCTTTTCTACTTCAAATTCTAGAAGCTCTAGGTTTCTAATAGCTGTATCTAGGTCAAAGTCCACACCTGTTAGCATGTTTAGTCTTTCCAGTCTAAGATCTACTCTTATCTCTTCTCTTTCTTTTATTCCTTCATCAATAGATCCTCCGACAACTTCTCCTATAGCTAGTTCGTCAATTAGTCTCATCGCCCTTCTTGAAGCAAAGTCTGCCATCTCTACTGGAACTCCCTTTTCAAATCTTGAGCTTGCCTCGCTCCTAAGACCTAGAGTTTTAGAAGACTTTCTTATATTTGCTTGATCGAAATTTGCAGCCTCAAGGAGGATGTTTTTGGTATCCTTTGTTACTTCAGAGTCCATTCCTCCCATAAGACCTGCAAGGCCGATTGCTTCCTTGCCATCAGCTATTACTAGCATTGAAGGGTCTAGCTTTCTATCTACTCCATCAAGAGTCTGTAGGATTTCTCCTTCCTTAGCATCTCTTACTATGATTTTTTGATCAGCTAATTTGTCGAGGTCGTAGGCGTGGAGGGGTTGACCTGTTTCAAGCATTACGAAGTTTGTAATGTCTACGATATTATTGATTGGTCTCATGCCTGCAAGCATAAGGTAGTTTTGAAGCCATTGAGGAGATCTTTTGACTTCGACATTTTTGGCAACTCTTGCTACAAAGCGATTGCACTTGTCACTTTCTATAGAAACTCCATTAGAATAGTCTTTTATATCCTCATCATTTTCCTTAAAGTCGAGACTTGGGTAGGTGATTTTTTCTCCAAAACTTGCCGCAGTTTCTCTTGCCATACCTATTATTGAAAGGCAGTCTGGTCTGTTTGGTGTGATTTCGTATTCAATTACAGGGCTGTTTGAATGAATTACCTCGCTTAAAGGAGTACCTGGTTCGTATTCTCCTTCTAGAACTATAACACCTTCCCTAAGTTCCTTTGGAATTACTGAATCTTCATAGCCTAGTTCGCTGTAGGCTGTAAGCATACCTTGGCTTACAATTCCAAAAAAGTCATGGTCTTCGATTAACGTTCCATCATCAAGCTTAGTTCCTGATGTGATAACTGGAAGGAAGTCGCCTTTTTTGGTATTTTTGGCATTGGTTATGATTGTGATCGGTTCGTTTTTTCCAATATCTATTGTAAGAACTTGGAGCCTATCAGCCTCCGCATGTTTATCTTGGTCGGTAACCTTACCTACAAGGATTCCATCAAGGTCAGATGTGTGGATTGTAACTTCTTCTACGTGCGATCCTGTCTCTGAAAGCCTATCGGTAATTGTCTTAAGGTCTTTATCTATTTTTATATAATCTTTTTGCCATATTAAAGGTACTAACATATATCCTCCTAGAATTGTTCCATAAATCTCTTGTCATTATCATAAAGAAGTCTTATGTCATCGAGTCCATATTTAACCATGGCAATCCTATCGACTCCTAGTCCAAAAGCAAAACCTGTGTATTTTTCGCTATCAATACCACAAGCCTCTAATACATTTGGATGGACCATTCCTCCACCCAAAAGCTCCATTGACCAACCAGTATTACCACAAGCAGGGCAGCCTTCTCCCTTACAGATTGGGCAGGTTACATCTACTTCAAGACTTGGCTCTGTGAATGGGAAGTGGTGAGGACGGTATCTTAATTTCATCTCATCTCCAAACATTTCCTTTATAAAGGTCTCAAGAGTTGCCTTAAGATTTGCCATAGAGACATTCTCGTCAACTACCAAGCATTCCAATTGGTGGAACATTGGTGAGTGGGTCGCATCGACCTCGTCATTTCTGAAAACTCTTCCTGCTGAAACCATCTTTATAGGAAGTTTGCCCTCATTCATTACCCTAATTTGCATGCTTGATGTGTGAGGTCTAAGTAATACTTCATCATTGATATAAAAGGTATCTGATGTTGACCTTGCTGGGTGATCTTCTGGTGAGTTTAGATCATCGAAGACGAATTTCACTGTATCGACTTCTGGGCCTTCAACTACATCGAAGCCCATGTTTTGGAAGATTGATTCTAGCTCTTCCATTGTTTGGTTAATCACTGCCAAATGACCTGATTCGTGCTTATCAAAGTGAGCTGTGACGTCGATTTTTTCTGCCTTAACCTTCTCTTCTAGAAGGACTTTTTTGATCTCTTCGTTTTTTAGGGCGAGTTTTTCTTCTATTTCCTTGCTGGTCTTGTTGATTAGCTTACCTGCGGCAGGCTTTTCTTCATTAGGAAGTTTGGCGATTGATTTTTTAAGGTCTGTTATCTCACCCTTTTTTCCTAAGTACTTTATTCTTAACTTTTCCAAGTCGTCTAGGGACTTGGCACTTTCTATTTCATTCTTAAAAGTTTCTAATACTTTTGTTAAATTCTCTTCCATTTTTCCTCCAAATAAAAAAATCCGCCCTCTAAAGGACAGATAATTCTGCGGTACCACCTTATTTGATTTACATATCATATTTACTAGTAAATACATATATAAATCCACTCTTAGCTTTAACGTAAGCTTAAACGTATCGACTACTTTATTCATCTCAAGCTTCATCGGTGAATACCCCTAGTCGTTACTTAAAAGGCTCTCAACATCCCCAATTTGCTGTATAAGAATAACTAAAGTCTTTCCGAATCACTAGCCTAGTGTATTCATCATTATACTTGCCGCTATCGCAGCGTTTAAGGATTCGATTTCTCCTTGCATTGAAATCTTGATAAAATCGTCGGTCAATTTCCTTATATCCTCACTCAGTCCATTGGCCTCGTTACCTATAGCAAGAACTATCGAATCGTTAGAACTATCATACTTTCTAACATCGATTCCTTCCATATGACTTGAAAGAAATCTATAATTATCTTTAAGATTAGATATCTCATCAAGGCTAAGCTCTATGATATTTACCCTAAAGACTGATCCCATAGATGCCCTTAGGCATTTCTCGTTGTAGATATCCACGCATCCCTTGGTAAGAATTATATCAGAAAAGCCAAAGGCCTCAGCAGATCTAATGATGGTTCCCATATTACCAGGATCAGAAATATGATCTAGGAGTAGAACCCTATCAGAGCTTAGGTCTTCTGCTTTATTTTTCCTAATCACAGCGGCGTAGCCATCAGGCGACTTTAATTCGCTTAGCTTGTTAAAACAATTATCATCAAATACAAGGCAAGGGATATTTCCTTCAAAAGATATCCCCTCTCTTAGGAAAAGAAAGTCTATGTCAGCATGAGACTTGATAGCTTCCTCGACAAGCTTTCTCGACTCTATGACAAAAAGGCCTTCCTTATCCCTGTATTTTTTATTTCTAAGCTTTTTTATTAATTTAAACTTTGGGTTAGCTTGAGATTTGATTACCATTAAGCTGCTTGGTTTGCAAGCTCTACAAGTTTAGCGAATTCTTCTGGGTTGTTTACTGCAAGTTCAGCAAGCATTTTTCTGTTGATATCGATGTTTGCTTTCTTAAGGTTACCCATAAATTTAGAATAGCTTGTTCCGTTAAGTCTTGCTGCTGCGTTGATTCTTGCGATCCATAGTTTTCTGAAGTCTCTTTTTCTGTGCTTTCTTCCGATGTAAGCATAGTTAAGAGATTTCATTACAGCTTGGTTAGCTGTTCTAAATAGAAGGCTCTTGGAACCGTAGTATCCTTTAGCTTGTTTTAATACTTTTTTGTGTCTTTTTTTAGCGTTTACTGCTCTTTTTACTCTTGCCATCTATATCCTCCTATGCACCGATCATGTTCTTTACGTTTTTCAATTCGCTTGATGAAACAATTGTTGCTTTTCTTAGTCTTCTTTTTCTGTTTGGTGATTTCTTAGCTGTAAGGTGTCCCTTGTAAGCTTTTCTTCTCATTACTTTACCGCTGCCAGTAACTTTGAATCTCTTAACTGCAGCTCTTCTTGTTTTATTTTTCTTTGCCATCTTATTCTCCTTTTTCGTCGTTTGGTTCTATAAACATTACTAGGGATCTTCCTTCCATTTTTGGTTTTTTGCTAACCTTGTAAGAATCTCCTAGCATTGTCTTAAACTTATCCATCAATTCGTAGCCAGGCTCTTTACGTCCAAGCTCTCTACCACGGAATCTTATAGAAACTTTTACTTTATCCCCGTTATTTAAGAATTTCATGCTTTGATTTGCCTTAGTTTGCAAGTCATTATCTTCTATATTAAGAGAAAATCTTGTTTCTTTTAGTTGAGCATTTTTTTGTTTTTTTCTATTCTCTTTTTCTTTTTTCTCTTGATCATATTTGAACTTGCCGTAATCCATTATTCTAGTAACAGGTGGTTTAGCCTTTGGGCTCATCAATACTAGGTCGAGTTTGCTATCATAAGCCATATCTAGGGCTCTGTTTAGGTCAACTATTCCTACCTGATTACCATTTTCATCAATAAGTCTTACTTGCTTAGCTCTAATTTCATCATTTATTCTTAAATCTTTTATAAGTATACCTCCATATATTAAAAAAAGCGGGCACAAAGTACCCGTTCCAATTTATAATTAAATCTCGTAATTAAAAATTATTAACCTACAAACTTAAGTCGGCAGGTGAGTTGGGTACTTCTTTGTTGTCTACATCCTATATAATACTATATTATATGTTTTTTGTCAAGAATCTTCCTTGAATTTCCGACAAGAGCTTTCAACTTATTTTCTATCTAAGAAATTCCCTAAGCTCTTTTTCAAGCTCCCTATTTACAAGATCTAAGTTCTCGTATAGATATTCTCTTTCTTTTTCGTCAAGTTTATTTTCTACATTTCTAAGAACCCTTGCTGTCAGTTCGTTTTTCTTTCTTTTGTAAGAAAAGTACTTATCTGTCAAGATTATATGGGTAATCCTTGCGTCCTCCACGGACTTATTCTTTGTCACATAGCCCTTCTCCTGTAAGACATTTATCCTATAGGATACATTGGGCTGAGACATATACAAAAACTTGACCAAGTCGTTGATACTTGGCCTTTCAAGATATTCTATCACTTCTAGGATCATACTCTCACCTAAGCTTAATGACGAAGCATGATAGTTCTTAAAGACTGACCTAAAGAAGTGAAGTTTGGTCTTTTTTACAATCTCAGCTAGAATATTGTCCTTATTTTTCATATTCATAAAATACCCTTACTAGTTTATCTTTAGAAAGGCAAAACCGAATAGACCAGGTCCGGTATTAGCCCCAAGTGTTGGGGAGATTTGACCTCTGATAAATAGACTTGCTCCATCAATAAATTCCTTTAGTGTCTCTTCAAGTTTCTCTGCCATATCAGTAGAGTCTCCATTAGCTATAAATATATAGTAGTTTTTGGCATCTTCTAGATATTCCTTGGCAATCTTGTAGAATTGCTTAAATATCCTCTTCTCTCCTCTGACGATCTTCATTAGCTTAAACTTTCCATCTTCAGGATTTACTGTAATTAATGGCTTAACATTTAAGGCATCGGAAAGCTTGCCGAAAGTCTTTGGGACTCTTCCGCCTTCTATTATATATTTTAGGGATTCCAAAGTGAAAAATACTCTCGAATTCTCACGTGCCTTCTCCAAGCCTTCTTTTACTTCTTCAAAGCTTTTTCCTTGATCTATGAGATCTTTGGCAAAAAGAGCCAAGAATCCTTCTGCCATAGTTAGGTTTCTACTATCAAAGGCGTAGGTCTCAATCCCATTTGCTTCTATCATATCGCAAAGGTTAAAGGTTCCAGAAAAGTTACTTCCAATTGTAATCATTATAAGCTTATCGTAGCCGTCATTTTTGATCTCTTCAATAAGCTCCATTATATCTCCTGGTGCTGGAAGACTTGTCTTCGCTTGAACTCCTTCTTTTTTAATATAGGAATAAAACTCATCAGGGCTTATGTCAATCCTATCCTTAAGGAAGTCTCCTCCAATATTTACATACAAAGGAAGGTAGTATATACCCTTCTCCCTTGCAAGGTCCGGACTAATATCTGCCCCAGAATCTACCATTATTGCTATCTTTTCCATATTCACTCCTAACAATCACCATCTTAATTCTTTATATACAGTGGATTGTCAACACCTAATTGTACAATCTAAAATCGAACGCACTAATCTAAGACTAACTAATAACTTCTATTTGATCTTAAATGTCTATATTTAACTGGTGGTAAGTAATCTAAGGATCCATGGATCCTTAGGTTGTTGTACCAATAAATATACTCTGATAGTTCTAATTTTAGTTGATTTAAACTTCTAAATTCTTTCTGATATACAAACT
>NZ_JALEIL010000077.1 GCF_022770135.1 Anaerococcus sp. | reverse complement strand
TCTTTTTCTCTTCGACTTGTTTCTTGTTAGCCTTGGAAGTTTTCTTGTTTTTGCTTTTTTTCTTTCTCTTTTTCTTAGGCTTTTCTTCTTCAAAATCATCTTCTTCAACATCTTTGGCTTGCTTGATGTTTTTGTGATTTTTATTATTTTTACTATTTTTATTATTTTCTTTTTGATGTTTCTTTTTATTAGATTTTTTCTTCTCTTCTTCTATCTCATCAAAATAGCCTTGTATAAGCTCAAGATCACTTCCTCCAACCATGGACATGTGGGATTTGATGTTTAGGCCAAATTCCTCATTTAATAGTTTTACCATTTCCTTGGCTGCCATATTATTTTCTTTTGCTAATTCATATACTCTTACTTTTTCTGCCATATAACTCTCCTCAATTTACTTCATAAGCTTTTAACTCCTCGTAAAGTTCATCCGAAACTTCTGTTCTAAAAACTCGGTTTAGCTTATTAGTTCTGATGGCATCCTCTATACAAGCATCATCCTTGCATATATAGGCGCCTCTTCCGTTTTTCTTTCCAGATTCATCTATCAAAATCCCTTCTTCTTTGTTTTTTACAACTCTTAGAAGGTCTTTTTTGTCTTTAAGCTTGCCACATACCACACATTTTCTTTGTGGAATCTTCTTAGCTTTTTTCATTTTCTAATCCTCATTAGATTCATCTTCTTCACTAGCTTCTACAGTAGAATCAATATTTGTAATCTCTTCAACTGTATCGTCACTTTCTTCTTTTATTATTTCTTCTACTTCAAAATCTTCTTCAGTATCATCATTTTCTTCAACAGGATCTAAAGAAATATTTTCATCATTAAAAGTAGCTTCTTCATCACTCACTTCTCTGACCTCTTCGTCTACTTCATTTAGGCCAAGTATTTCATCTATTTCTTCTTGGCTTAGGCTTTCGTATTCTTCGCTACTTTTTATATCGATCTTCCAGCCAGTTAGTCTTGCCGCAAGTCTTGCGTTTTGACCTTCCTTACCTATGGCTAAGGACAGTTGGTCACTTGCTACAACTACAAGACTCTTCTTGCTTTTTTCATTAACTAGAACTTCGATTATATCAGCTGGCGATAGGGCATTTGATATAAATACTTTGATGTCTTTGTCAAAATTAATTATGTCAATTTTCTCTCCTTGTAGCTCTTCAACTATGGAGTTTACCCTAATTCCCTTAAAGCCAATGCAAGCACCGACCGCATCAATTCCTTCATCATTCGAAAATACTGCCATCTTTGTCCTAGATCCAGCTTCTCTAGCTAGGGAATAGATTTCAATTATCCCATCAGTAATCTCAGGAACTTCAAGCTCGAAAAGCCTTGTAATAAGATCTTGACTTGATCTTGATAATACAATTTGAGGTTCTTTGGAGGAATTCCTAACTTCCTTTATAAGAAACTTCATCTTGGCATTTGCTGGATACTCTTCTGTAGGAACTTGCTCTTTGATTGGAACTACGCCTTCGATTTTATCTAGGTTGACGTATACATTGTACTTATCTTGTCTTTGTACAGTTCCTGTAATCATCTCATTTGCCCTTTCGATGTATTCTCCATAGAGGGAATCTCTTTGGGCATCTCTAATCTTTTGGATTACGATATTTCTTGCAGTTTGGGCCGCGACTCTGCCGAAGTTTTTGGGAGTAAGCTTAATCCTCGCTATATCTCCTAAGTGATAGCTTGAGTTTTCCTCTAAGGCATCCTTTAGGGATATTTCTGTAATAGTATCATCTACCTCATCTACTACTTCCTTTAGGGCAAAGACTTCAATTTGTCCGGTTTCTTCATCGATTATGACATCTACATTTTCCTCATTGTCATAATTTTTTTGGTAACTTTTGATAAGGGCCTTCTGTAAGGCATCTAGGATGGTTGCCTTATCCAGATTTTTTTCCTTACAAAGCTCATCCAAAGCCAACATAAAATCATTGTTCATAATATCTCCTTAGAAAACAATCTCAATATAAATTTCTTTTACGTCTTCTTTCTTAACTTTCTTTGTATTTTCATCTTCTAGGACAAATTCATAAAAATCTTCGCCAATATCTTTGATTTTACCTAGGAAAATCTCTCCATTTTTTAACTTGATTTTTAATAGCTCATCCTTATTTCTTTCTATATCTCTATCAGTCTTTAGAGGGCGGGATAAATCTTGACTTGAGACTTCGAGATAATATGAATCTTTTATGATATCAATCTCGTCGAGTTTCTCATCAAGAAAAGCACTAACCTTCTCACAATCTTCGATTGTAATCCCATCCTTATTGTAGATAAAGAACGTTAGGATTTTGTTGTTTTTTTGGCCTTTAAATTCGATATCTACTAATTCGTAACCTAAATTTTCGATATCTGCTTCAAAGACTTCTTTCAATCTTTTTGTTAAATCCATACTACCTTCCTTCGTCTTAACAGATTAAAAGAGTGGAAACCATCCCCCACTCTTTTGCTATGATTATTATACTTTCAAATAGTATAAATTCAATATCTCTATAAGTATGAGCTTTAATTATTTATATTTGCCACAATTTAATAAATATTTTACATTAGAAAACGTTATTTCTCTTGTAATTATTCATAAAAACATTTATAATTAAAGTAGATACATAAATAAAGGAGGAAATATGTTATTATTTATTATCGGTCTTATAATATTGATCGTCGGAGGTTTTCTCTATTCTAAATATGTTGAGAAACAACTTGAACCCGACGATCGTGAGACTCCAGCTGTTAGAAAAGCTGACGGAGTCGACTTTGTTGCAATGAGCGAGAAGAAAAACTGGCTTATTAACTTACTAAACATCGCAGGAACTGGCCCTATCTTAGGCCCTATCCAAGGTATACTTTTTGGACCAATCGCTTTTATCGCAATTCCAATCGGATGTGTCTTTGCAGGTGCAGTTCACGATTTTTGTACAGGATTTATATCAATGAGAAATGGCGGAAGCCAAGTTCCAAAGCTTGTTGGTAAGTACATTGGTGAAGGATGCAGAAAATTCTACAATATTGTTATAGCAATCCTACTTCTTCTAACAGGTGTTGTTTTTGTTTATACACCAGGAGACTTAATCGCAAATGATATCATGGGTGCAGATCCAAACTCTAATGTAATTTGGGTAATTTATGCAGTAATCTTCGCATATTATATCCTTTCAACAGTCCTACCAATAGATAAGCTAATCGGAAGAATCTATCCAATATTTGGTGCCTTCCTCATTATCTCTGCAATTGGTGTACTAATAGGAATTATATTTAAAGGAAATGCTGACCTATCATTTAAGGGTCAAGGACTTCTAGCTAAGCATCCACTTGGACAAAGATTTATACCATCATTCTTCATTACAGTTGCATGTGGTATACTTTCAGGCTTCCACGGTTCCCAAGTTACTCTTGTTTCAAGAACAGTTAAAAGCGAAAAAGAAGCTAAGACTACCTTCTACTCTACAATGATTGCAGAAGGAATTATCGCTATGATTTGGGCTGCAGGCGCTATGGTAATTTTCTCTACAGGAACAGCTGCCCTAGACACACCAGGTACTCTTATGGTTGGTGAAATCTCAAGATACTTCATGGGTAATGTCGGAGGCCTTATTGCAGTAATCGGTGTTATAGCACTTCCTATCACATCTGGTGATACTGCCTTTAGATCTCTTAGGCTAATCATAGCTGAAGAACTTAACATAGACCAAAAAGTAGCTGGTAAGCGTGCAGGTCTTGCAGCTTGTCTATTTGTTCCAGCAGCAGCTATCCTTTACTTTGCTAAATCTAACCCTAAAGGATTCAACATTCTTTGGAGATACTTCGGATTTACAAACCAATTCGTGGCAATCTTTGCCCTAGCTGTAGCTACAAGCTATCTAATCTACAACAATAAGAACTACCTAATCACATTGATTCCAGGAATCTTCTATACTTTCATAGTATTTGCCTTCATAATCAACGTCAAAGGACTTGGTTTCGGTCAAGACTTTAAGATTGCTTACCCAATAGCAGGAATCCTTGCTATAGCTTATGCAATATTCGTTGTAAAGGTATCTAAGAAAAATAGAAGAAGAATTGAAGCAATTAAATTAGACTAAATTTACTAAGAGGGTGGCAGTCGCCACTCTTTTTTATTAAAAACTTATTTTAGGAGAGTATATGAAATTCACCTTAGATAAAAAGGCCAAGGCCTTAGTTAAGAAAAAGCAAATCAAAGAAATCTTTATCAATCCAGATTTAGACCAGAAGGCCTCCTGTTGTGGAATCGGATCTATCGATATTGTAATTCTTACTAAAGAAGATGATAAGAATAGATACAAACTTCAAGAAACTGAAGATCTTGATATCTATTACAACCCCAATCTAGTAATGTATATAGATGATGAGGAAGAGATAATAATATCAGCCTTTTTTAGGAAGCTTTACGTAAAAAACGAAATAAATCCAATCGAGAAATAAGATGAACTATAAAGCAATCAAAAAATTTGTAAATGAAAATCCAATAGATGATAAACTCAAAGGAAGGATTGCAAGGCCAAAATTCACTTATATAGGAGAAGATGTCTTAAATAAGGCCATTTCAGCCTTTCTTTCAGGAAAAAATATCCTCCTTGTAGGAAGTAAGTCTACCGGGAAAAATGTCCTAGCAGAAAATCTATCCCAAATTTTCAACAGGCCCATGTGGAATGTTTCTTTCCATGTAAATATAGACTCCCAAGTCCTTATAGGAAGCGACACCCTAGCTAATGGAAATGTAGTCTTTAGGGATGGGCCGGTGACTTCTGCTTGTAAATGTGGAGGCCTCCTTGTCCTAGATGAGATTAATATGGCTAGAAACGAAGCTATGGCAGTCCTTCATTCAATTTTAGATTATAGGAGAATAATCGACATACCAGGAAATGATTTAATAGAAATCCACCCTGCTACGAGATTTATAGCTACCATGAACTACAATTATGAGGGAACTCGTGAGCTTAATGAGGCCCTTCTTTCTAGATTTGTGATAATCGATATGCCTATAATTACAGAAGATGACCTAAGTAAAATCTTTACAGACAATTATCCTAAATTAAAACTAGAAGTTAAAGACCAGCTAGGAAAATTATTTTATGACATCAAGACCAAGGCTGATGCCGGTGAGATATCCGATAATGCAATTGACTTAAGAGGGATTTTCGATAGCCTTGATCTTGTCAAAGCTGGCTTAGGTCTTGATGAGGCTTTCGATATGTGTTTGGTAAATAAGGTCTTCGATTCTTATGAGAAAACACTTATAAGAGATGTGATAAAGGCGCGTTTCAGTGAAAATTTATCTAAAGGAGATGTTTTCGAAGACAATGATTTCTAGTAAGGGAAAATCCAATCAAAACAGAGCATTCAATTGGATTTGGAATGGAGCCTTATCCTATGGTTACAAGCCCATTCTTGTAGGGACTGACCTAAATGGCAATCCAAGCTTTTATATGAACTTAATTATAGGTCTTGCTGTAAAATACTTCGGCAGGGAAATAATAGAAGAGCTCTTTGCCTTGTGGGAAAATAAGAAAAATTATGAAAAATACGACATATTTGCCCTCTACCTTTTGGAAACTTGCTCTTATGACAAGGAAGTTAGTAAAAGACCAATCCTTAAAGACCTAAGGCAAGCTTACGCCAAAGACTTCTTGGCCGATAAGAATGATCTTAGGAGAAAGAACTTAGCTCTTAGAGAAAACTTGTACTATAGCCTATGTATGAAAAAATACTCGGAAGTTTTAGCTAGAAATTTTAAGCTATCTGAAAGAGAAAAAGAAATATATGAGAATTTCCATTTAGATCCTGCTACCGATTCAGAGAATTTAATAGCTAATATTACATATTTGTTCGAGAAGTATCTATCCTTTGATAGGGAAA
>NZ_JALEIL010000085.1 GCF_022770135.1 Anaerococcus sp. | reverse complement strand
ACCCTTATTTCGACCGAACGGAGTGAGCGGAGAAATCTAATGAGATCTCTCCATGCGTTCGTTTCACTCTCTTAGTCGAGATAAGGGTAACTTAACGATAAAATAAATTTCGATTGAAGTTACTTTGTCTACGCTCTGAGACCCCTTCTAGGGGTCTTTAAACTTTTGCTTTATTATAATTAGCTTTCTTACGCAGGTTTTAACCTAACAAGTTTAAAGGGTTAATGGATAATTCCATCTCTCAGCTATTGCACCCCTAGCTACTTACATTATAAGATATTATTATTTATTTTTCAAATTTTTCTCTTATCCTTATACTTTTTATACTTAAGATAGGCATTCGCACTCATTAAAAGAGCTGCTATCAAAACTAGATAAAAGTAAGGTTTAGAATTAAGATATTGATAGATTGTTAGAACGTACAAGAGAATAGCTGATACTAGACTCGTTATAAATTCCATCAATTCAAAGTTTTTCAAATTCATCTTAGATAGTTTGGTCAAGTGTCTTCCATGATAGGAGGGCACACTTTACTCTTTGTGGCATATTTTGGATGTTCTTGAAGGCTACCGCATCTTCTAAGAGCTCTAGCTCTTCGTCCGTAACATCTTCTCTTTTGATCATTCTTATGTAGATATCAGCAAGCTTCTTAGCTTCTTCCTTAGTCTTTCCAACTATAATATCGCACATAACGCTAGTTGCAGCTTGGCTTATGGCACAGCCATCTCCTGTGAAGGCTGCATCTTTTATGATATCTCCATCCATCTTTAGTTGGAGGACGATTTCGTCCCCACAGGATGGATTGTGGCCTGGTTCTTTGATATCTGCATCTTCCAAGTCGTGTTTGTTAGCTTGATTTCTTGAATGATCTAGTATTATTTGACTATAAATTTCTTCCATATTCATTATAGGCCCATCACCTTTCTTACATTTTTTAATTCACGGGCAAAAATCTCTGCTTCTTCTTTGGTATTGTATATAGAAAATGATGCTCTGGCAGTTGCAGATATGCCCAAGTATCCGTGAAGGGGCATAGCACAATGGTGGCCGCTTCTTACAGCTATTCCCTTGCTATCAAGGATTGTAGCTATATCGTGTGGGTGGATGTCTGTAAAGGTAAATGATATTACAGATCCTGCCTTGCCATTTGTCGGATAGAAGATTTTGATATTTGGGATGTCCTTTATCAAATCATAGGCATAGGAAGTTAATTCATGCTCATAGGCAAATATCTCATCCATACCGATTTTTTCTACATACTCAATCGCAGCTTTTAGTCCAAGGACTCCTCCTACATTTGGAGTTCCAGCTTCAAATTTGATAGGTGGCTCTTGGAAAGTAGATTCTTGTTCATAGACATATTCTATCATATCTCCGCCGTAGTTGAAAGGCTCAAGCTTATCCAAAAGCTCGTATTTTCCATAAAGGACCCCGATTCCCATAGGAGAGAACATCTTGTGTCCTGAAAAGACTAAGAAATCACAATCTATATCTTTTACGTCTGTTTTTACGTGAGGGATAAGTTGGGCTCCGTCTACTATTGATATGGCACCAACTTCATGAGCCCATTTAGTAATAAGCTTTGAATCGATAAGCTCTCCTGTAACATTGCTTGCTCCAGTTACAGAAACTATCTTAGTCTTATCGTTGATTTTGCTTTTTAAATCATCATAATCTAGGCTGTAGTCATCATTTAAGTAGGCATAGACTAGCTTTGCCCCAGTCTTTTTTGTTACCATTTGCCATGGAACGAGATTTGCATGATGTTCTAGTATTGTAATTAGAATTTCGTCATCTTTTTTGAGATTGTTTAGCCCATAAGAATAGGCCAAGAGGTTTAAGGCCTCTGTGGTCGATCTTGTAAAGACAATCTCAGAAGATTTCCTAGCTCCTATAAAGTCTTTTACAACTTCCCTTGTTTCTTCGTAAGCTTCTGTCGCCTTCCAGCTTAGAAAGTGGGCTCCCCTGTGAGGGTTGGCGTTAGAATATCTGTAGTATTCGTCAACTGCATCAATCACATAGGCTGGCTTCTGACTTGTCGCTCCTGTATCTAAATAAATAACTTCCTTTCCCACCTTTTCGCTATCAAGGTAGGGAAAGTCAGCTCTAATTTTTTCTACATCAATCATAAATCGTATCCTAGGTTCATTTGATGAACTTTCGCTCTGATCTTATCTCTCAAAGCTTCATATTCGATATTATCAATAGCTGGAGCAAAGTTTGCTTCAAGCATCATAGCTTCGGCTTGTTTCTTACTAAAGCCACGGCTCATGATGTAAAATAGCATTTCCTTATTTAGTCTACCTACGCTTGCTGCGTGGTTTCCAGCAACTTCCCTTTCCTCGTTTAGGAGGATTGGGGCAGACTTGTTGATTACATCATCTGAAAGCATCATAGAATAGTCGCCGATCTTACCATCTGCCTTGTGGCAGCCTCTTCTTAGGTCAACTACTCCCTTGAAGTTCTTCTCAGCCCTGTCCTTTAGGGCACCGTTGAACATACATTCTGAATCAGTATCAGTTCCAAAGTGCTCGTTAGTAGCTAAAAGATCTAGGAAGTCATCTCCTTCTTTAAAGTATACTCCCTTTTGGATGACCTGAGCCCTATCTCCCTTAAGGATATTGTCGATATTTACAAGGCTCTTGCCAGCTCCAACTTCTATATAAGTGATATCCAATATAGCATCTTCTGCAAGGTAAGTTCCAATTGAGTTTAGGTTTGTAGCATCTTTTCCAAGATTTGTAACCACGACAATTTTGACATAGGAATTCTTATCAAGTTTCGCCCTAATTCTTGAGTTAAGGAAGATCTTCTCTGAACCATCATCGAAAATATTTATCAAAAATGATGATTTGCTAGCTTCACCCGCCTTGATGCCAATGTTTGACACTATAATATTTTCATCCTTATTTAGGTCAAATTCGATAAATTCTGTTTCTCTTTCTCCCTTAACATCGAAGTTATAGGCTTTGTTTCTAAAATCTTTATTTTCTTTTTCAATTTTTTCAGAAATGCCGACCTTGTGGCCTGCGAAGGCTTCTTCAACTTCACTTAATTCCGAAAAATCTTCTGCCTTTGAGATTTCTTCTATATTTTCTATATTGATTTTATCTTCTTTTAAATAATTTAGTCCGAGACTTGCCCAAGTTGGCATTCTCATTTCGTTAATTCTTGCCATCAGCCGTTTGCTCCTTCCAATTCCATATCGATAAGACGATTCATCTCGACAGCATATTCTAGTGGAAGCTCTCTAGAAATTGGTTCAGCAAAACCTCTTACAATCATTGATTTAGCTTCTTCTTCAGGAATTCCCCTGCTCATTAGATAAAAGATTTGTCCTTGATCGATTGATCCTATTTTGGCTTCGTGGCCGCAATCTACATCGTCATTTCTAATATCTAGTACAGGTATTGTATCTGATTGGGACTCTTCTGAAATCATTAGGTTCTCGCAGTCTACTGTTGATCTGGAACCAGCTGAGTTCTTCTTCATTTGAACGAGAGACCTTGTCATGCTCTTACCAGAACCTGCTGTGATTGATTTTGTAAGGGCTGTTGAATAAGTGTTTGGAGCAAGGTGAATCATAGAGCAACCATTGTCGATATATTGGCCGTTAGATGCAAAAGTGATTCCTGTATATTCTGCACTAGCTCCTTCTCCTGCAAGAACGCTTGTTGGATAAAGCATAGACACCTTAGATCCGAAAGAACCTGATACCCAAATTACCTTGCCGCCTTCTTGGACGATGGCTCTTTTGGTATTTAGGTTGTACATATTCCTTGACCAGTTTTCTATGGTTGAAAATCTAACTTCGGCGTTTTTTCCGACAAAGATTTCTACAGAACCTGCGTGAAGGTTAACTACATTGTATCTTGGAGCAGAACAGCCCTCGATAAAGTGAACCTTGGCATTATCTTCTGCTATGATCATTGTATGCTCGAATTGGCCTGCTCCAGGAGCGTTTAGCCTGTAGTAGGATTGGAGAGGAATATCTACCTCAACTCCTTCTGGAACATAGATTAGTGAACCTCCACTCCATACAGCTCCGTGAAGGGCTGCGTATTTGTGTAGAGTTGGAGGAATGGCCTTTTGGAAGTAGGCCTTTACTATATCCTCATGTTCCCTAAGGGCTGATGAGAAGTCCGTAAAGATTACCCCTTGATCAGATAGGTGCTTTTGGATTGAGTGATATACTTCCTCACTGTCGTATTGGGCACCTACACCTGCAAGAGACTCTTGCTCAGCTTGAGGGATTCCGAGTCTATCAAAGGTATCTCTAATCTCTTCTGGAAGGGCTTCCCAGTTAGATTTCTTATCAGATTTTGGCTTAACATAAGTTGTGATATCATCCATGTTTAGCTCAGAAAGGTCTGGTCCCCAAGAAGGGTTGTCAATTTTTTCGAAAAGAGCAAGAGATTTTAGTCTCCTCCTTCTCATCCAGTCTGGTTCGTTTTTCTTCTTAGAAATCTCATTTACTATATCAGCATTAAGACCCTTTTCGGTTATATCTGCATATTCAAATTCATTAAAGAAGTCGTAATATCCTCGATCGAGCTCCTTTAATTGATCTTCAATATTAATTTCTTTCATCTTACACCCACTCGTATCCTTCTTTTTCAATCTTATCCATTAGGCTATCGTCGCCTGTCTCTTGGATCTTGCCGTCTTTTAGGATGTGTACATAGTCAGCCTTGATATTTGAAAGTAACTCTCTGTGGTGAGTTATGATAACTACTGCATTATCCTCGCTTAAGAAGTCCTTGATTCCTTCGCTTACAATTCTTACGGCATCCACGTCAAGACCTGAGTCTGTCTCATCTAGGAGGGCAAGCTTTGGATTAAGCATCTTCATTTGAAGAATCTCTGATTTTTTTCTTTCACCACCAGAAAATCCTACGTTTACATATCTTGTAGCATAATCATCAGAAAGCTTTAGATCTTTCATCTCTTTTGATAATTCCTTGTTAAAGGCAAGAATTGAAGGCTTCTTTCCTTCTCTTTGCTCTTTGGAAATTCTTAAAAAGTCATTAAGCTTAACTCCAGGAATCTCGTCTGGATGTTGGAAGCTCATGAAAATCCCGCGTCTAGCTCTCTTATCTACAGATTCTTCTGTGATATCTTCTCCCTCAAAGAAAATCTTTCCATCTGTAACTTCATAGACAGGGTTGGCCATAATTGTATTCATTAGGGTTGACTTACCGGAACCATTTGATCCCATTACAACGTGAACTTCGCCCTTATTTATCTCTAAATCTATACCATCTAAAATCTTCTTATCTCCAACTGATACGTGAAGATCTTCTATCTTTAATAAATTAGTCATCTGCACCTCTTTTTATTTTTCAAAAATCTATTTAAAGTATACTCTTTTACTAGGGATTATCAAATTATCCCTTTAATCAATTTACCCTAAAGAAAGGTAAAAATAAACATCTTGTAAGAATCTTTGTAGGCTTAGATAAATTTTCTAATTCCATCAAGTCAAATATCCTTGTTAAAGATAAATTTAAGAAAAATAGGCTCTTACAGGCCTAGTCAATAATTCAATTATCTTTAGAAAAAAAGAATCAGCTAGTAGAGCTAAATTTAAGCACAAAAAAACGAGCTAAACTAATAGTTCGTTTTGTGTAAAAATATTATTAATAATCTGCAAGCTTATTCTCAACTAAGTCAATGAGTGCACTTACAGCTTCATTTTCTGATTCACCGTCTGCTCTAATAATTATCTCATCGCCTTTAGAAGCACTCATGCTAAGAACTGACATGATAGATTTTGCATTATAACTTCTACCAGCTTTCTCTACTGTGATGTCACATGGGAACTTAACGGCTTGTCTGATAAAAATAGATGCTGGTCTAGCATGTAAACCTATTTCATTAGAAAGTGTTACTTTTTGTTCGTACATAGGTACCTCCTTTTCTTTAATAATCTACTTATATGTTACTAGATAATCATTAAAAATGCAAACGTTTTTTATGCATTAAGCTAAATCGTCTAGATTTAAACGAAAAGTAGGAATATTATACATTATTATTAAAAACTATCGAATTGGTTAAGTTTAAGAAGGAGTGGCCGACATCTGGCTCAGCCACTATTTTATTCTTCTCTTTCAGAAAATTCTTTTAGTTTGCCCAAGGCTTGATTTTCAATCTGTCTAATTCTCTCTCTGGATAAGTCGTAAATCTTCCCAATTTCTTCGAGTGTCTTAGGTTTTTCGTTATCTAGACCATATCTAAAGATTATGATTTGCTTTTCCCTATCTGTTAGTTGGTCTAGGGCCTTAAGGAGGAAGTTTTCCATGTCTTTTTCTAGTATTAGCATATCGACTGGAGTTGACTCATCTCCTACCATATCCATAAGCTCATCACCTGTCGAATCCTCACTGTCCAGGTTGATGTTAAGGGATGTGGAGTTTACTTGGTTTCTGTTGATTAGGAAAAGATCGTCTGCTTGTTTCTTATCGATTCCTTCCTTTTCCAAAATCCTATAAAGTTCCTCATCACTTGCTTCTGGATTTGCCTTAAGAATTTGCTTAAGCTTATTAAGTTTTAGATATTTACCCGCAGGTATTCTTATGGTGTGACCTTCCTTGTTGATGGCCTTTCTTATGGCCTTATCGATCCACTTATAGGCATAAGTTGTAAACTTATAGCCTAGGGATAGGTCGAACTTTTCTGCCGCACGAATCATACCAAGCATACCTGATTGGACTAGGTCCTCTAGGTCTAGGTCATTTCCGTGAGACCTAAAGAAATATGAGGCCCTACTTCTAACAAGTCCTTGGTTTTTTTCTACAAGGGCTGCTAGGGCATTCTGATTTCCTATTTGGAATTGTTCCACTATTTGCTCATTTGTAAGATCAGATAGCTCTATCATATCACGGCGGCTTATAGGCATGATTGAAGTTTTTGATATATTTTTACTTCTTTCTTCGAAGTCATCGTCTTCGTCTTCGTCATCATCCACTTCGTCTGATATAATATCTATTATCTCATCTTTTTCTTCTTCTGTTAAACCTTCAAGAATTGAGATAATCTCCTCTTCGGTCAAGTCCTCTGAGTTGAGATACTCTTTTAATTTCTCTAGGGTTTTTTTGTCTTTTAAATTTATTTTATCCATTTTATCACCCATTTGAATTTATTTACCTAACTTTTATTTTCCAAATCTTCCTTAATTTTATCAATCACATCAGAAAGTTTATCTGATATAGGGAAAGTTTTGAAGTTTTGGTTGAAGTCTTCTTTCCTTTTTCTTTTGATCTGCCCTCTCATAGTATCTAGGTCTTGTCTTAATTCAAGGGCCGTAACCCTGCTTGCTCCCTTGCTTGTCACCTGAGTTTGGATAGCGCCATCGTCAGTTACTACCTTGATATTGTGATGCCTATTAGCCTTTGCGAGCTCTCTTTCTATGTAGGTGTCAGCAGTCTGAAACCTTTTAGTAAATACAATCTTCATCCCATATTTTTCTACGATAGTTTCTTTTACCCTATCGAGATTGTAGGCATCAAAGACTATTACAAGTTCTTCTCCCGATAGGGACTTATATTCTGCCATCTCTTCTATGAGTTTATCCCTTGCATCCGCCAGGTCAATCCTACTGATTTCTTTAAGTTCACCCCATTTGTTTATGACATTGTAGCCATCGATAAAGGTGATGTTTCTCTTAATTAAAGCCATTTTGTCTTAATAGCTCATACATAGAAATCGCCGCCGCTACAGAGGCATTTAAGCTATTAACTCTCCCAAGCATTGGTATATTTATAAGCATATCACAATTCTCCCTCACAAGTCTAGAGATTCCTTCGCCTTCGTTGCCTACAACGAGAGCCACCTTACCTCTTAGGTCTGCATGACTTATATCAGAGTGAGCTTCTCCAGCAAGGCCATAGATCCAAAAACCCTGACCCTTAAGGTCCTTTATAGTCCTTGTTAGATTAGTCACCCTTACTACCTTGATGTTATTAATAGCTCCGGCACTAGTCTTATACACTGTTGAGGTTACAGAAGCAGATCTTCTTTCTGGAATTATAACTGCGTCAAAGCCAAAGCTTTCTGCACTCCTAATGATTGCGCCCAGGTTGTGAGGGTCTTCGATTTTATCTAAGATTACAAGCCTTGAAGAATCCGATAAGTCTTCTAGGCTAGCATACTTAAAAGATTCGACCTCAAGCATAACACCTTGGTGGTTCATATCTATCTTATCAAAAAATCTCTTATCTACAAAGGATATTTCTATATTTTTTTGATTAAGCTTATCAATAATCTTATCAACGAGCCTTGAATTTTGCTTTAAGATATAGGCCTTGTAGACTTTGATGTCGGTATCTAGGGTGTCTAGGACTGGCTTTCTTCCGTATATCTTATCCATCAGCTAATCTCCCACTTGACACCTTCTCTGGTATCCTTGATTGTAATTCCCATAGCAGAAAGCTCATCTCTTATGGCATCTGCTGTAGCAAAGTCCTTGGCCTTTTTGGCTTCAGTTCTTTTTGCTATTAGCTCTTCGATTTTTCCTACGTCTACATCCGCTTCCTTCTTCTTAGCAAGAAGGCCCAAGCTATCGAAAAGTTCCTTGTAAAGCTTATAAGTTTTATCTACAAGATCCTTACTTGATGATGAATCTAGTTTTGTATTTACAAATTTTGTTATGTCAAATAAAACCGTGATAGCATCTGCTGTGTTTAAGTCATCATCCATCACTTCGATAAACTTATCCTTAAAGGCCTTAAGATCATTTTCTAGCTTCTTCTCTTCTTCTGATAGTGCCTTTCCTTCAGCCTTATCTAACAGTTCTTCTAGCCTAAAGTAAGCATTGGTTAGTCTTTGAAGGGAGGCTTTAGCCTGCTCTATTATTTCTCTTGTGAAGTTGATTGGTTGCCTATAATTTGTTGTAAGTAACCAAAATCTAATAATGGATAGGTCATATTCCTTCTTGATATCATGAAGGGTAAAGAAGTTTCCCAAAGACTTGCTCATCTTTGTTCCGTCTACTTGGATCATTCCATTGTGCATCCAGTAATTGGCAAAAGTCTTTTCATTAAGGCCTTCTGATTGGGCAATTTCGTTTTCGTGATGAGGAAACTCCAAGTCTTCTCCGCCAGCGTGGATATCTATAGTCTCTCCTAAGATTTTCTTACTCATGGTAGAGCATTCTATATGCCAGCCAGGTCTTCCCTCTCCCCATGGAGACTTCCAGCTTATTTCGCCTTCCTTTTTGGTCTTCTTCCACAAGGCAAAGTCTACTGGAGATTTTTTCTTTGATCCATCAGCAGTATCTAGTCTATTACTTGCTCCGTGGATTAGATCTTCTATGTTTTTACCTGAAAGCTTACCATAATCGTCTGCCTTTGATACGTCGAAGTAGACATCTCCTTCTGATTCGTAGGCCATACCCTTATCGATTAGGCCTTTGACGAAGGCTATGATATCATCCATAACCTCGGTTGCCCTAGGGTGGATGGTATCTTCTTCATCTATATTTAAGTCGTTGGCATCTTCCATATAGGCAGCTATATATTTGTCTGTAACTTCCTTGGTAGTGATTCCTTCGGCGATAGATTTGTTGATTATCTTATCGTCTACATCTGTGAAGTTTACCACATATTTTACATCGTAGCCCTTAAACTGCATATAGCGTCTGAAGGTATCAAATACAACTAATGGCCTAGCATTTCCAATGTGCATATAATCATAAACAGTTGGCCCACAGACATACATCCTTATTTTGTTTTCTTCTATCGGGATAAATTCTTCTTTTTGTCTTGTAAGCGTGTTATGAATTTTCATTAAAAGTTTTCCTTTACGTAATTTAATCTTTCTTTGATTTTTTCCTTGCCCATGATTACGAAGGCGTTAGAAAGTTCTGGTCCGTGAACTGATCCTGTTATGGCAGCCCTTACTGGGAACCATAGGTTCTTGCCCTTTATTCCTGTTTCTTTTTGGATTTTCTTCATTATAGTTGAAGCGAATTCTTCGTCGATTTCATCAATTTCTTCAAGGTGATTTAGGAAGGAGTCGATTAGTTTTTTGGCATCATCTGTCTTAATTGCCTCAACCGCTTCCTCATCCCAAGTCATGTCCTTATCAGCTAGGAAATAGTTCTTTGATAGTTCTGGTGCATCTGAGAACTTATCAATTGCTGATTGCCAGGTCGCTGCTAAGAGTTTCAACTTATCTTCTGGGTAAGATTCATCTATTAGGCCCGATTTTAGCATATATGGTTTGATTTTTTCTGTAAGCTCATCTACTGAAAGGTCTCTTACATAGTGACCGTTAACCCAGTCGAGTTTTCTCTTATCAAAAACTGCTCCGGTCTTGTTTACTCTATCAAAGTCGAATTGTTCAGCTAGTTGTTTCATAGTAAATATTTCTTCTTCGCTATCTGGTGACCAGCCGAGTAGGGCTAAGAAGTTGATAAGTCCTTCTGGCATGTAGCCTTCTTCGATGAAATCTTCTACCATACCGTCTCCGTTTCTCTTTGAATATTTCTTGTGGTCCTTGTTAAGAACGGTTGGTAGGTGGATATATTCTGGTGCCTTCCAGCCAAAGGCTTCATAGAGGTAAACGTGTTTTGGAGTTGAAGAAACCCACTCATCTCCACGAACTACGTGGGTGATTCCCATCAAGTGATCATCTACTACTACTGCAAAGTGATAGGTTGGGAAACCATCTCTTTTGATAAGGACTTGGTCATCTTGATCGTCTGTATTGAAGGTGATCTTTCCCTTTATCTTATCGTTAAAAGTAATGTCACGGTTTACTGGAAGTTTTAGTCTAACTGTGTGTGGCTCGCCTGCTGCAACTCTTTTTTTAGCTTCTTCTAGAGGGATTGACCTGCAAAGTCCGTCATATTTTGGTGTAAGTCCGTCAGCTCTTTGTTGGTCACGTACCTTATCGATTCTTTCTTGTGAGCAGAAGCAATAATAAGCCTTGCCTTCTTCTATGAGTTGGTCGATATATTTGTCATAAATTCCTTCTTCAACTCTTTCAGATTGGATGTATGGACCGCAGTCTCCCTTTTGGGTAACTTTACCATTTTCATCTAGCATTACTCCCTCGTCGATTTCAATGCCAGACCATTTAAGAGCCTTTAGTAAATTTTCCAAGGCCCCTTCTACAAATCTAGTCCTGTCTGTATCTTCAATTCTTAAAAGCATATCTCCACCAGTATGTCTTGCGTATAGGTAGTTGAACAAAGCAGTTCTAAGACCTCCTATATGCAAATATCCTGTTGGTGATGGTGCAAATCTTACACGTACGTTTTCCATTTAATTCTCCTTCATTTTAATTAATTACAAAATATATATTCTTTTACTATTATATAATAAATCTTGAAAATTTTTAAGTAAAAAATAATAAAATAGATAAGGAGGGCTGTTGCAGAATGAATAAATCGTACCATTATCGTTAGAAGAACCTCCACGGAAATTTTGCCTCCATCAGCCGGCAGGCACCACTGAAAATTTCCTTAGAGAACCTTCTAACGATGGTACGATGATTATTCATAGTTTTGCAACAGCCCCGAACTAATATATTTTATTATATCAAGATATACTATATAAAGCAAGAATGTCAAGCAAAATCACTTGATTTTTCCAAAATTTTCCTAGCTTAAAATCATCCCTTGAGTTGAAATTTATCATCGTAGAAAAGAGCCACCGTAGGTATTATTAATCCTCCAACAATATTTCCCAAAAGTACAACTATAAATACACTTATGACTCTAGGATTTATCTTTCCTACTAGGAAAAAGTAAAAACTATCTGCTATTGAATGTTCAAATCCTGATAGAACAAAAGTCATAATAGATATAAATATGGCTAGATACTTTCCTACTTGGTAGGAATTGTACTTAAATTGATGGGTAGCGTTTGTGACAAACATATTACAAAAAATCGCTAGGATAAATAAGCTTAATAAGTTATCCGATGTTTTTATAGCTGTCGATTTTTCTGCAAGATGGATTAGATTCTCTCCATATCTCGTTAGGCTAATCATTTTGGCTACTGTGAAGGTCCCCAAGAGATTTCCTAAAAGCACTTTTGCGAGCTTAAATCTATAGGGTCTTCTTTCCTTATAAAAGTAATATCCTACCATGCCAGTAAAGAGATAATACTCAAGACTTAAGATAATAAAAAGAGCTCCAGCAAAGAGGAAGGAGCCTAAGGCCTTTGAAGGAACACTAAGTTTTACTACTGCCCCAAGGCCTACTATGACTCCTGCCATTACTCCATAAACGAAATCTTTATATTTCATCTATTTATACATATCTAGCTTTGTCAAAAGCTCGTCGATTTGATCGATTATCGAACCTATAAATTCTATAGCTTCTTCAAGAGGCCTTGTAGTAGTCATATCTACTCCAGCTTCCTTGGCAAGGTCGATTGGTCCTTTTGATCCACCCATCTTTAAGACTTCTATCCATCTTTTCCTATCTTCGTCTGTACCATTTACAATCTTATCTGAAATTATTGTTCCTATAGTAAGACCTGCTGAGTAGGTGTAAGGGTAGAGTCCCATATAATAGTGAGGTTGCCTCATCCAAGTTAGCTCACTTCCCTCGTCAAGTTTCACAGAATCTCCCCAGAATTTCTCTAGATTTTCCTTAAAGATCCTATTAAAGTCAGAAGATGAAAGGCTCTCTCCTTTTTCTACTGCACGATAGACATCTCTTTGAAAGCTTGCTTCAAGGAAGTGGGTTACGAAGTTGTGATAATAAGTCTTTCCAAGCATTGTAGAAAGCACCCATAACTTCTCCCTATCATCTTTTGCCTTGTTTAAGAGATATCTTTCCATAGTTATCTCGTTGGCTGTCGATGGGGACTCTACAAAATACATGCTCATACCTGAAAGAAGAGCTTCTTGATTATCATTTGAGTAAATACCTTGGCAAGCATGGCCTAACTCGTGGGCTAGGGTCATAACTTGGCTCATAGAATTGTTGTAAGTTGTCATTATAAATGGATGAGACTTGTAAGGACTTGCACAGAAGGCTCCTGTTCTCTTGCCTGTGTTTTGGGCGTAGTCAATCCATCTATCGGAAAAGGCCTTATCAAGATATGATACATATTCCTCTCCTAGGGGAGAAAGTCCATCTAGGATGTATTCACGGGCCTTATCTATATCAACTTCAAGCTCATATTCTGGGTCTATCGCAAGCTTTAAGTCTGCGTAGGTCATCTCATCTAGGCCGTAGTGTTTCTTGATGATTTCTGCGTACTTTCTCATGTGTGGAGCAAGTTTTTCCATAATTGTGTCCAGTTGGTTTTCATAAATATCGAAATCAACGTCTTGACGAGCCAAGAGATAATGGAAAACTGATTCGTAACCACGAATATCAGCTAGCCTCTTCTCATTTGTCACTTGAGTATTGTAGACTGAGGCATCTGCGTTTTCATATTTTCTTAAAACATCATGATATCTCTTGAAGGCTTCACGTCTTAGGTCAGTCCTTGGGTCAGTTTCTAAAAATTCCTCGAAGGTATTGTGGTTAAGGATGATCTCTTCTCCTTCATACTCGAAGTTTTCAAAGTCCATATCCCCATAACGCATATCGTTGTAGTTAGTATATGGAGCATCGAAAGTAGGCTCGAGGCTTGCAAGGACTGCTTCTGTCTCATCTGATAACATGTGGGCTTGTTTATCTTCTATTCTTTCTATAAAGTAGGCAAAATCCTTATTCTTTTCGATAACTTCCCCTAGGATTTTCTTATCAAGCCTAGAAAGAGCTGGCTCGTAGAAAGATAGGTCAGAAAATACCTTAGAAAGCTCATTGCCAAGTCTTGCATATCTTTTGGCCATATGATCATCTGTAGTATCAACTTCCATAGAAATTCCCGCAAAGGTTCCTAACTTATCTACTATAGCTATGATTTCTGAATACTCCCTCAAGGACTTTGATACTTCTTCTACTGTTTCTATATTCTTAAATTCCTTAGAAAATTCTCCTGCCTTAGCCTTTAGCTTTTCTATTTCTTCATAGAAAGCATCATCGTCAGCATACATATCCTCGATCTTCCAAGTTTCTTTTACATCAACTTCACTTCTTTTTTTCATCTATATCTCCTTTTTACTTCATTATCATTATTCTACCCAAAATGATAGTATCTATCATCTACGATATTATTTAATTACAATAGAAGTATAATAGGAGAAAAAAGGAGGAGCAATGAATAAAAGAATAGAAAACTTCGCAAAGCTCGCCGTTGAATTCGGCGTAAATGTCAAAGAAGGAGAAGATGTCCTAATCACATCTCCTGTCGAAAGCCCTGAACTTTGTAGACTTATTGCAAAGGCTGCCTATGAAAAGGGAGCAAGAAATGTAGCAATCGACTGGAAAGATGACACAATTACAAGACTTACTTACGAATACCAAGACCAGGAGACCCTAAACGAAGTTCCTGACTGGAAAATAGAAAAGCTAGAATATCAAATAGCTCAAAAGAAGTCAAACAGGATTTCAATCTACGCAGAAGACCCTGACCTACTAAAGGGACTTGATAGCGAGAAAATCTCTGAAGCTATTAGGGAAAACAGCAAGAAGACCAAGGAATATGTCAAATACACCATGAACGATATCCTATCCTGGCTGGTAATCTCTGTCCCAACCAAAAAATGGGCCAAGAAAGTCTTCCCAGACTTATCTGAGGAAAAAGCCTACGACAAATTATGGGAGACAATCCTTGATGTATCAAGAGTATCCGAGTCCTGGGATGAGACAAAGTCTAACTGGACAAATCACATCAACACCCTAGATGAGAAGGCCAAATTCCTAAACGACCATCAATTTGACAAGGTCCACTACAAATCAAGTAATGGAACAGATCTTTGGGTAAAACTTCCTAAAAATCATATCTGGATGTCCGCAGGATCAACAAATGAGAAAAACGACAGATTTATCCCAAATATGCCAACAGAAGAAGTCTTTACCTCACCTCAATACGATGGAGTAGATGGTAAACTTGTAGCTAGCAAGCCTCTAGTCTATAACGGAGTTGTAATTAATGATTTCGAGTTTGAATTTAAAGATGGAAAGGTAGTATCTTTTTCTGCCAAAGAAGGAGAAGACACCCTAAGAAAGATGTTAGATAGCGATGAAGGAAGCAAGTACCTAGGAGAAATCGCCCTAGTCCCTTACGATTCCCCAATATCAAATTCCAACATCCTCTTCTACAACACCCTCTTTGACGAAAACGCCTCCTGCCACTTCGCCCTAGGTAAGGCCTACCCAACAACCGTCGAAGGAGGAAGCGAGCTAGATGATAATAAGGTTAAAGAAATCGGCCTAAACGATTCCCTTATCCACGAAGACTTTATGGTAGGAACAGACGATTTGGAAATTATGGGCTACAAGGACGAAAAAGAATTTAAAATATTTGAAAATGGCAACTGGGCCTTTTAAGAAAAAAATATAAGCACTAATCTACCTGTCGATAATATCGGCAGGTTTTTTACCGCTTATCATAGAAACCCTCCCTTTTATCAGAAAACAAGTGAATACTTAAAGCAGATAATCTATAATAGTCTTAGGAGGTAGTTATGAAGGTTGAAATAATCATAGATGAATCGATAGAAGAAACTGAAGTCAAGATTTATGCCAATGAGTATTCTAAAGAAGTCGAAAATATAAGAGATGTCCTAACCGAAAAATTGGTCGATAAGATAGTAGCCTTTAAGTGTAGGGAAGTTTTCATCCTATCCTTTGATGAGATAATAAGAATATATGCCCAGGATAAAAACGTATATATTAAAACGAAAGATAGTACATATACTACAAGGCTTACTATCTATGAATTTGAATCGAGGACTGATAGAAGAAATTTTATCAGAATCTCAAGATCTGAAATCGTAAACCTCGACTATGTAAAAAGACTTGACCTCTCTTTCACAGGGACAATTGCAGTTGAACTTGCTAATGGTGATGTCAGCTATGTTTCTAGGAGAAAACTTAAAGAATTTAAGAAGGCCTTGGGCCTTTAGGGGGAGAATATGAAAAATATTAAAAATTTACTAATACAGTTTCTAGTAGGCGTTGGAATCGGAGGAATAATAGAAGCAATAGCATCCCTATATCTAGGAAGCAATTTTGTAGGATATCCTGAATTTTTAGCTAGAGTAAATCCAGGTACGGGAAGAATAATCCAAGTTTTAATCTATGGCGGATTTGGCCTAATCCCAGAACTTAGTTCAATCATCTTAAAGTTAAGAGAAGAATATAGCGGAAGAAAACAAATAGTTCACTTCTTAATCCTAATTTCATATTTTATATTTGCAGGAATCTATTTAAGATGGTTTGAAGCATCCAAAATACTTATATATCCAATAGGCGTTTTTATAATAATCTATATAATAATAGGGATAATTTACTACTTCCATGACAAAAAAACTATTGATGCGGTAAATAAGAAACTATCCAAATAAAGACTAGCTCGGGCAACCGAGCTTGTATTAAACTCAGAATGAAGTATCTTAGCCTTGATTAAGCTTACGAAAAATAATAAGCTCCTTAAATAGATAAAGTTTACAATTTATACCGAATAATGTAAATTAGAGTTTTACAGAAAAAGGAAGGATACTCATATGAAAAATAAGAAATTGAAAATCTTGACAGTTATAATCCTGGGATTTTTAGCTGTATTTTCCATATTCCATATAAATTCACAGAGAAAAAACTCCTATAAGACACAAAGAATATACAAATCCCAGAGGGCCTTTGGTGATGATTATTTTGATATCTATGAAATTATAATTGATGACAAGAATATAATTAAAGGAAAAATCATAGATGATAGTCAAGTCCATAATATTGTGTAATTAAACTAGTACAATATTTACTATTTCATTCTAATATATATTTTAGAAGATGTTATCCAATCCTCATTGATATCAATGAGGATTGCGCCTATCAATCTCATGGCTGAATCTCCATTGGGAAATATTCTGATTATTTTTTCACGCCTTCTAACTTCTTCATTTAGC
>NZ_JALEIL010000070.1 GCF_022770135.1 Anaerococcus sp. | reverse complement strand
TTATAGATTTCGAGATGAACGACCTTACGACCACGAGTTCCTTTATGCATATCTAAGTTCATATCGTCGATTTTAAGATTGATTTCGTCCATCGCTGGTTGTAAAACTTTTTGATTGAATTGTCCGAAGGTGTAGCTTTTAGGAGCCCCCATCATTCTTGCTAATTTTTCTGGTGTAGCTTGTAAAGTAGGACATGTTTTCCCCTTGTCTTTATTAGCTTCACGCATTAATTTATATAATCTTATCGAGTATTTTGAGTCGAGTTGAACCGTATCAAATAAGCGATACTGCGTATAATCGCTTTTTAACTGGAGAAGGTACGGAGCCAAATCGGACGACAATCGAATTTCTACCTGTCCATTTTCATGATATTTCGCACTTTCAACCCACCCAGTTTGTGTAATGGTGCGGTCTTGTTCATCTAAAATTAGAACTTCTTTTTTTCGTAGTGTACCAATTGCTTTAGCTAAATCAGAATAATTCTTCCCACTTCTCGAATATCCAAACAACTGTCCCATTTCATACAAAGAAGTCTCAACAACGTTGAAATTGCCGTCATCTGGCTTGATTTTAGAGATAACAAAATCCATCATTTTTAGCTCTCTTGCAGTTAAATCATGGTTTGCTTTTGAAATTAAATCATTATGCGTTACAACATAGTAATAACTTTGGTCAGCAATATCGTCATTAAAATTTCGGTCACGATTAAACAAATAATTACTCATTTTTACACCACCTATATAACTTATAAAAGTATCATACCATAGTTAATGGGTATGTAAAGAATAATGGTTATGAAATGTGAACTTTTTAGGTATGATAGGTGAACTTTTTAGGTATGATACCATCTTGCAAACGTTGATGTTAAAGCATTTAACCCCCCCTAAGTACTTAAAGTATTAATAAAGTATTATATAAAGTACTTAAAGAGAAATTTGTGTTCCGATTTAAACAATCAGAGAAAACACCCAAAATATCAAGAAAAATAGTATCTGTGTCATAAATACCCTTCCTTACAGGAAACTTAAGGAAGTTGAAAGAGAAATAGAAGTTGATAGGAAGTTTTTCGGCATAGATTTCCCAGAAGTTTTCGATAGCTTATCTGGAAAAGAGATAAAAAGCTACAAGCTAGTTGACGAAAAAGGCGAGGAAATTCCCGCTGAAATTACCTATTTGGGGACTGGATTTTCCTATGAACTTCCTAATGATAAGTTTAGAAAACCTTACTTCGCCAATAAAATCAAAATCCGTTTCAGCCTAGAACTTGACTCTTTTGAGAAGAAAATTCTAAGTTTAGTAGAAGGACAATCTTCCTTTGAATCTAAAGAAATGGAAGAAAACATAGTCGAAAATGCTTATTATAGGATAGAAATTAAAGATAAGGCAAGCCTTGATATTTACGATAAGACAAATCAAATAACTTACAAAGACGTCCTCACCATAGAAGATACAGGCGATATAGGAAATGAATATATTTATAGACAGTCTTCTGACAAGCTAAGGATTGTTGGAGGAAAATTGATAGATAAAAAAATCATCAGGGAAAATGATAAGACTATAATAAGGCTTAAGGAAAAATTCTCCTTGCCAGAAGGGGCGGAGGATAAGCTAAAGGATGAGCAAATCCGACTTAATGATATCACAAGAAGAAAGGCTAATAGGAGTAAGACCTATGTCGATATGATAATCGAAAAGGAGATAAAAATCTTCGATAAGAAAGCTCCTATAGAAATTAAGATAAGGATTAAAAATGTAAGCAAAGATCACAGAATGAGAGTGCTTTTCGGTCATGATTTAAAAACTGATAAGGTGTTTGCTGAGTCTATCTTTGAATGTGTCAAAAGAAAGGCTTATGCGCCAGAAACATGGAAGAACCCAGATTATTCACAAAACTTCAACAGATATGTTCAAGTTATGGATAATGATAAAAGAGGCTTTGGAGTATCAGCCCTTGGTCCTGCAGAATATGAAATGGTAGAAGATGAGGGTCTTTTTATCACACTTTTTAGGTCAGTCGGAGAACTTGGAGATTGGGGATATTTTCCTACACCAGATGCCCAGCTTATAAAAGACGAGCTAAGGGATATGGAGTTTGACTTTTATTTTGATAGTTTTAAGGAAGATATTGATAGAAATAGGAGAGATATCCTTAAGGCTAGAGTAGACTTCTTTAGCCTAAATCTTTTGGATAAGAATGATAAGGATATATCTTTGACAATCCCTAAAATAGATTTGGGAGATAATCTATTTTCTACGATTTTTAGAAATGAAGAGGGAGAAGCCTTCCTTAGAATATTTAATCCTAGTCCTTATTCTAAAGCTATTGATATTTCCACAGATGAATATGACATTTTGGCGAGAAATAAGATAAAAGACGGACCTTTTGGAGAAATTCCTCCTTTTGAAATTAAAACATTTAGATTGGAGCTTTAATGAAAGAAATTGTAAAAGAGTTGACCAGTAAGGTTAAGGAAAGTGATGATCTTAGCCCAGATATAAAGAAAATTTTCGAAAAGGCAATCAACAACACTTTCACAACGACTATGAAAGAAACCGAAAGGGGAGATGTCTTCGTCATAACAGGAGACATAGAGGCCATGTGGCTAAGAGATTCTAGTGGACAAATCAGACCCCTCTTTTATGTAGATAGCAAAGAGGCGGATGAACTTATTAGGAAAGTTCTAAAGAGACAAATATTTTGTCTAGACAAGGATATCTATGCCAATGCCTTTAACCAAAGTGCTAGCGGTAGGAGATGGAGCGATAAAGATATAACAGACTTTGATTCTCCTTGGGTTTGGGAGAGAAAGTATGAGCTAGATTCGCTTTGCTATGTTATGGAAGTTGCTTATATGTACTATGAGAAAACTCATGATAAGACTATTTTCGACGAAAAATTTATAGAAGTCTTAGAAAAAATAGTTGATCTTATTAAGCTTGAGCAAAATCACGAGAATTCGACCTATGAATTCGAAAGACCTGACCCTTGGGCTTCTTCAGATTCTTTAAGAAATGGCAAGAGAGGAACTGAGGTTGCTCTTACTGGAATGAGCTGGACAGGTTTTAGGCCTAGCGATGACTCCTGCCTATACCAATACCTTATTCCTTCAAATGCCTTTGCTACTGTAGCTTTGAAAAGACTTGCCAAAGCCCTAAGACATGCAGAAATTAGGCTCGACCTATGTGAGAAGATGTGCGACTTGGCTTGTGAGATAGATCAGGCAATTAGAGAATATGGAATTATAGAAGATGAAGATTTTGGCGAAATTTATGCCTACGAAACTGATGGGCTTGGATCTTATAATTTGATGGATGATGCCAACATCCCAAGCTTACTTTCACTTCCTTATTTGGGTTATGTAGATAAGAAAGATCCAATTTATAAAAACACCAGGGCCTTTATTCTTTCAGATAAGAACAAGAATTATTTTGAAGGAAAGGCGGCCAAGGGAATTGGATCAGACCATACCCCCAAAGACTATATCTGGCATTTGGCTCTAGCAATGGAGCTTATGACAGCAGATTCTAGGGAGGATATGGACCGTATATTGGCTTATTTTGAAAAAACTCACGCAGGAAAATATTTGATGCATGAGGGCTTCGACAAGGATGATTCTAGTAAATATACCAGAGATTGGTTCTCATGGGCTAACTCTATATTCGTTGAGGCAGTCCTAAGATATATAGGGATTGATCTGGTAAAGGCTAACTAAGATAGGCCTCACAAATCATATCGAGGATCAAGGTCACAGGAAAAATCTTTGAGATCTTATATGAATAGCTAGGATAAGGAGGCAATAAGATAGTATTTGTCGCTATGTTTTTTAGGGTAGACTCCTTATTGCCAGTTGTGGCGAGGATATTTGCATTTTTCTCTTTTGCGAAGCGGACTCCTTCTAGGAGATTGTGATTTTCTCCAGAAAGGGAGATAGCTATCAACAAGTCATCTGCACCAAGGCTTTTCGTAAGAAGATTTATACTGTAAGGCTCCTTGGCGTAGTCGGTATTATTTAGACCGATTTCTCCAAACTTGTAGACGAATTCATTAGCGCAAAGGCCAGATGAGCCAATCCCTATAACGGCAATTCTTCCAAAAGTATCGAAGGATTTGATAAAGTTAACCGTATCCATATCGAAGGGCTCTATAGAATTAATAAAATTAATATAAATCTCTTGGCTAAGCGACTTAGTCCTCCTAGGTTTTTTAGAAATATCAAACTTTAGCTCAGAGAAACCATCGAATCCTAGTTTTTGGGCAAATCTAGTTATGGTAGAGTTTGAAACGTCTAGCATATCGGATAAATCATTGATATTTATATGAGTAAAATCGACATCTATATCTTTGATTTTATCGACGATTATATTTTCTGACTTGGATAAATTTATATTTTTTGAGCTTATTATATCCATAATAAAATTGTAATTAGCGTTTGTCATTTAATCACTCCTAGAAATAATTATAACACAAGAGGAAAACAATGTATTTAGTATTTGATATTGGTGGCTCATCCACCAAATATGCACTTATAGAAAATGAAAAAATAATTATGAAAGACTCAGAAAAAAGCCTTCCGACTATGAAAGAATTTTTAAAGTTTTTAGAAGAGACGATAGAATCTTTCCTTAAGGATTATGATATAGAAGCTATAGGATTTTCATCTCCTGGAACGGTGGATAGCAAAAGCCTTAAGGTAGGAGGATTAAGTGCTCTCAATTACTTGGCTGAGGAAAATTTTGCAAGTCTCATAGAAGATAAATATTCTATCCCGGTTGCTATTGAAAATGATGCAAACTGCGCAGCTCTTGGAGAAATCTATTACAAAAAAACTAAAGAAAATCTCCTAGCCTTTGTCATAATTGGCTCAGGTATAGGAGGGGCCCTCGTAAAAGATTCCAAAATCATTAGGGGCTTAAGCCTTGAAAGCGGCGAGTTTGGCTATATGCTCTTTAATGATTTTGGTAAAATCAAAAATCTATCTAGCTTAGGGACTTTGCCAAATGTAAGGCGCACTATAAAAGAAAAATACGGTATAGATTTGGACACATACGAAATATTTGATAAGTATCTTAAGAAAGAAAATCCTTTCTATGAAGAGGTAGATAAGATGTTTACCTATCTTGCCATGGGCTTATACAATATAGCCTATGCTATTAATCCAGAAGTAATCTACATAGGAGGGGCAATTTCTGAAGATGAGAGATTTATAAATTCTCTTAAAGAAAAATTACAAGATGATGTTTTCTATGGAGTTAGCCTTAACATAAGACCGGTGTCGTTTTTTAATGATAATAATCTCTATGGAGCCTATGCAAATATTAAATTAAAAGAAGAAAGGATAAAAAATGATTAAATTTCCTAAGGATTTCCTATTTGGATCTGCAACATCTGCCTGCCAATCTGAAGGTGGGCAAGTTGATGGTAAGAGTGAAAGCATTTGGGACTATTGGTATAAGAAGGATCCCTATAAGTTCCACGATAGGATTGGGCCGGAAAATACTTCGAACTTCTACTTTGACTACAAGGAGAATGTAGAGCTTTTAGAAAAAACAGGCCACAATTCATTCAGGACTTCTATTTCTTGGGCAAGACTCATTCCAAAAATGGACGGTAAGGTCAATCCCAAGGCAGTGGAGTTTTACGAGAATTATTTTAAGGCAATTAAAGCTAAAGGAATCAAGCTTTTCGTAAATCTCTTCCATTTCGATATGCCTATGTATCTTCAAGAAATAGGGGGATGGGCAAACAAGGAAGTTGTCGAAAGATATGTATCTTATGCTAAGACTTGCTTTAAGCTTTTTGGTAAATACGCTGACTGTTTTTTTACCTTCAATGAGCCAATAGTCCATGTAGAATGTGGTTATCTATACCAATATCACTATCCTTGCGAAGTCAATCCCAAAAAGGCTGTTCAAGTTGCCTACAATACCCAGCTTGCCTCAGCTTTGGCTATCAAAGCCCTAAGGGAAATAGATAGGGATAAGAAAATTGGCATAATTTTAAATCTAACCCCAGCCTATCCTAGAAGCGAGAATGAAAACGACCTGAAGGCTGCTGAGATTGCAGACCTCGTTGCCCAAAAGTCTTTCCTTGATCCATCAGTCCTAGGAGTTTATCCTAAAAAGCTTGTAGAAATAATAAAAAAAGAAGAGCTCATGCCGGAATACAGCAAAAAAGAGCTTGAAATAATAAAAGAAAATACTGTCGATTTTCTTGGAGTAAATTACTACCAACCTCTAAGAGTTAAGGAAAATCCTTATAAATATAAGGAAAGTGCAATCTTTATGCCGAGTAAATATTATCTTTCCTATGATATGCCGGGTAAGAGGATGAATCCCTATAGGGGATGGGAGATTTATCCAAGAGCCATCTATGATATAGCCATAAATATTAAAGAAAACTACAATAACATCGACTGGATGATTACTGAAAATGGCATGGGAGTAGAAAATGAGGAAAGATTTAGGAAAGATGGAAGGATCGAGGACGATTACAGAATCGACTTTATCAAGGAACATCTGACCTTCCTAAGCCAGGCTATTGACGAGGGGGCAAACTGCAAGGGCTATCACTTGTGGACCTTTATAGATAACTGGTCCTGGCTTAATGCTTACAAAAACAGATATGGGCTTGTAGAATATAATCTTAATACAGGAGAAAGAGTGATTAAAAAATCTGGCATCTGGTTTAAGAAGCTTAGTGAGGAGAAGGGATTCTAGATAGTTTATTTTCTGAAAATAAATCAATTTCCCAAATCGACTAAAATCCCTTATAATATAATTAAGAACTATAAAGGAGTAAGTATGTACGGATCAATTGAATTGGGCGGAACCAAGATTAGGTGCGCTGTTTTAGATGAAATTGGAAATATTGTCAAAGAAATTAGGGTAGAGACCAAGGACCCTGAGGAGAATATGAAGGATGTGGTGGATTTTCTTAAGAAAAATCCTGTAGAAAGCATTGGAATCGGAGCTTTCGGTCCAATCGATGTGGACAAGGAGTCAAAGACTTATGGCTTTGTTCTAGAGACTCCAAAGAAGCTTTGGAGAAACTTCGACCTTCTAGGTTCTATCAAGAAAGAACTCGACCTACCAATTGGCTTTACTACAGATGTTGGAGCTAGCGGAATTGGTGAATATAGGTATGGGGCTAGCAAGGATAAGAGATCTTCCCTCTATCTAACTATAGGAACTGGAGTCGGCGGATCTTATATCCAAGATGGGACCTTGCTTCAAGGATTCTCTCATCCTGAGATGGGACACATTGAGATTACTAGGGAAGAAGGAGATGAGGTAGAAAGCTTCTGCGATTTCCATGATTCTTGCTTCGAAGGTCTTTGTGCAGGCCCTGCCCTTGAACTTAGGACTGGCAAAAGAGGAGAAAACCTAGATAAAGACGATCCGGCCTTTGATATTCTTGCAAAATATATAGCCAAGGGACTTATGACCTACACCATGATCCTAAGACCTCACATCATAATAATTGGAGGTGGAGTAGCTAATAAGGAAGGCATGATCGAAAAAATCAGAAGAGAATTTGAAAAATTAGATAATCATTATATAGACATTCCTAATGTGGATGAATATATAGTCTTTCCTGAGCTTGGAAATGAGGCAGGACTTATCGGTGGATATGTACTTGCTAAGGAAGCCTTGAAGGAAGAATAAAAACAAGCTCTCGCTTGAAGATATCTCAAGTGAGAGCTTTTAACTTACTTTCTTTTAGCTTCTAATATTAGGTTTTGTTTTAGGTTCCACAAGTCTTGGGATAGGTCGACGTAGTAGTTATGAGGTTGGTCGAATCTCTTAACTTCTTCCCAGATACTTTCCACTTCTCCTTTAGAATAAGAAGCAATCTCTTCAAGGCTTGGGCTTTCGTAGACCAAATTCCCCTTATCAAAGATTTGAACTTGCATCTTACGAGCTTTATAGTTTTCCATTCTTTTCATCTTCCATGTAAAGAGTGGATCAAATATTACCATTGGCTTGGTATCATCGATTTTCTCACCAGCTAGGGCGATGTAGTCAGCCTCTGCCTTGCCGGTTTCCTTATCATAGAGTCTGTAGACTTTCTTCTCGCCTGGAGTAGTGATTTTTTCTACATTTTCTGAGACCTTTATCTTTGCTTCGATTTTTCCATCTGTTTCTATTGCGACAAGCTTATAGACGCCTCCAAAGACTGGGTCTGACTTGGCTGTGATTAATCTTTCTCCTATACCGAATGAGTCGATTTTTGCTCCTTGGGAGAGGAGGGATTCGATTTTGAATTCGTCTAGGGAGTTACTAGCCACGATTTTGGCATCGGTGAAGCCGTTTTCATCTAGGATTTTTCTTACTTCCTTGGATAGGTAGGCCAAGTCCCCTGAGTCGATTCTAACTCCTCCACTAAGTCCCTTAGGTACTAATTCTTCTTCGAAGACTCTCATAGCATTAGGAAGACCTGATCTTAGGGTATCGTAGGTATCGATTAAGAGGATACAATTGTCAGGATAGGACTTAGCGTAAGTCTTAAAAGCCTCGTACTCGCTAGGAAAAGCTTGAATCCAAGAGTGAGCCATGGTACCGCTTGCCTTAAACTTATATTTTTGGGCAGAATAAGTGTTACTTGTAATAGGAGCTCCTCCTATATAGGCAGCCCTCGCTCCGTTAATGGAAGCGTCCGCTCCTTGGGCTCGTCTTGCTCCAAACTCCATAACGAGCCTATCTCCAGCAGATCTTACGATCCTGTTAGTCTTGGTTGCTACAAGAGAGTTAAAGTTCATGGACAAGAGTAGGTAGGTCTCTACAATAGAACATTCTATAATAGGAGCCTTGACTGTAACTATCGGTTCGTTAGGAAACATCACAGAACCTTCAGGAAAGGCCCAAATATCTCCAGTGAATTTGAAATCTCTCAAATAATCGAGAAAGCCTTCAGAAAAGTCGGCGTTTTCCCTAAAATATTCGATATCTTCCTCGCTAAAACTTAAATTCTTGACATATTCTATTATGTCATTAAGGCCTGCAAAGATTGAAAATCCTGCCTCATCTGGATTTCTCCTATAGTAGGCATCAAAGACTGCAACTGTATCTTTCATACCATTGTTAAAGTAAGCATTTGCCATAGTGAATTCATAAAAATCACTAAGCATGGTTAAATTTCTATCTTCTTTCATAATCTCCTCGTTTTCTTTTCGCTTCTTAATATTATACCCTATTAGTGTGAAGATTAGATATTTTTTAACAAAAAGGGTAAAAGACTAGTAAAGACTTAGTTAAGAATAGGAGAATTTATGTATATATTTGATATAGACGGTACTTTGTTAAACACGATAGACTCTATTAGTTTTCATATAAATAAGACCTTGGAGGAATTCGGCCTAGGCCAGATTGATAAGGAAAAGGTGAGGGCCTTTGTAGGAAATGGTCCTGTAGTCTTGGTAAACAAGACCTTGGACTTTCTGGGAGCAAGTGATGAGGGAGACTTCAGGAAAAAATTCCTTGATACTTACAACAAATCCTACGATGACGATCCAACTTATCTACTAAAGCCCTATGGAGGAATCAAGGAGAGCATAGATTTCTTAAAGGATAGAGGAGAGATAATAGCTTGCTTTTCTAACAAGCCAGATTCTACCTGCAAGAAGGTTATAGGCCATGTTTTCGGTAAAGATTATTTTGACTTTATCCTAGGCTATAAGGAAAGCTACGAGAGAAAGCCATCTCCTGAAGGCATAATGATAATCAAGGAGAGATTTGGGGTGGATTTTTCCGATATTTTATACTTTGGAGATAGCGAAGTGGACATGAAATGCGGGAAAAATTCTGGTATTTTCACTGTAGGATGCTCCTGGGGCTTTAGGTCAAGGGAGATTCTCGAGAAAGAAAGTCCAAATCTTATAATAGATGATCCAAAAGAGATTAAAGACATAAGGAGGATATGATGGGAGAAGTTAAACTTTGTAGGATTGACTCGAGATTATCTCACGGCAAGGTAGTCGAGATTTGGTCCAAAGAATTAAAAACTGAGACAGTTATAATTGCCAATGACGAAGTAAGTGCTGACGATTTTAGAAAAAAGGTCATGGACCTTACTATTCCTGATGATATAGCAGCCTACTACTTAAAGCCATCCGAAGTAGGGGACTTTCTTAAAGACTATGATAAAGATGTATTATTGATAGTGGCGAGTGCCCAGGATTTAGAGACTATAAGCAAGCAAGATATAGAGATTCCTGAAGTAAATATCGGAATAATCCATATGTCAATTGGAAAGATTTCCCTAACAGAAGAAGTAGCAGTAGATGAGGATGACCTTAGGATATTTAGGGAATTTATAGAAAATGGGTCTGACGTCTATGTTAGACTAAGTCCATATTCCCAAAGAATGGAGCTTAAGAATCTATTTGATAAAAATTAAGAATAAAAAAACGAAAACACTTGCTAGGTGTTCTCGTTTTTTATTACTCATCTTTCAAAGAAAATTTCTTCTTCATCCGCATCTTCACTATAGAAAATAAAAGAATCATATAAAGGATTACAAGTAGAGTGATGAGGATAGAAAGATAATTTCTGTTGTTTCCAAAATAAAGACAAAGAGGAAAGATTAGCCCGAAAAATACAAGGCCTAAGCAGATTGCGACCTTGCCAGCAAATCTATTTCCGTAGTCCCAAGTTTCTTTAGAATAGCACACTTCCCAAACGTGAAATCCAACTGTCATCTCAGGATAGGAAGAGTGGAAATTTATTAAAAATATGCCGATATAAATACTAAAAATCAAAAGCAGGATATCGGTTATTATCAAAGGTCCCATATTTCACCTCACTTTCTAGTATTATACCAATACTAGCCCATTAAACGAGTCTATTTACTTCCTAAAAAATAATATTTATGTTATCCTTATTAAGAGGTACTTATGAAAATATTAATAACTAGTGACTGGTACTACCCGGTTGTAAATGGAGTAGTGAGGTCAGTATTAAATCTTAAAGAATATCTAGAAAATAAGGGTCATGAAGTAAAAGTTCTGACCCTTTCAAATACAATGAAGTCATACAAGGCGGGAAATATCTACTATGTAGGAAGTCTTTCTGCTAGAAAAATTTATCCAGAGGCTCGTGTTACCAATCTCTTGTCCAAAACTCATATAAAGGAATTAGAATATTGGAAGCCTGATATAATTCATTCCCAGTGCGAATTTTCGACCTTCATTATGGCCAAAACTATAGCCCATGATCTTAAAATTCCTATAATTCATACCTACCACACGATTTATGAGGATTACACTCATTATTTTATAGGAAATAAGACTATGGGGAAAAAGGCCGTAGCCCTTGCTAGTAAGAAATTCGCAGACCTTTGCAATGGATTAATAGCTCCTAGCGAGAAGACGGCAAAACTTCTTAGGGAATATGGAGTAGATTCTGGAAAGATTTCTGTAATACCCACAGGAATCCATATACCAGACCTCCTATCTGAAAATCCTAGAAAGGCTTTGGGTATTGATGAGAAGGAAAAAATCCTCCTCTACCTAGGTAGGATTGGCGAAGAAAAAAATATAGAGGAGCTTGTAGACTTTTATCAAAAAATAGATGACCCTGACATCAAGCTTTACATAGTTGGTGGAGGACCCCACCTAGATGATCTTAAACAATTTTCTAGAAGGTTTCCTAAAAAGGTCAACTTTGTGGGAATGGTAAGACCAGAGGATGTAAACAAATATTATCAGATGGCAGATATCTTTGTGTCAGGCTCTACTTCAGAGACCCAAGGCCTTACCTATTATGAGGCCCTATCCAACGGGACTGTAGCAGTCTGTAGGAAGGACGAGGCTCTTTGTGGGGTTATTGTAAATGGCTACAATGGTTACGTCTATGAGAATTTCGAAGATTTTGAAAAGATTATAAATAAGGTTTTCAATAAAGAATTTAGAGCCTATCTTAAGAAAAACGCCAGAGCCTATGCTATAGAGAAATTTTCCGTAGAGGCCTTTGGAGAAAAATGTGAGAGGCTTTACCGAAAAGCGATTGAAGAGTACGAATATGAGAGTTTTAATATATTCAAAAGATTATGATAAAGTAAAAGAAAGTGGCGTGGGCAAGGCCATAGACCATCAGAAAAAAGCTTTAAGAAAAGTGGGCTTTGACTTTACTACAGATGAGAAAGAAGATTATGACCTTGTCCATATCAATACCGTCCTTCCGGGAGCGGTGGCCTTTGCTAAGAAAGCCAGGAAAAAGGGCAAGAAGATAATCTATCATGGCCATTCTACCATGGAGGATTTTAGAAATTCCTTTGTTTTCTCAAATCAAGTAGCTCCTCTTTTTAAGAAATGGCTAGTTCATGCTTACAAGCTAGGAGATTTAGTCCTTACTCCGAGCGAATATTCTAAAAATATCCTTAAAACTTATGATATAAATCGAGAGATTTGTGTCATATCTAATGGAATCGACCTTGACTTTTGGAAGGAAAAAGACGGGGATAGGGATAAATTCTATGAGACTTATGGACTTGATAAAAACAAGAAATCTATAATCTCTGTCGGTCTTCCCATCAAAAGAAAGGGTATAGATGATTTTATAAGGCTGGGTCAAAGTTTTCCCCAATATGAATTCGTCTGGTTTGGTAAGCTCGATAGGGCCTTGATGAGTCCAAATATCAAAAAGCTCATTGACTGTGCTCCTTCCAATGTGAACTTTCCTGGATATGTAAATAGTGAAGATCTAAGACTTGCCTACTCAGGATCTGATCTTTATTTATTCTTAACCCATGAGGAGACTGAGGGAATAGTCCTACTAGAAGCTCTTGCTACTAGGGCAGATATTTTGATTAGAGATATAGAAATATTTGAGACAGACTTTGAAGATGGAGTAAATATCTACAAGGGCTCTAGTCTAGAAGATTTTAGGGAAAAGATTCTAGGCATATGTGAGGGGAGATTAAAGTCCCTCAAAGACCTTGCCTACAGAAAGGCCTACGATAAATCTATAGAAAAGACAGGAAGAAGACTTGTAGAAATATATGAAAGGGTGATGAATAATGAGATCAGTTGTTAAACTTTTAGCCTATATTTTACTGGCAGTCCTAGTGCCAAGCCTTGTAATGGGTATGGTAAGCCTTTTGGGGGCTTCTAATATTGTCGTAATTATAAGCCAGTTTGTTATTATGCTTATTATGGTGTTTGCCTTTACCAAATCCTTTGACTATATGAGAAGATATGAGAAAAATACTCTGGATATGATTGGAAGGGCGAAAACTGTCGGAGAGCTTAGAAAGCTTAGGGAAGAAAGACTTTCCTATAAGTCCAAGGCTATGATTACAAACGAGATACTGAACAGGGAATTTTCAGAAGAAGAAGCCGAAAAGCTAAAGAAATACACCAACTCTACAGAAGATATGAAACATTACTATTCGGCTCTCATATCAAATTCTTCTGGCAAGAGACGAGAAGAGCTTAAGATTAGAAGAGATAATTTCAAGAAAAAATACGGAAAAAAGGCTAGAATTTACCCTGACTTTAAGGAAAATCTTAAGACATGTGGAAAATGGATAGGACTATTTTTCCTTCTAGCCATATTTTTTGCATCTATCAAGTCATGGGCTTTTGGAAATCCAGGACTCACTATGTTTATCTATATAATTCAAATTATTATGCTAGCTGCTTTCATGATCAACGCCATAATTTGGCTAATAAGATGTGTCATATCCTTCTGGGATAGGAAATTTATCTAAGAAAATTGCAAGGAGACTTGCTTTTTTTATTTGCGAGAAATTCATTCTTGTAATATTATCATAAATATATTCAATAAATAAATTTAAGAAATTAAAATAATCAAACTTTACTTTACAAATATCAAAGAGCTAGTATAATTTTATCAAAAGGGAGGTTCTATGATTAATAAATGTCCAAATTGTGGTGATGAAATGGTGATCACCTCTTATAGATGCAATTCATGCTACACAGAAGTTACAGGCGAATTTGAAATTGATAAGTTTCAAAGATTAGATAAAGAAGATAAAGAATTTATTGAGTTATTTTTACAAAAAAGAGGCTCTATCAAGGATGTGGGAGAAGAGATTGGCATTTCTTATCCAACAGTTAGAAATAGGATTGATAGGATAGTTTCAAAGCTTGGTGGAACTGTCGACAAGAAGGCAGGCAGGATTGATATCCTAAATATGCTAAATAATGGAGAAATTACTGCGGAAAAGGCTAAGAGCCTACTAGAGGAGCTTAAAGATGAATGATGAAAAACAAATGATTTTAAATATGCTAAAAGAAGGAAAAATCACTGTAGAAGAAGCAAGTGACCTCATAGAAGCATTAGGTAAAAATAGTAGAAAAAGCGACAATTTAACAGACAAAATCACAGGGGCGGTTGATAATATAATAAAAAAAGCGACCGATACAATCCAATCAATTGATCTCGATCAAACTCTAGACCTCAGCCAATTTAATATTAAGGGAGACTACAACACCCAAAAGGAAACTAGGATTGATGATGAGATCAACCATATCGAAATTGATATAGTAAATGGCGATATAGAAATCGACAGATCTGATGATAACACAATTGTTATTAGTCAAAGCATCTGGGCTAAGAAGGCTGATCTCAACGATTATCTAGATATTGAAGTTAAGGAAGACCTCCTTACAATTTCAATTAATGAAAATTACAAAAATATCCAAGCAAGTTCAGATATTAGAGTAAGTCTTGGAAAAAACCTATACGATTCCCTAGACCTCAGCCAAGTAAATGGCAAGGTTGATATCTCAGATATTGACTTTACAAATCTTGACCTAAACAATGTAAATGGCAAGATTCTTCTTATCAATATCAAGGGTGCTGTTAATGTAAACAATGTAAATGGTAAGATTGATGTTAAGAATATCTTCGGTCCACTAGAAATTGAAAATGTAAACGGACCAATCTACCTATACAATATTTCGGGAGAATATGCTGATGTTTCAACTGTAAATGGTAATATCAGAGTAGATGGACTTGCTTCAGAAAAGCTTAAGGCTAAGTCAAATGCTGGAAATATTAGAGTGTTTAATATCAAAAAAACCAAAGACATAGACCTTGATTCAGGTTTTGGCAATATGGTAGTTGATACAACAGACTTTGATGGAGTTATCAGAGCTAATGTCGAAAGCAAGGCAATAAATATTACAGAAAAGTTTGCCAACAAGATTCAAGACGGTAAGGGCTATGAGATAAGCACAAGTACAGAAGAGCCTGACCTAAGGATAAAGATTGATTCTTCATTTGGAAAGATTTCTCTAAGATAGATAAATAAAACAAAAGACCCGCATCAAGCGGGTTTTCTTATGCTTACTTTCCCGATTAGCGAAGGAAGATAAGCAAGTAGCAAAACTGAGGGTTAGGTTTTGCTTGTGGAAAATAGAGCTATAATTTAAGGAAGAGTACGTCTGTAATGAAAATTAATTTGAGTCACTCTATCTTCTCTATGTCTATAATAGGATATATTTGTTTGTTTACTTATAAATTCATGTAAAGTTTATGTAAAAAAGTATATTAAAATTAATAGAGTTTTAGCTATTTCATGTTATAATAGAGCTAAGAGAGAATATATTATGGGATTTGCCTTATTTACGACAATCGAGCTTTTGATTTTTCTAATCGGCCAAGCTATCGATTTCAAAAACAAAAAACAATTGAATATTTTAGCAGGACTGATGTTTTTTATCATGTTTGTCTTTGCAGGAGTCAGGGGATCTGGTGATGCGGACTATTATAATTACTTATGGTTTGTGAAAGACTTGGGAGTAGACTACACAAGGCTTTTTGATTTTACATATCCTGTCGAGTTTGCCTTTAGATTCTTTGCCCTAATAGTAAACACCTTGGGTATATCCAGGCAGTGGGTCATAGTTATAATGAACCTATGTTCAATCCTTCCTATAGCCTATATTTCAATCAAAGAGTCATCTAACCCTTTCCTTTCGGCTATAATATTTTTGCCTATCTTTATCCAATTTGATATGCAAACGTCAAGGACAGCCTCAGCCATAGGACTAAGCTTTTTGGCAAGTTATTTTGTTTCAGAAGAGAAATACTTCAGAGCATTCCTATTTTTTATCTTTTCACTTGCCTTTCACAAGTCAGCTATGATAATGCTTCCTTTCTTGATATTGATTAACTTTAGGATAGGAAACTTATTTAAGATAATTACGGCAGGCCTTGGCCTTGTGGTGAGTCTCTTTTCCTTAAGAGTTTTTAGCCTAGTAGCTATAATCGTATCAAGGATGGGTCTTGGGGTGATTTCTAGAAAGATTGACACCTATGTATTTTCTGGAGGTATGTTTGCCTTTCCGATGAAGTTATATGATCCAAGGATTATCTTTGGCCTAATGCTTTTTGCTTTTTCTTTGATGTATTTTCACAAATACAGCTTTAGGAAAAACTCGATGATTGAAATTAGCTCTAAGGCCATGTGGTTTGGTCTAATAGTATTTTTGGTTTTTAGGTCATCTACGGCAGTTGCCTTTAGATTTGGGAACATTTTTACAGTATCTCAAAGGATTTTTATTCCGGAAATAATCAGGGAGGCGAAAAAGGATGATAGGCTGGGGCTTGTAATTATTGCCCTATCTATACTCCCTTTCGTCCTACCCAATGCAGGATTTT
>NZ_JALEIL010000059.1 GCF_022770135.1 Anaerococcus sp. | reverse complement strand
GATAAAGGCTCACCATCTAGAACAGCTGTATTATTTACCCAAGCTCCGGATTCGTCTTGAACAACTGTTTGGTAACCGTTGTTTCCTTCGATACCAAGATATTTTCTAACCTTAACATCTCCAGAGTTGTTGGTCCATCCTTGTAGAAAGTCACCATTAAGCTCACCAAGACCTACTACTAGAGTATCGTCTGATGTTTGTGCTTCAAAGTCTTCAGTGCTTTCTTCGGCAGCATCTTCGCCTTCAGCTGCGTCTTTATCGTCTGTAGCTTCTTCGTTTTTATCTTCAGTTTTTGTATCTGCGTCATTATTAGCAGCTTTGTCGTCTTTATTTTCTCCACCGCCACAAGCAACTAGAGTACTAGCTAGTCCAAGTGCCATTAATGAAGAAAAAACTCTTTTCATTTTCATTGGTTTTCCCCCTAAAAAATTAAGTAACTTTTATATTTATATATTTTAACTCAATGAATAGATTTTGTCAAGGATTTCCTATGATTTTATGCACTAGATAGAATTTTTATTCTTTATATTTCTTTAATATTAGGGATTTTTGAATTATATTCATGTAATATAATACAGGACCCCTAGTCTTATTAAAGTACTAATACATTAAATTCCAACATCCGCTCCACTTTTACTCAACAAAAAAATATTTGTAGAAATTTCAACTTCCTGTATTTTTATTTCTCTAATGATAATGCAAATATCTTGCCCAAACACGGCAAATTTAAAGAAAATTAATTCAAGCAAAAAGAGGCGACCCTCTAGAGCTCACCCCTTTAATTTGTCTTATTTATAAGAATCCTTATTCAATTGTCATAGCATTTATTTGATCAGATGCCTTCCATACCGGTGTCATTATATCAAAGCCCTTGATTCTGTTACTGTATCCTGTGTGGAAGACATTGGAATATAGTGGAATTTCTGGTAGGTAGTCGTTGTACCATTTTTGGAAATCTTCCCACTTATCTAGATAAGCTTCCTTCTCTCCTGGCTCTGTTCTTCTTAGGGCAGTAGTTACTTCATCCGCCTTTGGATCGTCTACCTTGTTTCTATTGAATGGACCTTCCTTTGAATAGTATAGCCATGGGTCAAATGGTGTAGCAAAGTCTGATGCCATTGAGAAGGCTGTATACTCTGCATCTTCCTTAGGGAAGGTGTAGAGGTCTATTAGGGTTGAGAAGGATCCGCTTGTTACGTTATATTCCATTCCAGCTTGTTTAGCATTTGGAGGAAGTTGGTTAGATATTAGGGTTGTGATTGGTGATTGTTCTGCACCGTATTGGTTTACAACGAGCTTGTTTCCATTTTCATCATATCTATAGTAGTCGAAGCCCTCTTGGTTTTTGTTAAACTCATCAAGGGCCTTGTCCTTATCCCAAGGAGTTGTTCCATCAGCTTCGAACTTGTATGGAGTTTTATCAAGAAGTTCATTTGCCTTATCGATATTTAAAACCCAATTTACAAATTGACCTTCTATATCTGCTCCTCTTTCCTTGTACATCCATTGGCTTGTACCATACATACCATTAGTTACAACACCGTAGCCTCCCAAAAAGGATTGGACGAATTCATTCCTATCCATTAGGCTTGCTATAGCTTGCCTTACTTCTTTATATTGGGTTGCTCCCCTATCTACTAGGAAGGTTAGGTTTCCATAACCATTTCTCTCGTAAGAACCTACTTGGATTTTGCCATCGTCTGCTGCCTTTTTGAGTTGGTCGATCTTTGATCCGTCAGTTTCGCCTTCCCAAACATCTATATCTCCATTTTCTAGAAGGTCTGGTCCAATGTTTTTGTTTACTAATTGAACTATGATGTGAGGAATAGTTGCCTTATCACCTTTGAAATTTCCTTGGTAGTTTTCATTTAGGTCAAGTCTAACCATATTATTTTCGAACTTATTGAACTTGTATGGTCCACAGGTAACTTTAGGATTAAATCTGTAGTCACTTGTAAGCTTGATCATAGCTTCTTCGATTAGGAGTCTAGTAGGGTCTACGTCTCCATCTTTACGAGCCTCAAGCTCTCCTACTTGACTATCTAATTCTTCCTTAGCTTTTTTGTAGTCTTCGCCTTCCTTATCAAGGCCTTCACTATCTTCTTCGAAGCCTTCTTTTAGGATTTCTATTTGCTTGTCTATAGATTTCTTGTAGTCGTCTCTATCCTTATCTGTGACTTCATATCCTTCCTTAACCACAAGCTTCTTGCCATCTTCTGAAACAGCTAGGTTTTCTCCTATATAGTGCATTGGGCTAGGGCCTGCATTCGATAGGACTTCTACTTCAAAATATGGTAGTTGGGAAGAATCTACTGTTAGGCTAAAGCTATAGTCGTCGTGTTTTTCGATTCCTTCAAAACTATCAGTCTCCCCATTTTTGAAGGCCTTGTAGCCTAAGAGTGAGTCTGCTCCTATATTCATAGATGCTGTTAGTGGGTTAAAGTCCTTATCTGATTCTAGGAGGATTCCAAATATATAATCATCAGCTGTGATAGGCTCTCCATCTGACCATTTTAGGTCTTTCTTTATGGTATAAGTTGTTGTCCTTGATCCATCTTCGTTAATCTTTACTTCAGGGTCTTTTTCAAGGGCAGCTGTGTTTGTTTGAAACTTACCTTCCTCGTCTTGGACATAGCAATCATAGCCATTGTTTCCTTCTATACCCATGAATCTTCTTACCTTTACGTCATTTCCATCATTGGCATAGCCTTGGATGAAGTCTCCATTTAAGGAATCAACTCCCATAACTATGGTGTCATCAGAAGTTTGCTTGTCAAAATCTTCCGGAGTCTCTGAGGCTTCTTTGGCATCTGTAGCTTTGTTAGCCTCTTCATTTTCGCTCTTTGAATCCGCTCCACCCTTGGTTGAATCTGTGCTAGATCCACACGCAGAAAGTGTTAGGACGAGTCCTAGGGCCATTAGAGATGAGTAAACTTTTTTAATCTTCATACTAACCTTCCTTATTTATATTTGTGAAATTGTTTACACTCTACCTTTTTTATTCATTTTAGTCAAAGATTTGTGTATAAGTATTAATTTACTTTCTTGTGTTTTTGTAGCTTCCTTGTAAAGAGTTATTGTTATAAAGACATCTCCTAAATCATAAGAACATTTTAAAGGTAAATCTTATTCATTTAATATTCAAATAAAGATTATATGATATCCTTAAATACAGCCATCATAAAATGTATTATGTATTTTTCTAAATTTAATTTTATAAATAAAAAAAGAGCCTACTTCTATCAAGTAGAACTCCTTAGATTTTATTTTTTGTTTTCGTATAATCTGTCTGAATCTGCTCCTACAAGTCTGTAGTATCTTACAGGTAGACCAGAAGAATCTCCCATGTAGCCTTTTCTAGGAGTAACAGCTATTCCATTTTGGCCGTAGGACATGTGGATTATTGTATCATTTGCCCTGTTTAGGATGAATCCTGTGTGACCTGCAGCTCCCGCACTTGCACCAGGTCTTCCTGATACGAATATATCTCCGTATCTTATCTCGCTTTCAGATATCTCATACATTACCTTGCCTGCTGCTCCAAGTTTGAAGAGGGTTTCTGTATTTCCTATGGCTGAACCTTGTTTTAGGAAGCCTCCGTAGATTAGGGACCTATAAACTGCTGATGAGCAATCTGCCGCCCAGTCAGAAGTCCTATTTTTCCAGTGCATATCGTATGTTAGGCCAGCTCTTCTTGCTGTAAACATCCACTCCATAGCCTTATCGAGGTTCTTTGAGCCCTTGATGTTGTTATCTACTGGCTTTGCAAGTCCATTTCCATCAACCTTGTAGGTTACTCCACCTTGAGTCACCTCTGTGTTTTTTTGAAGGCCATTTGATGTGAAGTAATAATAATTTCCATCTATTTCCCAAACACCTTCTTGGACGTAACCATTGACATTGGTGTGGTATTTGTTGCCATTATAGTCAAACCAAGCGTTCTTTGGATTTGTAGCAACTCCCCTCTTGTCTGTCTTGTAGAACCTACCTGCAGACATTATTCCCTTATTTTGGGCCATAACACCATCTTTGTCGAAGACATAGGTGTATTTGCCTATAGTACGAGCACCTCTTACAAGTTTTCCGTCATCGCCACTTCTATAGGTCTTACCATCTATTGCAGCCCAAAAGTTTTTAGGATTTGTAATCTTGCCATCCTTATTACTTATGTATAACTTTCCGTCTTTTATTTCCTTGAAGTCTGTTGTAAGTACTCCATTTCCATCGAAGTTATAGTAGTCATTTCCGATTTTTGTAAGACCCTTATAGATTTTTCCATTTTCATCTGTACGATATGTCTTGCCATCTACATTGACCCAAGCATTAGCCTTTGTACTTAGGATGCCCCTATCGCTTGCTTCGTAATAGGAGTCATTTGTAAGGACTTTTTTGTTTGTTTGAAGGCTTCCGTCATTTGCAAAGTAGTATTTCTTGCCATCTATTTCGGAAAGACCCTTGCTTAGATTTCCTTGGCTATCCTTGTGGTATACCTTGGAATCTTCCTCATACCAATCAGACTTACTTGCTGATCTATCTTCGGAAGAATTTCCCCTGTCTGATGTAGATGTATTAGCTTCGTGGGCCTGAACTTCATTGTATATGTCATCAAGACTAGAATTATCATAATATATGATATCCTTAGAAGTATCTTCCTTAGTATTTTGGTCATCAGCTGGTCCCTTGTCTCCAGAAATCTCCTTGAGTTGGATTTCTTGTTCAGGAGCAAGTTCCTTTTCGCTAGACTCCTTCGCCTTATCTTCTTTGCTAGAAGCTTCAAGCTCTTTCTCACTTGTATTGGCATATCCCATCTCTTCTAAGTCAGATAGGATTCTATCAAGGTTGTCGTCATCGTATGTTGCTATTGAATTATCTTCTGCACTAGTTGACGCTTCTTTTTCTCCAATATCTTCTGATAAGCTCTCATCAACATCTAGTTTATAATCTTCTTCTGCATATGAATATGTTCCTGACATAATTGCCTGAGATATAAACAATGTTGATGCTAACAGTATTGTTTTATTTACCTTCTTCATCTCTACCTCTTCCATAAAATTTTAATTACAAATTAATTACAAATAATCTATAGTATTTGGCTATTTTTCCTGTATTTTAGTATTTCAAGAATATTATAGACTATTCTAATCAAAATTGCAACAAAAAGGTTACAAATTTTCTCTATTTTTTGAAATTTTTATCCGATTTTAATAAAAAATATTAATTTTTCTCCAAAAAACAGTACAATTATTAAAAATAAGCAAAAAGGGTATCATATTAAAAACGGAGGGATATATGAAGAAAAGAAATATGATTTTAGCATTTGCCCTTATCCTAGCTCTAAGTTCATGCCAAAACTTGGAAGGATCCAAGAAGGGAAATGTATCAGAGAAAACAATAGAAAACGCACTAGCTGAAGAAAAGGAAAGCGACAAGCACTCTGACTTGATAGATGACAAGGACGAGGATGCAGAAAGCAAGGATAAGAAGGATGATGGTTCTGACAAAAATGTAGAAGATGCTCTCGCAAACATCAACTACGATGACATCAGAAAATATATAACAGATATAGGAGAGTTTGACCCAGAAGTCCTCGACGAATTGACAGACGATGACATAAAGGAATACTATCTCCGTGCCAAGGCTGCAAGCGATAAGACAGGCTACTGGGATGTAAAAGACTTCTTCTTCCAAGAGCTTGCCAAAGACTATAGAGAATACTCAAACAAATTCCCACTAGATTCTATAGAAGACTTGTACAACTGGCCAAAAAGCACTGACAAGGTTACAGATAAGTATGCTGACGAGAGAAAATTCATAGCAAACCTCGGCTACGATCAAGCAGAAATAGACAAAATGTCTGACAAAAAGCTTGAAGAAGCCTTCAAGAAAGCCTATGACAAAAACCCAGAAGGTCTCTATAATGACTATATAGAAAGTGTCGGCAAGAATAACTTCGACAAAAACGAAAACTCTACTAGTGATGTAAAAGCACAAAATTCTAGTGAAAATGTGGAGAAATTCTCCCAAAACCAAGGCGACTACGATGAATTTAAGAAAAGCCTAGTAGAACTTTACGAATTCGACCCAGACGTAGTAGCCCAAATGACTAATGAAGACATAGACCTAGCAGCAAGTCGTGGCCAAAAAATCCTAGAAGAAACAGGCTACGGTGACATAGGGCTTATCATAAACGAACTAGCAAAAATGTATCCAGGCTCATCTACAATGTATC
>NZ_JALEIL010000047.1 GCF_022770135.1 Anaerococcus sp. | reverse complement strand
GAAATCAATATCGTCTATCAAATTCTCCCTTAGGACAATCTCCATATTAGTCAACTCTGCTGTCTCATGAAGCCAATAAGTATCCATACTATTGGTAAAAATCTTTCCCTCATTGTAAATCATTATATCTATATCGAGATCTCTAATAAAATCGAGAAACTCCTTCATAAAATCTAGACTTAGAGTGTGGTTAGCTATAATCTCTCCTGTATGATAATCGGTAATCCTTCCTCCATTAAAGTTTGATAGAAAACCTCCATAAGTATCAAAATCAAGCTCTTTGGCTATAAACTCAGTCCCGGAATAATCCCTCCCAGAAGCTATAACAAGCTTATGGCCAGCCTCCCTAAGCCTAATCAGACTATCCTTGGTCCTTTGACTTATTTTCTTATCATCATTAAGGAGAGTACCGTCTACGTCGATTGCAATAATCTTTTCCATATCAATTCCTTTCTTTTCTATTATAATTATAAGATAAATATAAATAAAGTCCAAAGATGGGTCTAAAAGAAGACTAATAGATGGAAAGGAGATCCCTCGACTTCGCTCGGGATAAGGTGGTAGGTTGAAGTTCGGGATAAAGGGGTGAGTTGAAGCTCGGGCTAAGAGGTTGAGATACGAATCGAGTTAAAGCTAGGACCACCCTCCATTACTTCAATCTTCCCCTCCTTTACTTAGACCTTCCACATCCCTTGCTTCGACCGAAGTGGAGAAGCCTCATGTGATATTTTTAGAATCATACAATACCTTCTATTTTTTATTTCTTTACTTAAATTTATTTCATCCTTCCAAGCCATAAAATATAAGGGTGGCTAACTCCTCACATAAGAAAACAAATGCAAAGGGAAAATGTTTGTGTGGAGGTTTAAGCTAAAATTTCCTATAATAATATCGAAGGGTGATAAAATGATTGAAACAAGAACTAAAGATATATTCGATTATCTCACGAGTGACTACGGCTTTCATAGTTCGGAGGAGATAGGAGAAAAGTTGGAGCTAAGCTCCAAAACTGTTCAAAAAGAAATCGGAATACTAAACTCATTAATTAAAGACAAGGGGGCGATAGTAGAATCGGAGAATGGAAAAGGATATCAATTTAGAATTTTAGATGAAGATAAGTTCAAGAATTTCTTAAAACATGATTGGTTCAAATATGCATATTTCCATCAGGAAAATCCCAACAAGGACTTTAGGATAGAAAGCATAATGAAGCTCTTTCTTTTTTCAAACTCCTTCATCAAACAACAAGAGTTGGCTGATATGTTTTATGTATCCTTATCCCAAATCAACAAGGATATCAAAAAGGTAAGAAAGCTCCTTAAAGCATATAATATCGAACTAATAAGCAAGCCCTACTATGGAATGAAGATTAAGGGCGGGGAAAAAGACATAAGACTTGCTATAAGAAACGAAATTGGCGAAGATCCTGCTATCTTTGGTAGAGATAGCGATAAGGAAATATTCACTAAGATCCAAGCTATTATTGCAGATATAGATTTCCCAGAATCCTTCTATATGCCCTATGCTAACTTCAAAAACTTGGTTGTCCATATCTATATATCCATCCTTCGCATCAAGGAAGGAAAATATATAGACTTATCTGAGGAACTTTCCAAGAGAGTTATCTCCTATGATGAATTTAATATAGCAAATATGGTAGTCAAGGAACTAAGCAAGAAACTAGATGTGACATTTCCCGAAGAAGAAATTCTCTACCTAACTATGCATCTAATAAGCAAGAATGCTGTTACAAATTATGAGAAGGTCTCCCCAGAAATCTCAGAACTTGCTCAGAAAATGATTGATGAAATCTATAATGTTAGTAAATATGACTTTAGATCAAACATAGACCTCTTCTTTGCCTTGGCTCTTCATCTAGGACCTCTAATAGAAAGGCTTAGATACGGGCTAACCATGAAAAATCCTATATTAAATGATATCAAAGACAATCAAATAGCCTTTATGCTAGCGACGATTGCGACAAATCCCATAAACGAAACCTACAAGGCAAAGGTATCAGATGATGAAATAGGATATATAGCACTTCACATAGCAAGTGCTATGGAAAACAACAACTACCTCAAAAGAAATATCCTGGTAGTCTGCGGTTCAGGCAACTCATCAGCTCAGATTATGAAGACTCAAATAGAGAGAAAATACAAGGATCAAATAGATAGCTTGACCCTTACAGACCTAAGTAAGGTTGACCTTTATAATCTAGATAATTTCGACTTTATAGTATCATCAGTTCCAATTAAGAAAAAGACTGACACGCCAATAGTCTATGTTGATGTTATATTCAAGCAGAAGGACTTCATAAAAATCAACGATATCTTTAATGTAGACAATTTCACGGAAATTAACAGGATCTTCGATAACTCTGTATTATTAAGGGATATAGACATAAAGGACATGGATTCTGCACTAGATATCTTATCTGATATTGTTTCTCGTAAGACAGGTATTGATAGAGAAAAGATCAAGGATCAATATCTAAAAAGAGAAGAGATGGCTTTTACCTCATATGGAAATGTAGCCCTCCCTCATATAATTGACCAAGTTGAAGGAGAAAGCTTCTCCATAGTATTGATTCCAAAAAATAAAGTCAAGTGGAATGAAGATCGTGTCAAAGTGATTTACTCTCTAATAATTGGAAATACAAGAGGAGATTTGAGCTTGTATTATGACAAGCTGGGAGACTATCTAAACAGTGAAGAACTGATAGAAAAATCATCAGAAGCTAATAATATAGGAGAATTTAAGAAAATATTTTGGGAAGGATAAGTAAATGGATAATGAAAAAATGTATGAAATAGCATTTCAAATAATAGTCCACGCAGGAGAATCCAGATCACTATCAAGCGAAGCCATGGATGCTGCAGAAAACTATGATTTTGAAAAGGCTGAGGAATTATTAAAAAAGGCAAACGATGAGTTTCTAGAATGTCACCAAGTTCAAACAGATCTTTTAACCAAAGAAGCTAATGGCGAAAAATCTGATATAAATATCATCTTAGTCCACTCACAAGACCACCTTACAATGGCAACAATGGCAATGGACAATGCCAAAAGATGGATCACATTAAACAAAAAATTACAAAAAATGGAGGAGAAATAATATGAAAAATGTAATGTTGATATGTAACGCAGGAATGAGTTCTTCAGTAATGGCAAAAAAGACTACTAAGTTTTTACAAGAAAAGGGCGAGGATATACAAGTAGACGCAACAACAATAGCATCTGCTGACAAAGTATTTACATCAGATAAATATGATTTGATACTAGTTAGTCCACAAATAAGAATGAAATTTGATGAATTTAGCAAAAAAGCAGAAAAAAATAACAAGAATCTAGCTCAAGTTCCATTCAATGCCTATGCACCAATACCATCAGGTGTAGAAGCTATGGCAAATTTAGTTTTAGAAAATATCTAATGGCTAAAATAAACGATAAAATAGAGAAAAGTTTTAAGATACGAAGGTACACCCTTCTTAGATATCTAAACGCCTTACTTTTCTTTATGTGTTTACATTGGAGCATAGGCTTATTTGTCTATGAAAAATATCTACACTTCCTTATCCCAGTGCTCATTATGGTTTCAATCCTTGTTACAGTAAAAGACCAATATGCGTCATTTACAGATAAGAAAGTAGATATTAGTAGATCTAAAAAAATATACTTTATTATCGTAATCGGACTTTTGCTAGTGGCCTTTGTAT
>NZ_JALEIL010000038.1 GCF_022770135.1 Anaerococcus sp. | reverse complement strand
GAGCTTCGTATATTACTTAATCCTTAATTTTTGCATGTCATCATAGACTGTAGATCTCTCGTCGCTTCGCTCTGTCGACGGTAGTTTATGGAGTCAGCTTCGCTTCATCTCATAAATCCTCGATTAAGGAGTTTCATCAGTTCGTGTTACTCACTGTGACAACTCCATTAGAGATGGTGTAATTAATATTTGGGTTTATTATCATTTTCCATACTGAATTGTTTGATGTAGATAATTGCATGAGGCTTCTCCGCTGCGGTCGAAGCAAGGGGAAAGGAGAGAAATCTTCGTTTTCTTACACTTGTTACCCCCTTATATCGAGCGTAGTCGAGATATCTCTTGTCTTTTTCCACTCTTTTCCACAATTTAAAAGGAGCTTTCGCTCCTTATCGCTTAGTATTCGTAATCGTCGTTTCCTAGATAGGCGTCCTGGGTGAAATTTATGCCTAGTTTTCTTAGCATGGATCTTTGGCTGTCTTCTAGGAGGACTGTAGAGTGGGCGTCTAAGCCCTTTAGTTTACTGATTTGTTCTATAGCCATATGGCTTAGGGGGTTAGTTGTGCCTGAGATTGAAAGGGCTATTAGCATTTCGTTAGCTGATAGGGATGTTTCTTTACCTCCCAGAGACTTTGTCTTGAGATTTGAAACTGGCTCTATGATGTGTGGTGATATCAAAAGAAGTTCGTCGTCAAGTTTACCAAGTTTCTTTAGGGCGTTTAGGATAGCGGCTGATGGGGCTGACAAGAGGTCGCTTTTCTTACCTGTGATGATCTCCCCTGTCTCAAGCTTAATGGCGAAGGCTTCTTTTCCGGTCTTTTTCGCCTTTTCTCTCGCCTTTACTGCGACTGTCCTATCTTCTGGGCTTATTTCAAGCTGACTCATTAGCATTTCGATTTTTTCTACTGCATGGTAGCTTTCCTTGGCATATCTAAAGTCAACTAAGGTATTGTAGTATCTTCTGATAATCTCTTCCTTGCTGGCGCGTTTTACCTCTTCCTCATCTTCTATACAGAAGCCCACCATGTTGACACCCATATCCGTTGGAGACTTGTAAGGGCTGGTGCCCATGATTTTCTCGAACATTTTCTTAAGTATAGGAAAGGCCTCTACATCCCTGTTGTAGTTTACGGCAAGCTCCCCATATGCGTCCAGATGGTAAGGGTCGATCATATTTACATCGTCAAGGTTGGCAGTAGCTGCCTCATAGGCCATATTTACAGGATGCTTGAGGGCGATGTTCCATATTGGAAAGGTCTCAAACTTGGCGTAACCTGCGTTGATTCCTGCTTCATGGTCCAGATACATTTGGGAAAGGCAGGTCGCCATTTTGCCTGATCCTGGTCCTGGTCCTGTGATAACTACTAGGGGTCTTGTGGTCTTTACTCTCTCATTTCTACCAAAACCATCCTTTGAGATGATGTGGTCGATGTTATTTGGATAGCCTTGGATATCGTAGGTCTTGTAACTTGCGATTCCTAGGTTGTCTAGATACTTTTGGTACTTCACTGCCTTGGGTTGGTTATCGAATTGGGTTATGATAATCCCATTTACCAGAAATCCGTAGTCCTCAAAGGCTTCTTTTAGTCTAATAGTTTCCGCATAATAAGAGGTCTCATTGTCCCCTCTGATCTTGTTGTTTTCGATATCGTTGGCATTGATTGTTATGATTATCTCACAAACATCCTTGAGGTTATAGAGCATCCTAAGTTTTGAGTCAGGTAGAAAACCAGGAAGCACTCTTGATGCATGGCTATCATCAAAAAGCTTGCCCCCAAACTCCATATAGAGCTTATCAAAATGAGAAATCCTCTCCTCGATCTTTTCCGACTGCAATTTTATATACTTATCATTATCAAAAGCTTTCTTCACGTCATCCTCCAATCATATCTAAATATTATACCAAGAATTGCGGGAGATGGAAAGATTGGTGGAATTAAATTTGTACTAGAGATTGTCCACTCCTTTTTTCGACCTTTCCCTTACTTCGACTGTAATGGAGAAGTCTACTCCCCTTATTTCGACCATCGTGGAGAAATCTATTAATATTTATTTTAAATCCAGTTAAATTCGAGATCTCTCGACTCCGCTTCACTACGCTCGAGATAAGGGTAAAAGTGAAACTTAGATATTAATAACTATAAAGGAAAGTTTGCTTTCTAACAATTCCCTTACTTCGACTGTAATGGAGAAGTCTATTGGGTTATTTTTGAATTTAGTTAAATTTGAGATGTCTCGACTTCGCTCGACATAAGGGGGGGGTAAATACGAAGCTTAAATATTCATAATTATAGAGGAAAGTTTACTTTCCAACCTTTCCCTTACTTCGACTGAAATGGAGAAGTCTATTGGGGTATTTTTAAATGTAGTTAACTCTGAGATGTCTCGACTTCGCTCGACATAAGGGGGGGATAAATACGAAGCTTAAATATTCATAATTATAGAGGAAAGTTTACTTTCCAACCTTTCCCTTACTTCGACTAACATGGAGAAGTCTATTGGGTTATTTTTGAATCCAGTTAAATTCGAGATCTATCGACTCCGCTTCGCTCGAGATAAGGGTAAAAGTGAAACTTAGATAAGCTCGAGACAAAGGTTTATTGTGAACCCTATATATAAATATTCAATACTAATTAATACTAGCCAACAATATCCCAGTATAAATCTTATCTTTCAGGATTTAGGCTATCTATTAATTTATCTTTTTTATCCCTCGACCATTTGCTTACTTGAACTTCTCTGCCTCTTGCTTCTTGAATACTTTCGTATGATTCATAGTAAACAAGCTTAGTGACATTGTATTTATCTGTAAAGCTTCCTTTGTCAAGGTGGTTCTTGTGTTCATAGACTCGTTTTATAATATCAGTGGTTGATCCTTTGTATAGGACCTTGTTTGATTTGTTTGATAATATGTAAAAATATCCAGACATGGCTAACTCCTTTGTTATATTTTATCATATTATATCCATTTTGAATTTTTTTATTAAGAGATGTCTCTACTCCGCTTCCAACCTTTCCCTTACTTCGACTGAAATGGAGAAGTCTATTGGGTTATTTTTAAATATAGTTAACTCTGAGATGTCTCGACTTCGCTCGACATAAGGGGACGTGTTTCATTGTAAATTATTTTATTATAGGGAAAATATATTTCTCAACTATTCCTTATTTCGACCAATGCAGAAAAATCTATTTTCCCTACCCCTTACTTCGACTGTAATGGAGAAGTCTATTGGGTTATTTTTAAATATAGTTAACTTTGAGATGTCTCGACTTCGCTCGACATAAGGGAAATGATGTAACAGAAATAATTATTAACATAAGGAAAGTTTCCTTTCCAACTTTCCCTTACTTCGACCGAACGCAGTGAGTGGAGAAGTCTCATCCCCAACCAAAAAGCCCCAATCAACTCAGGATCAGGGCTTCATTTTTATTTGTCTTCTATTTTTTCCCAGCCTTCGGTTTTGTATTCGTTTCCTTCTGGATCTATCCAGTAGGCTTCTACTTTGTTTTCGGCTGCTTTTTTTAGTCCTGTCTCGTGGTCTACTATGAAGAAGTAGGTTGAGAGGGTGTCTGCTAGGGCTATGCTATCTGCTTTTACTGATACGGATTTCCATTTATCGGATGGGTATCTGGTGGCTGGGTCTATGATGTGGTGGTAGTTTTTGCCATCCACTGTGAAGTATCTTTGGTAGTCTCCGCTTGTTACTACTGATGTGTTCTTTACGTTTACTACTGTGGAGTATGGGTTTTCTTTGTCTTCTAGGAATGGATTTTGGACTGCTATTTTCCAGTTTCCTTCGCTGTTGTTTGGGTTTTCTCCTATGATTACGTCATCTCCACCGACAGAGAGGATTCCTCTTTCAAATCCTGCTTCTTTTAGTTTTTCTGCCATTTTTTCTGTGGCGTAGCCTTTGCCGATTGCTCCTATGTCTATTTGGACATCTGGATCATTGATGTAGACTGTGGAGTTTTCTTTGTCTATTTCAATGGCGTCTATGTTTTCGTGTTCGCTTTTTTTGATTAGCTCATCTTCTGGTGGGATGGCTGCCTTTTCAGGATTATCTATGGACATTTCCCTGTATTGGTGCCACAAGCCTAGGAGAGATCCCATAGCTATGTTGATGTTTCCGTCTGTTAGTTCGTACATCTCTTTCGAGTATTCGATTAACTCGATTATTTCAGGATCTACCTTGACTGGCTCGATACCTGCCTTTTCGTTGATTGTTCTGAAGTTATTTACTCCTTCGAAGGAATCGTAGGAGTTGTAGAGCTTGTGGTATCTGGCTAGCTCTTCTTCTAGGACATCACACTGTTTTACGAAGGCATCTTTATCGTCAGAATAAGTTAGAAGAGTGGTTACTGTATCGAAGTAATCGTAATAGGTCTTATCAAGTTTTGGCACTTCGGTGCTTTTCGTATCTTCTTGATTTTCTCCTACATCTTCTACTTTTGTGTCTTCCTCAGTCTCTTTTTCCTCTACTTTTTCTTCAGCTTGGCTTACTTGGTCGTTCTTATCTTCTTTTTCATTTGCTCCATTGGCACAGGCTGTTATGACAAGGGCCATGGCCAAGGGGTAAAATATTTTCTTTATTCTCATAGTTTGTTTATGTTAATTGTCTCCATGTCTTTATTTACTGGGATTGATTCTTCAAGAGCCCATGTTAATAATATGTCCGCCGCTGCCTTGTCTCTAAAGGAGTTCCATTGTCCTTCAAGGCCTTGTTCGTAGACAATGTCTAGGAATTCTTCCCTTGGGGCGATTCCCTCGTAGTTGTCTAGGAAGTTGTCCCTTTGGTGTCTGTCAAGGCTTGCAACAAAGGCTTCTCTTAGTCTCTGGCTATCTAGCTCGTCTGCTGTTGGCATGAGCAAGAAGTTTTCTACATCTGCATCTATATCTATATAATTTTCTTCTATATCTTCTGCGGTTTGGATCTCCTTGTTGATTCTTATAAAATCAAGGGATTCTGTATTCAACCACATATTCTTAAGATATGAATCTTCATCTATCAAGGTCCATTTTTCAACTAACCAGGATAGATTGATTGGTTTTCTTACTTTCATATTATTTTACTTTTAGTACTATTGCTTCGTATTCCCAAAGTTCCAATACTAAATTGTTTCCTTTCTCTATTTTTATCTTTCTCTTATCCCATCTGCTTCCACCGTAGGTCTCTGATAGTGAATCCAAGACTTCGACGAATTCTAAGTCTTCATCGTAAGGGATCTCGAAAGCTCCCTTGTAGGTATTGGTCATGTTAAGGACTACAAGGTATCTATCATCTCCGGCTTTTCTTTCATAGGCAAAAACAGAATTTATATTATCATCTACTACCTTCCAGGAAAATCCATCTTCTTCGTAGTCTTTTTCGAAAAAGGCAGGACTTTCTTTATAAAGGGTGTTAAGGTCCTTAACATAGCGGTGGATGTCGTCATGGGTTGGGAATTTAAGTATATCCCAATTAATCGATTCATGTTCATTCCATTCGTCAAAGGTTGCGATTTCGTTACCCATGAAGTTTAGCTTCTTGCCAGGATGGGTCATCTGGTAGGTGTAGAGGAGCTTAAGTTGTTTGAACTTCTCCTCGTAAGACCCTGCCATCTTGTTAATCATGGCGCCTTTCATGTGAACTACCTCGTCGTGGCTTAATGGAAGGATAAAGCGTTCGTTGTAGAAGTAGAACATGGAAAAATTGATATTTGCCTGGTGGTTGATCCTATTTATGGAATCTGTCTTAAAATACCTTAGGGTATCGTTCATCCAACCCAAGTCCCACTTATAGTCAAAGCCTAATCCTCCGTCTTCGACCTTGCCTGTAACTTGTGGGAAGTCTGAGGAGTCTTCTGCTATTAGCATTACATTTGGGAAGGCCTCGTGGATGGTTTTATTAAGGTCCTTAATAAATTCGATATTATCCCTGTGGACCCCACGGTTTTTGTTGCCATTGTAGTGGATCATGTAGCTTACCGCATCGATTCTGATTCCATCGAAGTGGAAGTTTTCTAGCCAATAGGTCATAGCTGACTTCATAAAGCTCCTAACATGACCCTTGGAGTAGTCAAAGTTATTGGATCCCCACTCGGAGTATTTGAGGTCGGGATAGATTGACTCATACATTCCCGTTCCATCAAAATGGTCTAATCCAAAGTAGTCGCTAGCAAAATGAACTGCCACCATATCTAGGATTACTCCAATTCCATTTTGGTGAAGAATATCTACGAATTTCTTAAGGTCTACTGGACTTCCAAAACGGGAGCTTGTCGCAAAAAATCCACTCGATTGATAGCCCCATGATGGATAGTAAGGATATTCAGTTATAGGCATGATTTCTACGTGAGTATAGTTCATTTCCTTGACATAGGCTACTAGTTTGTCGACTATATCGAGGAAGTTGACATTGTCATTATATCTAAGCCAGCTTCCTATATGGATTTCGTAGATATTTAGGGGCTTATCAAAGTTCTTATCCCTGTTTTTGATAAAATCTTCGTCAGAAAAGTCGTAGGAGTCATCTGTTATGATACTAGCAAAGTCCCCTTCCTTGTCCATGGCACGGGCGAAGGGGTCGGTTTTTTCTACCCAATTACCTTCATGGACTACTATATATTTGTAATAATCTCCCGGCTTGGCATCAAGCTTAATAAAAAAATAACCGTACTTGGTGTTTTTGGTCATCTTGGTATTTTCCCAAGAAGTAAAATCTCCCTTGATGTAGACTTCGTCAGCGTTTGGGGCAAGAACCCTGAATACATACTTACCGTCAGTGTCTTTATGGGCTCCCCAAATATCGGCCCCCATAGATGAGTGGCCCGCTAAATAATTTTCTATATGGTCATGGGGTGTTTCTGTGATATTAACCTTCATTTTCTTCCTCAATCAAATGTTTAATGTGTCTTTTGAGGATTTGAATTCCCTTTAGGTTCTTCGCTCCTCTTGGAATAATAATGTCTGCGTATTTCTTGCTTGGTTCGATGTAAGTCTCATGCATTGGCTTAACCTGGCCGATGTATTGGGTAAGGACAGATTCCAGTGACCTGCCACGTTCCTTGGTATCTCTTAGGATTCTCCTTTGAAGCCTCACATCACTATCGGCATCCACGAAGACCTTGGTGTCTGTGATAGACCTAATCCTTTCGTCATAGAGAACAAGAATTCCTTCAATTAGGATAATCTTGGTTGGCTTAATCTCTATGGTATCCTTGCTTCTAGTATGGATATTGTAATCATAGGTCGGCATAGCTATAGTCTTGCCCTCGCGTAGTTTTAATAAGTCTTTATAAAATAAATCATTGTCGAAGGCACCTGGGTAGTCGTAGTTAAGCTTGGCCCTTTGCTCAAAGGAAATGTCATCGTGGGCCTTGTAGTAATTGTCGTGACCTATTACAGTTAAGTCATCCTTAAAATAATTTGCAATTTCTCTTACAATCGAGCTTTTGCCAGAGGCCGAACCCCCAGCTATAGCAACGATCTTTACATCTGTCATAGTTTAATCTCGTTTACGATATTTCCCTCTAGGTATTGATAAAGGTTGTCGAATACAATGTCTGCCCTAATCTCCATAGCTTCCTTGGTGTAGAAGGCTACGTGGTTAGTGAGTATTACGTTTTTGGCGTTTCTTAGTGGGTAATCTTCAGGAAGTGGTGGTTCCATGTCGAATACGTCTATACCTGCCCTTAGCTTATCCTCATTAAGAAGCTTAGCTAGGTAGTCATTATCTACAACAGCTCCCCTAGCGCAGTTGATTAGGACAGCCCCTTCTTTCATTAGGTTGAGCTCTTCTTCTCCTAAGAATCCCTTAGTTTCCTTGTTGTTTGGTATATGGAGGGATACTATATCACTTTCCTTAAGGAGGGTAGGAAGGTCGACATACTCTACTCCCTTAGCTTTTATTTCTTCCTTTTCTGTTCTTGAGTAAGCGATTATCTTGCAGCCAAAGACGCTCAAAAGATCGATTAGCTTAGATCCTATATTTCCTGTTCCTATTACACCGAAGGTCTTGCCCTTGATAAGCTCGCCTAGAAGATAGTTATTTTCTCCATTGAAGATATTTCCCCTATTTTCGTTAAACTTCCTCAAAACAGAGATAGTAAGGCCTATTACAAGCTCTGCTACAGAATCATCAGAGTAACCGCTAGCATTGAGAACCTTGATTCCCTTTTCCTTGCAAGTATCGAGGTCTACGTGGTCCACCCCAGTAAAGGCTACATCGATTAGCTCTAAGTTTGTATTATTAATCACATCGCTTGTAAGTGGCTTGTTGGTGATGATAGCTATATCAGTGTCCTTTAATCTTTCGATTTTTTCCTCATCACTTCCTGCACTTTCTTCAAAATATTCAAACTCATGGCCTAAAGATTCGATTTTTTCTTTATGATTTTCAATAATTTCTCTATCAACTTCTAATGGATCAATTAGACTAATCTTCATTATATTCTCCTTTATTCAAAATTAATATCGTTTACTTGCTATTATTATACTCTTCTTGGGCATATTTAAATAGAAAATTCATCTAGATTAATTACTAACTATACTTGCCTAGATGATGATAATGTGATAAATTATTAGTATAGAATAGAAAGGAATAGGTATGGCAGTTGGATTAGCTTTTACAGATGGTAAATGTTTAGAGGCTCTTCATTATTATTGCAATGTGTTTGGCCTAAAAGAACCAGAAAAAGTCATAAGATACAGTGATTTCAAGGAGTTCAATCACCCAAAGGATATCAAAGATAGGATATACAATTCTTATCTAGATATATA
>NZ_JALEIL010000036.1 GCF_022770135.1 Anaerococcus sp. | reverse complement strand
CCTTGGCATGGTCCATTATATCTTTTATATAAAGGTCTAAATCAGCTATCTCGCTTGTTAGGGCGTAGTAGAGCATTTCGAAGTTAACTCCTGAGACAAAGCCAATCTTATCGTATTTGCTTAAGGATAAGACAGCCCTATTAAAAGGGGTTCCTCCTCCTATGTCTGCGAGGACTACTATGTTTTCATAAGCTTTTAGGTCCTCGTAGGCTTTTTCTAACTTTTCGTCTAGTCTTTCGTAGTTTTCTCCTTCTTTGAATTCGCATATTCTAATATTATCGAACTTTCCTGCAATCATTTTGACACTTGAATATATGCCAGAGGCGATTTGTCCATGGCCAGTTAATATTACTCCGTTTTTCATAAATCTTCCTTTACTTTTTCTTTTGATATAATTATAAGTTAGGGAAAAGGATTGGTCAATTATCACTTGTATTTCTTTAGCCTAAAATAAAAGAAATATTTGAAAATATCAATTTATAGGGTAATATAACTCTATAATTAATATTTGACTTAGACAGGGAGCTTTGTTTTATCCTGTGCTTACAGAAAGAAACGGCAGTTGAGAAGTTTTAGCACGAAAATATAAGTACCACCCTGGAGTTTCTCATGTAATGTGAGACGTTTGGGCGCGATAAGCCTTCTAATGAGTTTAAAATTAGGTGGAACCACGAACGAAAGACGTATCGTCCTATAGCCAGCGGGCTAGGGCATACGTCTATTTTTATTTTAAGGAGAGATTATGATTAAGATTAAATTACCTGACGGTTCAGTTAAGGAATACGAAAGCGGAGTTCTCGTAGGAGATGTTACAAAAGATATCTCCATGGGTCTTTTTAGAGCTGCAGTAGGAGCTGTAGTAAATGGAGAAGTTAAGGGCTTTGCTGAACCTATAGAAGAAGATAGTGACTTTAGAGTAGTTAAGTTTGAAGATAAGGAAGGAAAGGAAATTTTCTGGCATACTTCTTCTCACGTTATGGCTGCTGCTATTAAGGAAATGTATCCAGAAACAAAATTTGCTATAGGACCAGCTATTGATGATGGTTTCTATTATGATATGGACCTTGAGCACAGATTTACTCCAGAAGATCTAGAAAAAATTGAAAAGAAGATGCTAGAGATTGCCAAAAGAGATCTCAAACTTGAAAGAGTTGAGATTTCTAGGGCTGAAGCTTTGGAGAAATTCAAAGAAGAAGGTCAAGACTACAAGGTTGAACTTATAGAAGATCTTCCAGAAGATGAAAAGATTACCCTATACAAGATGGGAGATGCCTTCACAGACCTTTGTAGAGGACCACATCTTCTATCAACAAAGGCTATCAAGGCTGTTAAGCTTAAAACAATTGCCGGTGCTTATTGGAGAGGAGATTCTGATAGACAAATGCTTCAAAGAATCTACGGAATTTCTTTTGAAAAGGCTAAACAATTAGAAGAATACGAAGAACTTCAAAAAGAAATCGAAAAGAGAGATCACAGAAAGATCGGTCGTGAGATGAATCTTTTCACTTTCCACGAAGAAGGACCAGGCTTCCCATTCTTCCATCCAAATGGAATGATCCTAATGAACGAGCTACTAGGTTGGTGGACAGACGTTCTTAATGAAAATGGATATGGAGAAATCAAGACTCCACTTATCCTAAATGAAGACCTATGGCACAGATCAGGCCACTGGGACCACTACAAGGAAAACATGTACTTTACAAAAATCGATGGCGAAGCTTACGCTATTAAGCCAATGAACTGCCCAGGTTCTGTTTTAACATACGCTTCTAACCAACACTCATATAGGGACCTTCCTATAAGACTTGCTGAGTATGGTCAAGTTCACAGACACGAGCTTTCAGGAACCTTACACGGACTTTTCAGAGTAAGAACATTTACCCAAGACGATGCTCACGTTTATTGTCTTCCAAGCCAAATCAAGGAAGAAGTTTATAGGATGATCGACCTAGCAGACCTCCTATATTCAACATTCGGTTTCAAATACACAATCGAGCTATCAACAAGACCAGATGACTTTATGGGAGATATCAAGGATTGGGACTTTGCTGAAGAACAACTTAAGAAAGCCCTAGAAGAACGTGGAATCGACTATGAAATCAACCCAGGAGACGGTGCTTTCTACGGTCCAAAGATTGACTTCCACCTCCTAGATGCTGCTAAGAGAGAATGGCAATGTGGTACTATCCAACTTGACTTCCAACTACCACAAAACTTTGACCTAACTTATATAGATGAAAACGGAGAAAAACAAAGGCCAGTTATGCTCCACCGTGCCCTACTTGGATCAATCGAGAGATTTATCGGAGTTCTAACAGAGCACTTTGCAGGAAGATTCCCACTATGGCTCAATCCACAACAAGTTGAAATCATCCCAGTTTCTGATAAGTTTATCGATTACTGTGAAGACCTAAAAGAAAAAATCAAAGAAGCAGGATTTAGAGTAAATATTGACTATAGAAGTGAAGGGGTAGGTTACAAGATTCGTCAAGCTCAATTAATGAGAACAAACTACATGCTCGTAGTAGGAGAAAAGGAAGAAAATTCTGGCAAACTTACTGTAAGAAATAGAGACGGAGAAGAAACAGCTGATGTTTCAGTAGATGAATTTATAGAAAAAATCTCTGAAGAAAGAGATACAAGAAGCATGGAAAATATATTCTAAGATGACCTTCAATGCGATAATCTTAGGAACAGATCACAACAGCTACTCTGTGGCAAGAAGCTTTTACGAAGCCTTTGGCAAAAAGCCTATTGTCATAGGGGCGGCTGTCCTCGTTCCTTTTTATAAATCAAAGATTGCTGATGTATACACCACCAAGGGGTTTTCATCAGATGATGAGCTTTTTTCAAATTTCATCAATGAAGTCATAGAAAAAAGAGAGGAAGAGGACTTTGTATTTTTTGCTCCGACAGAAAGATACATAGATACTCTTTTAAGAAATGAGAAAAACTTTAACTTTTCATATCACATTCCTTACCCAGACCTTGAGTGGGCAGAGAAGCTCTTGAAGAAATCAGAGTTTTACTCCTACCTAGAAAAAATCGACCTTCCTTATCCCAAGACCTACATTGCCAATAAGGATAATATAGATGGTCTTGATTTTGATGGGGAGATTTTCCTAAAGGCAGACGACTACGACGCTCTTCTCGACTCATCATGCGAAAATATCCAAAAGGGCTACCATGTAAGAAGTAAAGACGAGGCCAAGGATGTTTTAAGAAAAGTCTACGATAGTGACTTTAGGGGAGATTTTATCTGCCAACAATTCATAAATGGAGGCCAGGGAAGTGAGTATTCCCTAAACGGCTACAGGGCAAGTGATGGAAAGATTTCCTTTGTACTTGCTAGAAACCTCCTATCAGACCTAAGGCCAATGTGGGTAGGAAACCACCTGGTCCAAGTAGACCATGATGAGGATATCATGTATGATTTGGCAGAAAAAATCGTGACCTCTCTAGACTATCACGGACTATTTAATCTAGATTTCAAGAAAGATTCAAAAACTGGCGAGATTTTCGTCCTAGAGATGAATATAAGACAAGGTAGGACCTTCTATTATTCAACCCTAGCTGGAGTAAATCTAATAGAGCTTGCCATAAATGATTTAATTTTTGGAAAAACAGAAGCTAAGAAAACTCAAAAACCTTTCAGACTCCAGGCAATTTCTTCCAAAAAAGCCTATGAAAATGTGGAAAAAGAACTCAAAGAGGAGTTTAATAGGAAAGGTCGAGAAGAAAACTCGGCAATTCACGTCATAAGCAATTATGATGATAATATGCTTAGAAAACTAAAAGTAAATGAGTCTATAAAAAGACAAGAAAAAGAATTATTTGACTAAGAAGATATCGGTTTATCCGGTATCTCTTATATTGCCAAAAATTTTATCGAGAAATTTAGATGAAAATAAGAAAGGAGATTATATGGAAAAAACTGTAAGCAAGAAAGAAAATATCATGGGAACCATGCCGGTCGGAAGTCTTCTTGTAAAGATGAGCATACCTATGGTAATTTCTATGCTTGTTCAATCAATCTACAATGTAGTAGATTCGATATTTGTTGCAAGAATCTCGGAAGAGGCTCTTACGGCAGTATCCCTAGCCTTCCCGGTACAAAACATCATGCTTGCCTTTGCTATAGGAATATCCGTTGGAGCAAGTGCGCTTTTGAGTAGGTATTTGGGCATGGATGATAAGAAAAGAGTAGGTGCTGTCGCCATGCACGGGGTTGTATTATCTGTTGTTGGGGCTATTGCCTTTGCCTTATTCGGTATATTTTTCACTGATTTTTTTGCAAATTCACAGGCAGCGACTCCTGAAATTGTAGCCTATACCAGGGATTACTTGTGGATTGTTACTATATTTGGTTTTGGTTTATTCTTCCAAGTCCTTTGTGAAAAGCTCCTCCAAGCGACATCCCTTACCTTTTATACAATGATTGTCCAAGTATCAGGAGCTCTAATCAACCTAATCCTAGACCCAATCTTTATCTTTGGCCTATTTGGCTTTCCAAGAATGGAAGTAAAGGGAGCAGCCCTTGCCACAGTCCTAGGTCAAATGGGAGGATCTATTATAGGTCTTATTATAAATAAAACAAAAAATACAGATATAGTGGTAGACTTCAAGCACTTTAGGCTCCACGGAGACATACTAAAACAAATATTTTGGATAGGTCTTCCATCAATAGTAATGAGCGCTATATCTTCAGTAATTATCTTTGTACTAAATGCCATGCTTAGAGGTTTTGGTCAATCAGCAATCGCAGCTTACGGAGTAATGTTTAAGCTTCAATCCTTTGCCTTCCTTCCAATAATTGGAATATCAAATGCTATGGTTTCAATCATCTCCTTTAACTACGGAGCAAGGCATGTGGCAAGGATTCGTAGGTCAATCAAACTTGCCCTCATATCAGGGATGGTCCTTGTAGGAATTGCTACTGTATTTTTGTGGATTTTGCCAAACCAAATCTTTGATCTCTTTAATGCGACAGATACTATGAGACAAATCGGAGTCCCTATGATTAGGATAGTCTCCCTATCATATATAGTTGCCTCAGTTTCCATAATATCTGTAGGAGTCTTCCAAGCCTTAGGGAATTGGCAATCAGCAATCCTTCAATCCTTCCTAAGACAATTTTTAATCCTCCTACCAACCTTCTACCTATTTTCTTTAACAGGAAATATAGACCTAGTATGGTGGTCCTTCCTCATATCTGAAGGGCTTAATACAATCATGTGCGTATATTTTTTGAAAAGAGATATCAAAAACAAAATAGACGTATTATAAAAAGACCAGCTTCTCTTACTCAGAGAGGCTGATTTTTATATGCCCACCAATAAAAGATTTATTGGTCTTATATTTAATTTAAAGAGGATCTGACCGATAAAGAGACTTATAAGGGTAGCTAATAGACTTGTAACTAGGATATTCTCTCCCAAAACAAGTCTTAGGCCTATAAATATCGTCGGATACATATAAATATAGACAAAGATCATAAATTTCTCGAAGGATACTTCACTAGCCTCGCCAAAACCTTTTAGCATGAGATAGATTATTAGGACAAAAGATAAAAAATATCCGTAGTTTATCCTATATTTATAGCTAAGGAAGATTTCCAAAGCTAAAATCCCTAGAGCAAGGATATAGAGGAAGGGATTTATTTTATCCGCCTTTCTAATCCTGAGTCCCATTACAAAGACAGCAAAATATAAGAAAAGGTCCTTAAAATTTGGAAAGCCTATTAGAATTTTGCTATAATCATAGTAATAGAATAAAGCAAAGCTAATGATACCGACTATACTTGTAAAAGTGTTGCCGAAAATCCTATTTATTATAAATTCTACCAAGAAAAATATTCCAACGAGGCTAATAAGGTCGTAGAGTCTTCTTAGAATTTGATAAAAGTCATCTAGTATGGCTCTGTTTAAACTTAGATTAAAACCCTTTATAAGAAAGAAATTAATCAAAAGGTGAAAGACTAAAGGCAAGAACAAAAGTCCGACCCTTCCTGTATCCATAAAGGAAATCATATAGGCGATATAGGCTATGAGATAGGTATTTACTATCCTGAAGATAATTTCTGTATTTAATTTTATTGAAGAAGCTGCAATTGGGGTAAAAAAACTAATAATGAGTAGGATAAGCCCCAAAAGGCTTGCTAAATTTATTTTTTTCATACTTAAATCATATCACAAATAAGAAAAATTACTAATAAAATGATATAATACTCAATATAGGAGCAGATATGAATAGACAAAGAAGGCCATCTGTGGATGGCAGAGAATCGAGAAATATAAGAAGAGAAGAATTAAGAAGAAGAAAGCGAATCAAGAAACGTAGAAAGGAAAGAATCTTCCGAATTGGACTCATCCTTGTAATTCTACTCGCCCTAGTATTTGCAGTAAGAAAGCTTACATCTTCGAATAAGAAAATAGCAAGTAACATAGAAACCGCTATCAAAAGCTATGATGAAGCCTATTTTGACAAAAATATGGACAGGATGGATGTAATTATGGATGCCCTAAAGAAATCCTACTCTAAGGATGAGAAGGAAGAGAAGGAATTCTATGAAGCAGCTTTTAAGAACTTATCCATAACTTATATAGAAGAAAAGAAGGTAGAAGGCGGGAAAGAATTAAGCCTTGAGATAGAAAATGTCAACTATATTGATGTCTACAATAGCCTGGAAGCTGGGGCAAGCCACGAGGATTATATTAATGCTCTGTCAAGTAAAGATTATCCTAAAAAGAAGGCTAGAGTTAGTATTTTTGTAAGAAATAAGATGTTTTCAAAGAAGATTTATGAGTCAAGACCCTTTGTAAATGCAATATTGGGAGGGGCCTTAGACTACGCAAAATAGGAGGAGATATGTTTTACGCAAACGAGTCCATCAAAGAAAGTAAAAGGGTGATGAAGGAAAGAAATCCTCTAATATTTACCCTAATTCTCTTCTTTGTAATGAGTTTGGCTATGTCTTTTTCTTATATCTTAATTAGATTCGGATCAAATCTTACAGGTAATGGAGAATTTCTTATAAGGAAATTAGGAAGAAACCCTGAGTATTCAATGATTTTTAATCTTTGGTCTACTTTATTGGTAAGCCTTACCTTATATATATTTGTTAAATATTACCAAAAGAGAAATCCCAGATCGCTTGGCCTTGTAGATGATAGGAAAGGGAAATCTTACCTTAAGGGCCTTCTTATAGGAAGTGGCATGCTTGGGATATCTTTCCTTCTTTCCTATCTATTATCTGGATTTAAAATTCGTCTAAATATAAAAAATGTAGACTTTAGAATTTTTATTTTCTTTGTAATGGGCTGGATCTTCCAAGGTTTCGAAGAAGAATTTATCACAAGGTCTGTACTAATGAATTATCTAGGAGCACTTAAAAATCCTAGAACTGGTATTGTCGCCAATAGTTTGATCTTTGCGATCCTCCATTTGGGTAACTCTTACTTTAATCTCATAGCCTTTTTCAATATATTTTTGATGGGCCTAGTATTTTCTATGCTTTTTTATATAAGAGATAGTATCTATATTTCAGCCGCAGCCCACAGCGTGTGGAATTTCCTTCAAGGAAACTTTTTTGGAATCAATGTAAGTGGGATAATTACAAGTAAGAACACGATTTTCCTAAGCGAATCTGTAGGCAATAAATGGATAAGCGGAGGAGGCTTTGGCATAGAAGCAAGCCTTGTAGTTACAATAGTTGAGATACTTGCCTTGTATTTACTATATAAGAAGGCGAGAAAAATTGATTTGATAAGATAGAAAAACCAGGGTTTTAAGCCCTGGCTTTTTAAGTTCACTATTTATTTTCGTATCCTGGTTTTCCAAGAAGTTTGAACATTTGTGCCTTGTATTCTTCAACTCCTGGTTGGTTGAATGGATTTACTCCTAGCATGTAGCCTGAAACTCCTACAGCTATTTCGAAGAAGTAGAAGAGTTTTGCGATTTCTTTTTCATTAACTTCATCCATTTCAATTCTGATATTTGGAACATCTCCCTTAACGTGGGCGATTGTTGTTCCTTCCATGGCTTGTTTGTTTACAAAGCTCATTGTCTTACCAGCGAGATAGTTTAGGCCGTCTAGATTGTCCTCATCTTCCTTGATTATAAGGTCGCTTACAGGATTTTTAACTTCTATTACGGTTTCAAATAAGTTTCTTTTACCATCTTGGATCATTTGTCCAACTGAGTGGAGGTCTGTTGTGTTGTTAACAGATACTGGGAAGATTCCCTTACCATCTTTTCCTTCGCTTTCTGCGAAAAGTTGCTTCCACCATTCAGCTATATATTTAAGTTTTGCCTCGTAGTTTACAAGAACTTCAAGGTCCTTGCCATCTTCGTGGAGCATATTTCTAATAGCTGCGTATTTTATGGCAGGATTGTCAAAGGATTTTTCAGTGTAGAGGTCTCTTCCTTCAGCGAAACCTTCCATAAATTTATCTATATCAATCCCGCATGCAGCAAGTGGTAGGAGACCCACAGCAGATATTACAGAAAATCTTCCACCTATATCATCAGGAACTACAAATGTCTCATAGCCTTCTGCATCAGCAAGCTCTTTTAGGGCTCCTTTTTTGCTATCAGTTGTTGCAAAAATTCTCTTTCTCGCCTCTTCCTTGCCGTATTTTTCTTCGATTGCTTCTCTTAAGAATCTAAAGGCTATGGCAGGCTCTGTTGTCGTACCTGATTTTGAGATTACGTTTAGGGAGTAATCCTTATCCTTTAGGTAGTCTAGAAGTTCGTTTAAGTATTGGCCTGAGATTTGATTTCCAGCATAGATTAGCTTAACTTTTCTATCAGATCCGAAATAAGAATCACAAGCCACATCTACTGCCTTGATTCCAAGATAAGACCCTCCGATACCTATTGATACCAAGATATCAGAGTTTTTTCTTATTCTTTCAGCAGCCTTCTTGATTCTCTCGAACTCTTCCTTGTCATAATCAACTGGTCTGTCAATCCAGCCCAAGAAGTCATTACCTTCGCCAGTTTTTCTCATAAGGGTATCGAAGGCAGTCATGGATTTTTCTTCATAGCTATTAATCTTTTCTAAGTTTACATTATTAAAATCTAATTTCATATTCTCCTCCTGTCTTTCTATGTGTATTATACCCGATAATGATATTTTCCATTATCAAATAATTATTCATCAAATAAAAAGTTA
>NZ_JALEIL010000014.1 GCF_022770135.1 Anaerococcus sp. | reverse complement strand
TCTTTATTGTGACAATTTCATTAGAGGTGGCGCCTTTCGGCGAGATCCCTCCACTTCGGTCGGGATAAGGGGGGTTGCTTACTGTTTTGTGAAGCGATATATTTCCCTTACTTCGACCTTGCGGAGAAGTCTCTTAGGTTTAAGTTGGATGCTTAGATAAGTTTATCTTTATTATTTAAATGTCATCATATACTGTAGACCTCTCACGTTCGTTCGATGGTAGTTTGCGGATTCGACTTCGTCTCATACTCGCAAAGCCTCGATTAAGGAATTTCATCAGTTCGATTTGCTCACTGTGACAATTCCATTAGATGTGGTTTGTGGGTTCGAAATTATTTATTGTGACAATTTCATTAGAGGTGGCGCCTTTCGGCGAGATCCCTCCACTTCGGTCGGGATAAGGGGGGGTTGCTTACTGTTTTGTGAAGCGATATATTTCCCTTACTTCGACCTTGCGGAGAAGTCTCTTAGGTTTAAGTTGGATGCTTAGATAAGTTTTTCTTTGTTATATACATGTCATCATAGACTGTAGACCTTTCGTCGCTTCCCCGTGGAAGCTCTGTCGAGGTGGATATGTAATCAGTAATATTTATTAAGGATGGAAATGTTTTTGAGATATCTTGACTCCGCTTGAGATAATGGGGGTAGATGTTCGGTAATTGTGGCCAGAACCATTAGATTTGTTAGTAACTAGATGATTAAAGCATAATTATAACCAAAAAACCCTAGCATTAAAGCTAGGGTTTTTATCGAAAGCAATGCCTCCATCGCTCAGTGCTCTTAAGAGCTCATTGTGTATCAATACTATGTTATAATAATTATATCATATATTAGATTCTAAAATCTAATTTTTTCTCCTACAATAGTTTGATTCCCTTGTTGGCTAGGGCTTTTCTTTGTTCGTCTGGCCAGTAGGATACTTGGACTTCTCCTATGTGGGCTTTTTGGAGGAAGAACATACATAGTCTTGATTGGCCGATTCCGCCTCCTATGGTTTGTGGGAGTTTGCCGTCTAAAAGCAATCTGTGGTAGTCGAATTTGAGTCTGTCTAGGTTGTCGGTTTGTTTTAGTTGTTCGTTTAGTCTTTCTGGGTTGACCCTGATGCCCATGGATGAGAGTTCTAGGACGTCGTCTAGGACTGGGTTATACACTAGGATGTCACCGTTTAGTTCCCAATCATCGTAGTCTGGGGCACGGAGGTCGTGTTTTTCGCCGTTTGAGAGGACTTTTCCGATTTGCATTAGGAAAACTGATCCGTATTCTTTGACTGCTAGTCTTTCTCTCTCCTTGTCGTTTTTACCTGGGTATTTTTGGAGGAGCTCTTCGCTGGTCATAAATCTAATTTGATCCTTGAGGAGCTTTTGTCTAGTAGGAATTAGAGTACAAAGGTATTCGTCTAGGGACTTCATGGTCCTGTAGATTGTCTCTACGATTTGTTTGAGATAGTCCACGTTTCTGTCTTCTTCATCCATGATTAGCTCCCAGTCCCATTGGTCGACGTAGAAGGAGTGGGTGTTGTCTGGTTCTTCGCAGCGTCTTATGGCGTTCATGTCTGTGTAAAGGCCCTCGTGGGTTTTGAAGTTGTATTCTTCTAGGGCGTATCTTTTCCATTTGGCTAGAGAGTGGACGATTTCCATCTCTGCGTTGTTGGCTTCTGGAAGGTCGAAGGTTACTGGTTTTTCTACTCCATTTAGGTTATCGTTTAGCCCTGATGTTTCAGAAACGAATAGAGGAGCAGATACACGCTTTAGGTTTAGGTTGTTGGCTAGGTTGATTTGGAAATAGTCTTTGATTTCCTTGATCAACAGTTGGGTTCTATATAAATCTTCATTGCTTTTATAATTTTCTGGTATAACTAACTTACTCATATTAACTCCTTTTCAATAAATAATAGTATACTCGACTTTGGCCCAAAAATAAATAGAAGAGTTCCTATTTGCTTATAAATATGATATAATATAAGCGAATAGTTAGCGTGAACTATTCGATATTAAAACAGGAGAAAATTATGAAAAAAATTACAGGAATCTTTCTATCTATGCTCTTTGCGGTAACGCTTGCAGCTTGTGGAGCCAAGGCACCTGCAGGAGAAGATGTAAAGGAAGAAACAAAGACAGAAGATGTGAATGATGAAAAGATGACAGAAGAGAAGAAGGATGATAAAACAAGTGCCAAGACTGACCTCAATGTCTTTGCGGCAGCTTCGATGACCGAGTCCCTAGAAGAATTAAAGGCAGTTTTTGAAGAGGAAAATCCAGACCTTAATCTTGTGTTTAACTTCGACTCATCAGGTACCCTTAAGACACAAATTGCTGAGGGAGCTGATTGTGATGTGTTTATCTCTGCTGCTAAAAAGCAAATGGATGAGCTTGATCCAAATAGCGACACTAAGGACAGCGATATTACAATCGACCCAGATACAAGATTTGACCTTCTAGAAAATGAAGTGACTCTAGCAGTGAAAGAAGATTCTCGCAAGGATATTAGGTCTTTTGATGATATTAAAACAGACAAGGTCGAGACAATTGCCCTCGGCAATGCTGATGTTCCAGTTGGCCAATATTCTGAATCCCTCCTTAAGAATATGGGAGTTTGGGATGA
>NZ_JALEIL010000004.1 GCF_022770135.1 Anaerococcus sp. | reverse complement strand
TTCCTTACAATATCGAAACCCTAATCACCTATGTAAATACTGCAAATGCAAAGGAGAAAGGAATTGATTTAGATAAGGATATAGAAATTAATGATGTGAAGGATGAATCAACAGTCCTATTTCCTGCCTTTGATGCCTGGTCTGGGGTAGCTGCGACAAACTCATCAAATATCGAGCTTTTAGGAAAAAACGAGGATGGAACATTCTTTTCTGATATGACTAAAGAATGGGATGAGCTCGATGAGTCCCAACAAGCAACTATCAAGGGCCTTTATGAATATTGGAAAAAACACAATGAAGCCGGAACTCAACTCTTCGACCCAGATGCAGGTTGGGGCTATGTAGATGAAACATTCAAGCCAGGAAATGGCGGAGTCGCAAGACTTGGTGGAGCTTGGGATGCACAAGCCATATCAAAACAAGCAGGCGAAGGAAATCTTGCGATTTATCCTATGGAAAAACTCACTTTATCTGGAAAAGCTTTAACTCACTGGCAAAGTGGTTGGGGACTTGCAATAAATGCGAGACTAGAAGAAGATGATGAGAAGAAAGCCCTAGCAGAAGCTATGATTAAGGAGCTAGTTAATCCAGAATACGCCGAAGACTTATACAAGTATTCAGGAAAAATTCTTGAAAATGTATCAGCAGAAGAATATCAAAATTCAAATCTTGATCAAATCGATAAGGATATAATTGAAGCTACTATTTCTTCATATAAGAAGGCTCCAGCAAGACCATTGTTTAAGGAATGGGGAGATGTGTGGGATACCTACTCAAATGCAGTTCTCTCATGGAACTCTGTAAATCCTCAAAATGAGGAAGAGGCTTATAAGGCACTCAAAGCTTCATTTGAATCTATGATGGCAAATTTTAACTAATAGTTAAATCTTAAAAGTAAGGCTTGTAATAATACTCTCAAGGTCTATTTCACTATGGCCTTGGGAGTTTTTTACACTAGATACATAAACAGATTCTGTGTGAAATTTCACACAAAAAACAATATGAATTTCTCTTGGAATTCTTTTTCCTTTTTTGAATTTAATAATTTATAGAATTTGCATATTTGTATTATTTTTAGAGGGTCTTTATCTTGTAAAGTCTATTTATAGCATTCTTTATTTCAATATTGGAAATTTGTTTCTTATATATTTTCTCCTAAATAATGAGATAAAATCAAGCTTTATACTCAATATTTCTATATTTATACTTGATAAGTTTATAAATCTGTATCTGAATTTACTAATAAGAGCTAAATTATTTCTATTAAAAGCTAGAAATTCAATACTCAAAAACTGTATAAAAATTAACAATAACTTAGAAAGAAAATATCTGATCACTTCCATTTATTTTCAAAGTAATGTATAATATATATACAGAATCAAATAACGTTTTCACTAAAGGTGAAAACAAGGGAGGATTTTATGAAAAATAAATTAAAGATGTTGATGGCTTTATCGCTATCAGTAGTACTTGCTGCATGTGGCGGTAAGGGAGCGGACAAGGGTGAAGAAGCTGCCGCTGATCCAGGAGATGTTTCAGGAAAGATTTCCGTTCAAGTTGAAAAAGAATGGATGGATCATTATGAGAAAGCTGCCGAGAGAGTTAAGGAAAAATATCCTAATGCAGAAATCGAACTTAAAGAAGTAGGAGCTTTCGACCATTTGGATATCCTCGATCAAACAGATGCCAACAACGAAGATGTCGCTGACCTTTTTGCAATACCAGCAGATAGACTTGTTGGACTTGTTAATAACGACATCCTTGGTGCAATCGACTCTAAGGCTCTTGCTGATGAAATCGGTGGTTGGGATGACTTCGATAAGGGAATCGGTGGAAACTTCAATATAGATGGTGAATACTTTGCTTTCCCATACAACATCGAAACTCTTATTACTTACGTAAACAAGAAAAATGCTGAAGAAAAGGGAGTTGACCTATCTAAACCAATCGAGCTTAATGACGTAGCTGATGAGTCAACAGTTCTTCTTCCAATCTTCGATGCTTGGTACGGAGTTGCTGCAACAAACTCATCAAATATCGAGCTTCTAGGTAAAGATGAGGAAGGAAACTTATACTCAGACTTAACAAAAGACTGGAAAGACCTTGATCCAGAAAAACAAGCTACAATCAAAGCTTTATATGAATACTGGAAAAAACACAACGACGCAGGCACACAATTATTTGACCCAGATGCAGGTTGGGGATATATAGACGACACCTTCAAAGAAGGCAAAGGCGGAGTTGCTAGAATTGGTGGTGCATGGGATGCTGCTCCAATTTCTGAACAAGCAGGTGAAGGAAACCTTGAAGTTTATCCAATTGACAACATTACTATAGCTGGAAAGCCTCTAAATCACTGGCAAGGTGGTTGGGGACTTGCAATCAATGCTAGAATTGAAGAAGACGCTAACAAGAAAGCAATAGCTAACGAAATGATTAAACAAATTGTAAATCCTGAATTTGCAATAGACCTATACAAATCTACAGGAAAGATTCTTGAAAATGTAAAGAACGAAGATTACCAAGCATCAGACTTGCCAGATTCTGATAAGGCAATCATCGAAGCTACAATCAAATCTTACGAAACTGCTCCAGCAAGACCATTATTTAAGGAATGGGGAGACGTTTGGGATACTTACAAGAATGCAATTCTTTCTTGGAACTCAGTTAAACCAGCTAACGAAGAAGAAGCTTACAACCAATTAAAGGCTTCATTCGACTCAATGATGGCAAACTTTAGCAAATAATTAATAGGATAAGGGAAAGGCCAAAATAGCTAAAGAAACTAGATGATATATATAAATATCTAGTTTCTCTGGCCTAGGCCTTTCTTTCACTATTATGGAAAGAATAAAATTAGAGAAAAAAAGAGAAAGATTTATCTTAAAAATTTTGATAGTATCAGCCCTTATTATCCTAGCTTCTTCCATAGAAGCCCTAATGATGGCTAAGGATGTCGAAGTTTATAGAGAAATTCTCAAAAACAATCCAGGTCTTAGTTTTGATGAATATATTAATTCCGTTGTTTTTAATTTATTTATCAGAGTCCTAAGTCCTGTAGTAATTTCCCTTTATACATTTTTTACAGTAAAAAAATACGGAGTCAATTTCTCCTACAAATTATTTTTTGGAGGGATGACCCTAATAGAAATCTTTCAGTTGATTTTGCAATTTAGAATCGGATCTATATTTTATTATATAGTCATTATTTTAAATTTTATTTTATTATTTATTATAGGAAGGGAAGAAAGGGTGTAGGCGATGACATACGAAAAAAACCTTATAGATGATATTGGTGAGATTCGTCCTAGAAGGAACGAGTATATAATAGACTCTATTAAGGCAGAAGAGAATGGCGGAAATAAAGTAGATGCCAAAAACCATCCTTATAATCAAAAGCTAAAAAAATACGAAGAAGAAAAGAAAGAACTTTTGGCTAAGGCTGATGAAGCCGCCAAGAAAGATCCAAATTACAAACTCGACCAGAAATACTTGAGGGACTTGTATTACAGAAAATTTATGGCAAATTACTGCCTGGACTTTTATGAAAAAAACAAGGACCTATCCTATGATAGCGAGCTTGATTATAAGTTATGTAAGTTAGAATATGAGCAAATACCAAAGATTATCGAACACGATTTGCTCCTAAAAAGTCAGCTAGAAAGAGCTAGCAAGAGGCTAGAGAAATTAACTAGCGAAGAAGTAGAAAGTGCTAAAAAGCTGATCGAAGAAGATAGACTTGTTCTTAAGGAAAAATTCGAATCAGATAACAAGAGCATAGAAGAATCTTTCAACAAGGGAAGGATTTCTAAGAAGGCCTTCAAGAGTGAGAAAGAGCAGCTCAAACAAAAGTTCAAAGACCAAAACAAGAGACTTGATTATAGAAATCCAGAAGTTTCACTTAAAGAAGAAATTGAATCAATCAAATACAAGATAGACAAAGACTACAAGAAGGAGATGAAAATCCTCGAGGCAGATGAGGCTGAAGCTAGGAGGAGAACTCCAGTAGAAGTGGAGAAGACTTCTGCCTATAGGTCAATTCTTACCTTCCCAATTCCAGGTCTTGGTCAAATCCTAAATGGCCAATGGCAAAAGGGCTTATTATTTTTACTAGGTACTTTATTCATCTACCTAATAGCAATCCCTTACGCTCTAGGTTTTGGTAACTACCAAGGTGAGGGTATAGCGGGGCTTATCTCTCTTGCCCAAGGCGGAAAAAGACTTGATAGATCAATACTCTTTATGATCGAAGGTATCTTATCTATAGTTTTTGTAGCAATTGCTGCCTTAATCTATATCCTATCTTTTAAGGATGTTAGGACAACTGAGAAAAATGAAATGAAGGGTATCAGACCCAATAACTTCTTTGAGACCAAAAAGATGTTAAGGACTGACGGCTTCCCATTCTTAATTACAGCACCAGCCCTAATAGTAATTGTGTTTATAGTTATAGTTCCAATACTTACAGCTATAATGATTTCCTTTACTAACATGGACCCACAAAATCAAAACAAGTTCACATGGGTTGGACTAAACAACTACTTGACCATAGCCAAGGGCCAAGGGATAGCAGGACAAGCCTTCTGGCACATCTTCGGATGGACTGTTGTTTGGACCTTGCTTGCATCAACACTTGCAATAGTCCTAGGTTTTATCTTTGCTCTTCTAGTAAACAATGAGAGAGTTAGGGGAAAGAAGTTCTTTAGAACAGTTTATCTCTTACCTTGGGCTATACCTGCCTTTATCACAATCATGTTCTTTTCAATAATGACAAGTCGTGGTGGGGTAATCGCAAATGCTTTAAATAGCTTGTTCAATATAAGTTTGGATATCAAAAACAACACCTTCCAGACTAGGGCTACCCTAATCTTGCTCCAAGGCTGGCTAGGACATTCTTATATCTTCTTACTAACAACAGGAGTGCTCCAAGCTATACCAAAAGATTTATACGAAGCGGCAAGTATTGACGGAGCGACAGGAATCCAAAGAACCTTTAAGATTACAATTCCTTTAGTTCTTTTCCAAATAGCTCCAATGCTTATTAACCAATACACCTTTAACTTTAACAACTTCTCAATCATCTACTTGTATAACCAAGGTGGCCCATTTAACCCAGAAGTTTATGGTAACCTTGCGGGAAGCTCAGATATTTTGATCTCCTACATCTACAAGTTAACGATGGAGAGTCAATACCAAGCTATAGGTGCTGCGATAACAGTATTTATATCCATAATCCTAATAGTTATTTCATACTTTGGATATAAGAACTCTTCAGCTTTTAAGGAGTATTAATATGTTTAAGAAAAAGAAAAATAGTGATTTATATCTATCAGATCTTCAACCCTTATCTGCTGGCGGAAAGACCCTACTAACAATTACCTATATTATTTTGTTAATCTGGGCAGCTTTCATCTTAGTTCCATTGGCAATAATGGTTATATCATCCTTTAATGGAAACCAAGGTCAATATATATCAATGTCAGGAGACTTTGTCTTCTCACTTGATAACTTCAGATATTTGTTTAAGGAAACCCAGTTTTTAAAATGGGTACTAAACACCCTAAAGATAGCAGTTGCGACAACCTTGCTTACCCTAATCTTCGTATCTTTTACAGGTTATGCCTACTCAAGATTTAGATTTAAGGGGAAAAAAGCAAGTCTTATAACGATAATGTTAGTTCAAATAATCCCGGCCTTCGCAGGTATTACTGCCTACTATGCAATCCACTCCATAGTAAGTGGAATTATTCCAGTATTTTCAAGACCGGCTATGTTAATACTCATATATTCAGGTGGAGCAATCGCATCAAATACCTTTATCCTAAAGGGGTATCTTGATACAATCTCTCCAGAGCTTGACGAGGCTGCAAAGATTGACGGATGTTCAAACATGCAAGTTTATAGGCTTATAATTATGCCTCTTGCCCGTCCGATGCTTGCAATAATTGCTCTCCAATGTTTTATTGGACCATTCTTAGATTATATGATGCCAAAAATCTTACTGACAAATCCAGGAGACTACACACTTGCGACAGGACTGTTTACACTAATATCAGATGTTAGAAATATGAATCAGCCAGCCTTTGCTGCGGGAGGATTCTTGTCAGCTGTTCCTGTAATGCTATTGTTCTTAGTATTACAAGATGAATTAGTAAGCGGACTTTCATCAGGTGCAGTTAAGGGATAGGAGTTAAAAATGAAAGTAATTTTAGATAATATAGGAAAGAAATACGAAGGTCGTGAGAACTTCACGATTAGAAATATAAATCTAGAAATAGATGACAATGATTTTTGTGTAATACTAGGACCATCTGGTTGCGGTAAGTCAACCCTTCTTAGGATGATTGCAGGACTTAACTCAATTACAGAAGGAACCCTACGTTTTAACGACAAGATCATGAATACAGTTGAGCCAAAAGATAGGGACATAGCTATGGTTTTCCAATCATACGCCCTCTATCCACACATGACAGTTTATGATAATATGGCCTTTTCATTAAACATGAAAAAGGAAAGAAAAGAAGTAATCGATCAAAGAATACAAGACGTAGCAAAGATTCTCCAACTAGAAGATTATCTTTACTCAAGGCCATCTGACATATCCGGTGGACAAAGACAAAGGGTAGCTTTAGGAAGAGCGATTGCAAGAAACCCAGAAGTATTCCTCATGGATGAGCCTTTAAGTAACCTCGATGCTAAGCTACGTGAGCACATGAGAGTAGAGATCGTAAGAATCCACAATCAGCTAGATACTACAAGTATCTACGTAACTCACGATCAAACTGAGGCTATGACCATGGCTACAAAGATAGTTCTCCTAGATAAGGGAGTTATCCAACAAGTAGGAGCTCCAAATGAGTTCTATCAAAAACCAAACAACCTCTTCGTAGCAGGCTTTATAGGTTCCCCTACCATGAATATCATCAAGGGAAAAATCAAGGATGGTCTTTTCGTAAATGATTCAGGAGAAATCAAGGTAAGACCAAGTGATAAGGACCTTGAAAAGATTAAGGCCTACGAAGGAAAAGTAGTTCATCTTGGAATAAGATCTGAAAGATTTATAGCAGAAAAAAGAGACTACAACTCTGTAAATGCTAACATTGAAGTAATAGAGTCCTTAGGTAAGGAGCAACTCCTTTATACAAAACTTAAGGATGGTACTGGTCTAACTATAAGTCAACCAGGATACTTTGACTATGCTATAGGAGAAGACCACAACTTCACCCTAGACCCAGAAGCCTTACACTTCTTTGATGGCGAGACAACAGAAAGAATTAACTAAAATAAATGAAGCCCTCGGATTGAGGGCTTTTTCCTGTATGACGGGCATGTCCTAACGCTGGGGTGAAATTCCCTACAGAGCGTAGTTACCAACGAATCTAATAGTGACCCCGAAGTTTTAGGTGGCGACATCTAGGGGAGAAGAACGGGTAGCGAAATCGTGGCTTGACGAACAGGAACAGAATATAAGGCGTAACAGGTGGGCAAGCTAGCCTAAGGTAGTAAAGACCCCAAAGACAACCGTAAACCCAAAGCGTAAATTCTGCAAGTAAACGACGAAAGTATTAGAAC
>NZ_JALEIL010000153.1 GCF_022770135.1 Anaerococcus sp. | reverse complement strand
TTCTTCTTTTTTCTTTAATGTTTTATAATTTACCAGATTCCCATCATGGGCTAGGGAAAATTCATTTCCCTTGGCAAAACTTACCAGAGGCTCGACATTATAGTCTTGGTTACAGCCTTCTGGTGCACTCCTAACATGACCTAGGCCGTATTCTCCTTCGCTTTCTTCTAGATTGTCATCAGCGAAAATTTCATTGACAAGCCCTAGTCCCCTTATTCTTCTTAAGTTTTTTCCAGTTGAAAGGATGATTCCAGATGCATCCTGACCCCTATGTTGGATTGAACTTAGTGAATAAAATAATTTCTGCGTTTTTCCTGTTTTAGTTTTTATTCCTACTACACCGCTCATTGGTCTATCTTCTCCTATATCACTTATCTACACACATAAAAAGAGAACCCTAAACAGGGTCCTCTTAGTGCAGGGCAAAGAAATTCAATTGTAAATCTCAACTTCTTGATATAGGCAAAGATAGAGTTAATCACGCTAATAGAAATGAATTTTATAGTAAATGGTTTGTTTGTTAGACATTTGTTTTTCATAGCACCCTCCATCTTCCCTAAATTTTTGTATATCTCTATTATAAATAATTTAACAAATTTTGCAAGTTTTTTTAAGTATTTTTTTCTGAAATTTCTAGCCTTTATTCTCATGAAAAGGTAAACAATTAGAATAATCCAACTATCTCATTATTTTCATCTAAATCAATTTTATAAGCATTAGCAGCCTTTGGAAGTCCTGGCATGGTCAAAATATTTCCTGTATAGGCAACCAAAAATCCTGCTCCTGCATTGATCCTAATTTCTCTAATTGTTATATCATAGTCGTCTTCTGTGATATTGATATTTCCATCATCGGATAACGAATAAGGTGTTTTGGCTATACAAATTGGTAAGTTTTGATATCCTAGGTCTTCAATTTTTTTGATGTCCTTCTCGCACTTTTTGCTATAAACTACTCCCTTAGCCCTATAGATTTCCTTGGCTATAGTCTCTATTTTTTCCTTTACACCTTGATCTAGGTCGTATAAGTAGTTAAAGTCATTGTCATTTTCACAAAGCTCAACTAGGTCTCTAGCAAGCTCTTCACCGCCAGCTCCCCCATCGGTAAAGACACTTGTCTCGACTGCCTTAACTTTAAGCTCTTCTGTCATCTTCTTTACAAGTTCTATTTCTCTGTCGGTATCGGTATCGAATTTGTTGATAGCGACAATTATATTTTGACCAAATTTTCTCATATTTTCTATATGGATTTTGAGATTCTTAAAACCTATTTCAAGCTTTTCTAGATTTTCTTCTTTCAAATTCTCAAAATCCACTCCTGCGTGATATTTTAAACTTCTTATTGATGTCACTATTACACTTGCAGAAGGAGTTAGTCCACCTAGCCTACATTTGATATCATTAAACTTCTCAGCTCCAAGATCTGCCCCGAAACCAGCTTCAGTTACTACATAATCAGCTATGCCAAGGCCAGTCTTTGTCGCAAGTAGTGAATTACAGCCATGGGCTATATTTGCGAAAGGTCCTCCGTGAATTATTGCAGGAGTATGTTCTATAGTTTGGACTAGATTTGGCTTAAGAGCTTCTTTCATAACTACAGCGACAGAGCCTGTTGCCTTGATATCATCGACTGTTACAGGATTATTGTCATAGTCGTAGGCTACTATCATCTTGCTTACTTTTTCTCTAAAGTCTTCTATGCTTGTAGCAAGACACAAGACTGCCATCATTTCTGTAGCAACAGTTATATCAAACTTATCCTCACGACTAACCCCATCTGTCCTGTTTCCAAGTCCTATTACAATATTTCTTAGGGCCCTGTCGTTTAGGTCGACACATCTTCTCCAGACTATTCTTTTTGGATCGATTCTTTTCTCGTTTCCTTGGTAGATATGATTATCCAAAATAGCAGCCACGAGATTTACCGCACTGGTTATGGCGTGGAAGTCTCCTGTAAAATGTAGGTTTATCTCATCCATTGGGAGGACTTGACTATAACCCCCACCGGCGGCTCCGCCCTTTCTTCCGAAGGAAGGTCCCATAGATGGCTCTCTTAAGACAGATACTGCCTTCTTGCCAATTCTATTTAAGGCCATAGATAGGCCTATGTTTAGGGTAGTCTTTCCCTCTCCACTTGGGGTTGGATTTGTCGCTGTTACAAGGATTAGCTTAGAGTCTTTTTTCATATTGCCTGCATAAGATAGAGGCAATTTAGCCTTGTAGTTTCCGTATTTCTCATAATCATCGATTCCTAAATCCTTACAGATTTCGTCGATATCCACTAATTCCGTTTCCTTCGCTATCTCAATATCAGTCTTCATCATTACTTCCTTTCGTACTCGCATATACTTAAAATTAGAATCAGCTTCCACCATGAATATACCATTGAATTATAAATTTTTAAGTGATTTTTTCCTATAATTATAAATTCCAGCTAGAAAATATTAAAAAAAGAGGCATTTCTAAGTCATGCCCCTAATCAATTTATCTTATATTTAATTTAACATCATATTCTCTTTTGGCCTTTTTGAATAGGAATTTTCCATCACGAACTGATGCCAAACACTCGGCCCTATTTCTTATAGCTTCAAATTCATTTTCTGCATCCAGAACTATAAAGTTTGCAGGCTTTCCTGGATCAAAGCCGTACTCATCTTCTATATGCATGGTCTTTGCGCCATTGTAAGTAACAAGATCAAAGTCTTTCTCGAAGTCCTTTTCTCTCATAAGTTGGCTTAGGTGAATTCCATTATCTAGGATATTCATAAGATTACCGTTTCCAGCTGGATACCATAAGTCTACTATGGAGTCTTGGGCAAAACAAACATTGATTCCATTATCTACAAATTCCAAAACTCTGGTAAGTCCCCTACGTTTTGGATAAGAGTCTTGTCTTCCTTGAAGAAATACGTTTTCTGTAGGAAGGGCTATGAAGTTAAGCTTAGATTTTCTAAATAAGCCCATCATCCTAAAGACATAGGAATCATCCACAGATCCAAAAGAGCAAGTGTGGCTTGCTGTAGTCTTTTCTCCTATGCCATTAATCATGGCTTCTGCATTGAGGACTTCGACAAATCTTGCCATCACATCGTCTGTCTCATCGCAGTGAACATCTATTAACTTATCGTATTTTACGGCAAGATTTACGATCTCTTTGATGGATTTTTCTCCAAGTTCCCTAGACCATTCGTTGTGAGGGATACCTCCGACTACTTCACAACCAAGCTTAAGGGCTTCTTCTACTAGGTCCCTACCTGTTTTTCCTTCCTCCTCGTATGAATACATACCGTTTTGTGGGAAGGCTACGACTTGGATTGTGACCTTATCCTTTAATTCATCACGAACCTCAAGAGCTGCCCTAATGCCTGTAAGATTTGGATCTGTACAATCGGTTTGGGCTCTGATGTATTGAGTTCCGTGGGATAAGCATTCTTCGACAGCCCCATAGATTCTCTCCTTCATTTCTTCCTTACTCGTACCCTTCTTGAAGTCATTCCATAGGTCAATCGCCTCAAAAAGAGTACCCGATTCATTCTTTACCTCATCGGTCTTGCCAATCATGTAATAATCAAGATGAAGGTGACTATCAACATAAGGTGGTATCACTAGCCTTCCATCTAGGTCGATTACTTCATCACAAGCTTCTAGATTTTTTCCAAATTCCTTAAATTTTCCATCTTCTACGAGAATTTCTCTCGCATCTTCCAATCCATAAATCTTTGCATTGATAAATTTTTTCTTCATAATAACCT
>NZ_JALEIL010000076.1 GCF_022770135.1 Anaerococcus sp. | reverse complement strand
CAGAGAACATACTAGGTAGTACTAAAGCTGTTATAGTATTAAGTAATCTCAATTTATTCATTATTTGGAATTGAGGCACTAAAAATATTTGGCTTGGAACCATTAAAACGGACATAATCAGCACAAAAATAAAGTTTTTAAATGGAAAATCTAACCTAGCAAAAGCATATCCAGCCATAGTACACATAACGACTTGTCCTATAGTTGTGAAAATCGCATATAGAGCTGTATTTTTATATAGTAAAATAAAGTCTATCTTGTTTAAGGCTTCGCTAAAATTAGACCACTGTAAACTACTTGGGAATATTACTGGAGGTATCGCCATAGATTCACTCAAAGTTTTTAAGGATGTCAAAACCATCCATAAAAATGGAAAAACCGTAAATATAACTCCAATAATCAAAACTAAATGTATTAAAATCTTTTTAAATTTACTAGTTTTTAACATTATTTATCCACCTTTTTTGTATTGTCATTTGTATGAATGTTATGACAATTATAATTATAAAAAGTACGGTCGCAACAGCTGCTCCATATCCTTTCCTACCAAAATCAATCGCTGATTGATAGAATAAATATACTATAGACTGCGTGCTCCTTAGAGCAGGACTGGTCTTGTTAATCATCATGAATATAATATCAAAAACTTGAAAACTTCCTATCAAGTCTTTTGTTACTACAAACAAGAGTGTTGGCGATAACAAAGGAAATGTAATAGTGAAGAATTGTTTAAATCCACTAGCTCCATCGAGTTTAGCAGCTTCATAATATTGTTTAGGTATTGATTGCATACCTGCTAAGAAAAATATGATATTCATACCCAAACTCATCCAGATTCCTACAATAATTATTGATCCCAAGGCCGTGTTGCTATCAGCAAGCCAAGCTTTAGGTTGACCCCCGAACTTCATAATCAACTGATTTAATAGGCCATATTGACCATTATAAATCCATTTCCAAATCATGGCTACTGCAGCAGGCATCGTTACAGCAGGTAAAAAGTATAAAGTTCTATAAACTCCTATACCTTTAATATTTTTATTCAATAAATTCGCTATAGTCATCGATATTATTATTGATAAAGGGACAGTAAATATTGTATAAGTAAAGGTGTTTTTAAGTGCCATATAGAAATTATCATCAGCTAATAATTCTCTATAATTATCTAGTCCGATTGGTTTCCATGCTCCAAATGAATTTAAATCAGTAAATGAATAAAATATATTTTGGAAAAATGGTATTATGTAAAACACAGTTAGACCTAGTAAAACGGGGAGTATCATTAAATACCCCCACTTTACCGCCTGTGAGTTATACCTTTTCTTGTTAGTTTTCTTGTTTTTCATAACCCACCTCAAATTATTGTGAACTATTCTTCAGACAATGCAGAGTTCATATTATCAGCTAAATCTTTTAACGAATCTTTTGCAGGTCTCTCTAGAGAGAATATTTCGTTAATTGCATCGCTTTCATATTGATTCCATACAGGTGTATTTTTACTTACTGGATAAGGAACAGAATACTCCAATTCATCGACAAAAGCTTTCAGATTCTTATCTGGATATGAAGCTTCCCAAGTATTTAGAGAACTATTACGGGCAGGTATTACTGTTCCTTTACTAGCCCAAAGTTCATTTACTTCTTCTGAAGCTAAATATGCCATAAAATCCAATGCATCATCTTTATTTTCAGAATCTTTCGCTAAAGCATAAGAAAGTCCATGAATTGTAGCTGCTCTATCTTTGATTAAAGGCATTATTTGTACATCTACTTTATCCTTGAAGCTTTCATCACCAAAAAATTCTGGTACTCTCCAACTTCCTAGATAAACCATAGCTATTTTTCCGGCTTTAAATAAATCCTTATCTGGTGTATCTGTTAAAGTTTGTAAGTCAGGAGATATCCCCTTTTCTATTAGTTCTGTCCATATCTTAACCCCTTCCTCAGCTTCAGGACTATCATAACCAGATTTTTTCTTATCTTCACTTATTATATAGCCTCCAGATTGAGGAATAGTATCATAAATTCCTTCTTGTGTCATGCCTTTGGCTGCAGTTCCCCAAATTCCTTTCTCTTTGTTTGTCAATTTTTCAGCTGCTTTAATAAAATCGTCCCATGTCCAATTTTCATTAGGATATTCTACTCCAGCTTCATCGAATATTTCTTTATTATAAAATAAAGCTGTTAAATCCCAATCTTTTGGTATTCCATATAGTTTATCTTCGTAAGTATAAAGATCAACTAACCCTACAGGGAAATCTTCTTTCTTAAAATTAAGTTTATCCATATGGTCATCTAAAGGTTCTAAAACTCCATTTGAGGCAAACTTAACAAAGTTTGGACCATTCATAGTAAAAATGTCAGGCATTACTTTACCTTGAGATTGAGTTTCTAGTTTTGTAAAATGGTCTTTAAATGTTGTCTCTTCAATTTGAATATCAATATCAGGATGTTTTTCTTCATAATTTTTTTCAATTTCCTTCATGACTTCAATTTGATCAGGATTCCACATAGCCATTCTAACAACACTTTTACCATTGTTGTTTCCATTGTCAGCGTTATCCTTACTTTCATTTCCACCACATCCTGTTAACATAGTAGCTGCTGCTACAGCAAATAACATTTTCTTAATAGTTCTCATATTTCCTCCTTAAAACTATTAGTTGACACGAAATCAATTTTCACAAGTTTTAAAAACGATTTCATAGATAGTAATGGTAGTTACCTTATAACTAGTATAATACTATATAGATTTTAAGTCAAGGATTTCCTCATATACATTTTATCTGATTTAAGCAAATTAACGTATATATATTTTTTTATCTTTATAGGAATGACATCAAATATACTTATTCAATCAACAATGGGTACTACCATGATTATAAGTTATTTTATCCCATATATTTAAATCACTATCTTCCCTTATATCTCATAACTAGATAATAAATAAGTATTAATATATAATATAAATAAGTTAAATAAAAAAGGAGATTTCATGAAAAACGTACTAATAACTGGAGGAGCTGGATATATTGGCTCTCATATAGCTGTAGAGCTTTTAGAAAAAGGCTATAATGTAAGCTTATACGATAACCTATCCAACTCTTCCAAGCTTGCTGTTAAAAGAGTCGCAGAAATTACAGGAAAAAGTCCTAATTTCTACGAAGCAGATATTCTAGATAAGAAAAGCCTAAAAGAAGTTTTTGTAAAAGATAAAATAGACGTAGTAATCCACTGTGCGGCCCTTAAGGCTGTGGGAGAATCTGTCAAAAAACCCCTAGAATACTATCACAATAATATCACAGGAACCCTAACACTTCTTGAAGTTATGAGAGAAGTAAGATGCAAAAACATAATATTTTCTTCATCAGCAACAGTCTACGGAGATCCCGAAACTGTGCCTATCACAGAAGACTTCCCTAAAGGAGAATGTACCAACCCTTACGGCTGGTCTAAGTCTATGATGGAGCAAATTATGACAGACCTTCACACAGCAGATCCTGAATGGAAGGTAGTTCTTTTAAGATACTTTAACCCAATCGGAGCCCATAAGTCTGGAAAGATTGGCGAAGATCCAAAAGGAATCCCAAACAACCTCCTTCCTTATATTTCCCAAGTGGCTATAGGAAAGCTAGATCACTTGTCAGTTTTCGGTGATGACTACGATACCCATGATGGAACTGGAGTAAGAGACTATATCCACGTAGTAGACCTTGCCAAGGGCCATGTCCTAGCAGTAGATAAGATTGACGAGCTTAATGGGGTCGAGATAATAAATCTTGCAACAGGAAAGGGCTACTCAGTCCTCGATGTGGTAAAGGCCTTCGAGAAGGCTAGCGGAAGAGATGTCCCTTATGAGATAGGTCCTAGACGTGAAGGCGACATAGCAAAATGCTTTGCAGATGCAAAAAAGGCTGAAAAAATTCTAGGCTGGATAGCAGAAAACGGGATTGAAGAAATGTGCGAAGACTCATGGAGATGGCAATCACAAAACCCTAACGGATATGAACAAGGAGAGGATAAATGAATACAACACTCGTAGTACTTGCAGCAGGAATAGGCTCAAGATACGGAGCAGGAATAAAGCAACTAGCAAAAATGGACGACAATGGCTATACAATCATAGACTATTCTATCTATGATGCGATGAAAGCAGGCTTTAACAAGGTTGTCTTTATCATAAGAGAAGAAATAGAAAAAGATTTCAAAGAAATAATCGGTAATAGAATAGAAAAAATCATCGATGTAGAATATGCCTACCAAGACATGACACTTCCAGATGGGTTTGAAAGTCCAAAAGATAGGAAAAAACCTTGGGGCACAGTCGATGCAGTTCTTGCTACCAAAGACCTAGTAAAAGAGCCTTTCCTAATAATAAATGCCGACGACTACTATGGAAAGGAAGTCTTCCAAGATTTACACGACTTTTTAGTTAATCATGACGAGAAGGAAGATGATAAACTTCAAATCGCCATGGCGGGCTACAAGCTAAAAAATACCCTCTCAGATAACGGAACAGTAACAAGAGGTGTTTCTGTCGGAGATAGTAATAATAAACTAACAAATATCATAGAAACTCATGAGATAAAGCTAGAAGAAGACGGAACTCTTTCAAGCAAGGAGGGGCTAGGCTCTGACCTACTCAACCTAGAATCCCTAGTATCAATGAACTTATGGGCCTCCTACCCAGCTTTCATAGACCTTTGCGAAGAGCACTTCATAAAATATCTAGAAAAAAACAAAGATAAACTAGACAGCGCAGAATATGTATTACCAGATATGATAGGAGAGCTAATCGAAGAAGAAAAGGCAGAAATAACAATACTTCCAACAGATGAAAAATGGATAGGAATAACCTACAAAGAAGACCTCTCCCCTGCCAAAGCTTCCTTTAAGAAAATGTTCGAAGAAAATCTTTACCCAGAAGACATATGGAATCTTTAAATTGAGACATTTGACAAAAGATATTTTCAAATTATAATATAGTCTATAAATTAGAGAAATAATCAAAAATAGAAATTATAAGGAGAAATAATGGCAGAGATAGTATTTACAAGAATTGACGACAGATTGCTCCACGGGCAAGTCGGTAGAGAATGGGTTAAAGCAGAAGATTGTGATCTTATAGTTGTTGCAAACGACGAAACTTCAGAAGATAGACAAGCACAAAAGCTAATGAATATAGCAACACCCCTTTTCGCTGAGACTGTGTTTTGGACAATCGATAGAACTATAAAAGAAATTGAAGAAACTCACGAAGACTCCAAGGCTCTTATCCTTGTTGAAAGTCCAGAAGACGCATATAAACTCGTTGAAGCTGGTCTTAATATCGATACAGTTAACCTTGGCAATATGAGAGAGCTTCCTAACAAAGATAAGATAAACGAAAATATCTATATTGGAGATAGCGATAGAGAATATTTCAAGAAACTTCACGATAAAAATATTAGTATAGATATCAGAACCCTACATTCAGATAAGGCTCTTGACGAAAGTGTCTTATTCTAGAGATTAAAGCATGTTGGAAGATTTACGATTATCTTAAGTTATAGATTTATAGATTAGGAATCATTCGTAGTCCCAACATGCTTTTTCCTTGCCTATTTTTAATATAATCGGTATTTGTTTGCCCTTTTGGGTAAAACTTTACTAAGTAATAGAAAGAGAGGATTTTATGAAAGTTGTTATAGTTGGAGCTGTTGCTGGAGGAGCGACTTTTGCGGCAAGCCTTCGAAGGCTTAGTGAGGAAGTAGAGATAGTAATGTTTGAGAAGGATAGGGACTTATCCTTTGGTAATTGTGAGATTCCCTATTATCTTTCCTATGATATCGAAAACTCCTCATCTCTTGTAAATAGGACTCCTGAGTCTTTCGCTAAGGGATATAATATCAGAGCAGAAAGATTTCATGAAGTAATCTCCATAAATAGAGAGGAAAAATACGTAGAAGTCTTAGATAAGATAAGTAGTAAGAGTTTTAAGGAGACTTACGATTATCTAATCCTTGCCCCTGGGACTAAGGAAAACCGACCATCTTCTATCACAGGCTACGAGTACGACCATGTCTTCTCAGTAAAGAACGTCGTTGATGTGGAAAATATCAGAAAATACTTGGAAGAAAAGGAAGTTAAGGAAGTCTTCATCGCTGGAGGAGGCTTCGTTGCGATAGAGGCTGCGGAATCCCTCCACAAGCTTGATGGTCTAAATATCTCAATGCTTATAAGAAAGAACACCTCCCTTCTATCTATCATAGATATGGACCTTAAGGGCTTTATCAAGGAAAATATCAAGGATAATGATATAAATATTATCGAGGGCAAGTCTCTTGTAGAAATCGAAAAAGATTATGTAAGATTTGATGATGATTCAAAAAAGAAAGCAGATCTTGTAATCCTTGCCCTAGGAGCAAGACCTTTTAGTGACCTTGCAGAAAAAGCAGGCCTTGAGCTTGAGGATGATGGATCTATCAAAGTAGATGATAATTTTAGGACCAGTGATGAGGCGATTTTTGCTATAGGAGACGTAATTAATCCAAAAAACTTCCTTACCAAGAAAAAGAGTAAGCTAAATCTCGCTTGGCCTGCCCATAGACAGGCAAAATATTTGGCGAAATATCTCTTAGGAAAAGAGGCGACTCCTCCAGACTTTATCGGGACCTTCGCCCTAAGAAGTTTCGACTTAAATATAGCCATGACTGGTCTTAATGAGAAAAGCCTAAACAATCTAGGTATAGCCTATAAGACCTCTCTTATCGCTCACAGAGACTCTGTTGGGATTATGCCAAATTCTAAGTCAATTTATCTTAAGTTGCTCTTTGATAGGGATAATGGAAGGATCTACGGGGCCCAGGGCCTAGGTTATGGCGTAGTAGATAAGAGAATCGATGTGATTGCTAGTATGATTAAGCAAAAGGCCACGATCTATGACCTCTACGACCTAGAGCTTGCCTACCAGCCCCTATATTCTACCGTAGAAGATGCGACAAATGTCCTAGCCAACCAAGCTATCAATATCTTCGAAGGAAGGCTTAAGGATGTCAAAATCGACGAATTAATCGCATCTTACAAGGATTATAAAATCTACGACCAAAGAGATAAGGCTTCTTACGAAAAGGGTCATATCAAGGGCGCAATCTCCCTTGCTGGCAAGGATCTAAGAAAGAACCATGACTTTCTTCCTAAAGATGAGAAAATTATCTTCTACGATGCAAATGGTGGCAAGTCTTCCAATGCAGTAAAGATGCTAGCTCATTACGGTTTTGATAATATCTATATTCTCGATGGATCCTTCGTCTATTTTGAAAAATATGATAAGATGATGGCATCATATCTTATAGAAAAATAAGGATAAGCTAATAAATTGTGTGATTTCTCTCAAAGCTCTTATAATAAAGTATAATTTCGTTTTATAAATTAAATTTACCCAATAAAAAAGCCTTAGTGGATTTGAAATTTCTTTCTCCTCCATTAAGGCTTAATTTTTATGAGTGCTTTTTGGCAAAATCTACAAAGGCTCTGGTAGAATCTTCCACGAAAGTCCTTGTTCCATCTATTAGATTGCCCTCTTCATCAAAGAGTGTGTGAATAGCTGGTATATAGACTTCTGGTTGGTTCATGGTAATGAGATTTATATAGACAAAGCTTTGTCTTAGGGCATGATTACCCATAGCTCCTCCAGTAGATCCCATTGAGGCAGAAAATACTGCAGCTACTTTTCCGTCCCATAGGTTACCCTTTGGATCACGGCTTCCTATATCTATCACATTCTTAAGAACTGGAGCAAGGGAACGGTTGTATTCTGGAGTAAAGAAGATATATCCGTCGTACTTTCTAAGCTCTTCTCTAATTCTTGTGTATTCTTCTTTTGGATTTGCCCCGTCATCATCTTGATTATAGAAAGGAAGGTAGGAAATATCTATGATTTCCGCTTCATTTCCTTCATCTATAATCTTTTTTGAAAGCTCTGCTATCTTCCTGTTAAATGACCCCTTTCTTAGTGAACCTACTAATAATCCTATTTTCATTTCTTCTCCTCCTCGTATATTATAGTTGTATTAATAAATACTACGTTTTGTTCTCTATCCCACTTTCTTATGGGATAATAATTGTATAGATAGAGGTCGTAGCTGTCCTCCTTGAAGCTCGTCTTCCTAATTAAGGGTTACGCCTCTTCTTTACGTCTTTATCAGTATGAGCTGGATAGCACATTT
>NZ_JALEIL010000074.1 GCF_022770135.1 Anaerococcus sp. | reverse complement strand
CGATAAAGGCAGGGATTCTTATTTCATCTGAAATGAAATTTCTTAGTAAAGAAATTACCAAGTTACTCATTACTACTACGAATATTACTGATATTCCCATTCCTATAGCATTGGTCAAGGAAGAAGATATGGCTAGAACTGAACACATACCTACTGTTTGAACGAAAACTGGGTTATTAGCAAATATTCCTTCGATAAAGACTTTTCCTAAATTCTCTTTAGGAGCTTTCTTTTCTTTTTTATTTTCTATTGGTCTATCAATTTGATTTTCCATAATATCTCCTAATCAAGTTCACCTAGGACACTTGCTGCGTCATTGATACCTCTTAGGATTGTTCCTGTAGATATCGTCGCACCAGAGATGCCTACGATCTCATTTTCTCCGCCAGACTCAGAAGCTTTTACTTCTCCGTCCATGCTTACTCCTACCATTCCTTCCTTGAAGAAGTCTTCTTCCATTTGTTTACCGAATCCTGCAGATTCTGCGTGGTTTAATGGAGCAAACCCTGTGATATTGTGATCTTTGTCACATCCTATTAGAAATTCTATATCTCCACCGTATCCACCTGGTGATAGGATTTGGAATACATAACCATCTCCATCAGCGCCTGTTGCCTTGTAGATTTTCTCAAGGCTTGCTGGCTTATCAGCTAGGTCTACTTCTTCGTAGGAGTCTGCTGGTAGGACAACTGATAGGGATTCTTGAAGTTTCTCTTGGGCCTTAGCTTCTATGATTGGGCTTGTAGCATTGTTTGTCAATGCTAGGGCAAAGGCAGTAACTGATGTAATCAAGAATAATTTTAGGCCTAATTTTAAACTATTATTCATTTTCTTTTCCTTTCTTTGCCTCAACTTTACCAAAAGTCTTAGGTCTTGTGTGAGCTTCTATTATAGGAACTACTAGGTTCATAAGAAGAATTGAGTATGATACACCTTCTGGATATCCACCCCACACTCTTATTATAGCTGTAAGGATTCCTGCTCCTATAGCAAAGACATATTGGCCTTTGATTGTCATTGGGGTTGTTGTGTAGTCAGTTGCCATAAAGAAGGCACCTAGTAACAAACCACCTGATAGGACATTTCTTAAGGAAGCTGCGAATCCATCTGGACCAAATATTCCTAATAAAACTGTCGCTGTAAGTATGTATGTTAGTGGAATTCTAACGTGAATTACTTTTCTTACTATTAGATAGCATGCACCGATTAAGATTGCAAGGGCAGATACCTCTCCAAGACATCCTGGGATATTTCCGAGGAATAAATCCATTGTGCTGAAGCTTGCTGGATCTGATAGAGGAGTTGCTCCTGATACCATTGACACGTCTTTGACAGTCTTTAGGGTTGCTACTCTTTGTGGTGGTACAAAGCTTGTCATAGTTTCTGACCAAGAAGCCATGAGGAAGGCTCTTGCAGCAAGGGCAGGGTTAACTATGTTTTGTCCTATTCCACCAAAAAACATCTTAGCTACTACGATTGCAAACATAGCTCCGATTACCATTTGCCATACTGGTAAGGTAAATGGAACGTTGTAGGCAAGTAAGATTCCTGTTACTACTGCTGATAAATCTTTGATTGATTGATTTCTCTTTGTTGCTTTGTTAAATATATATTCTGATAACACGCAAGTTATGACAGATGCTAGGATTAGGATCAAGGCTCTGTAGCCAAAGTAATATACTGAGGCAAGTCCTGCTGGTATTAGTGCTATAATTACATCTAGCATGTCCTTTTTAACTGTACGATTGCTTCTAACATGAGGAGAAGCTGTTACCAATAGTTGTTTTGTATTTTCCATATTCTCCTCCTATTTACCTGCTTGTCTGATTTGTCTCTTACCAAACTTGATTGCCTCTACTAGAGGTCTGTTTGATGGGCAAACAAATGAACAAGATCCACACTCTATACAATCCATAATATTAAGCTCTTGAGCCTTTTCGAATCTCTCTTCTAGGGAGAACTTGTGGATGTAGAGTGGAAGTAAGTAAACTGGACAAACATCAACGCATCTACCGCATCTGATGCAAGGACTTACTTCAAGTGGCTGAGCTTCATCACTAGAAAGGACTAGGACGCAGTTACTTGCTTTTTCTGTTGGTCTAGTTAAATCTGGTTGAGCAATACCACACATTGGACCACCATTTACAAGCTTAGCAATATCATCTGCCCCACCTGCTTCTTCTATAAGATATCCAAATTCTGTTCCGCAACGAACTAGCATGTTTGTTGGGTTTTTGACAGACTTACCTGTTACGGTAACGATTCTTTCGTAAAGTGGCTTGTCCATATAGATTGCTTCGTAGATTGCATTCATTGTAGAAACATTTGATACTATAGCTCCAACATCCATTGGAAGTCCGCCACTAGGTACTTGACGGTTTAGACAAACATCTATTATTCTTTTCTCGTCACCTTGTGGATATTTTGTTTGAAGCTTCTTGATTTCAATATCAAATGCTGAGTTTTCCTTAGCGAATTTCTCTAAGGCATTTACCATTGTATCATAGGCCTTTGGCTTGTTATCTTCTATAGCGATAATTCCTTTTTTGGCAGATACTGCCTTCATCGCTTGGGTCAAAGCCTTAAGTATTCTTTCTGGTCTATTTTTCATTAGATAATCATCACAAGTAATATATGGTTCGCACTCAGCTCCATTTACTATTACTGTATCGACTGGCTTGGCTGGTAAATATTTTATGTGAGCAGGAAAGGCTGCTCCACCCATACCTACTATTCCAGCTTCTTTGATTTTTCCTACGATTTCTTCTGCACTAAGTTCGACATTATCTTTTTCTATGTATTCTTTATCTTGGTCGAAACCTTCGGTATCAATTACGACTGCCTTGGCATTTTTACCTGAGGCAGTTTGTAAATCGATAATGTCCTTTACCACTCCAGCTACGGAAGAGTGGATGTTTGCAGAGAAATTTCCGACAGCTTCTCCTATAAGCTGACCTACACTAACTTCGTCTTTTTTTGCTACAAGACATTTGCTAGGTGCACCTATATGTTGGATTAGAGGAATTGTTACAAGTTTAGGAATACTTGCCATATGAAGTTCACTGTTTTCAGTAAGCTCCTTATACTCCTCCATGTGCACTCCATTTTTAAAAGTAATGGAATTCATAAATCTCTCCTTCTATTTTTATTTGCTCTTCTTCTATTATAAATTAAAATCGCTTTTCATTCAACGGTTATCTTATATTTCTGATGAAATCTTTAATAAAAATCTCAAAATTTCTAAGGCTTAAGCTTCTTAGGTCAGAAATTTCTTCCTCGCTTGGAAGGCCATCCTTGTAAAACTTTTTCATAACTTCGTAATTAGCATTTACCTTTGTGACATATTGCCTAGTTTCTTCGAAAGGAATTTTTAAAGGATCTGGATTGTCCTTATCAAGAGTACCTTCCTTAATCCAGCTGTCAACATTGCCAACTCCACCATTGTAGGCTGCAAGGGCTAGGTCTCTGTTGTTATAATATCTATAAAGATAGTCAAAATACCCTACTCCTAAATCTAGGTTGTAGTCTACATCGTTGAGCTTTTCTGGATAGTAGTCAATACCAACGACATCTGCAGAATGCTTGGCAGTATCTTCTAATAATTGCATTAGACCGTGGGCTCCTTGGTGGCTTTGGGCCTTATTATCAAAGTCAGATTCTACCTTGATAATTGATGCAGTTAAGAGGGGGTCAATATTGTATTTTTCTGAGTATTCATATATTTCATCTTGGTAGGATATTTGAGTTCTGGATGTTTGATAGGCTATTAGGCCGTAGACTATAGCGAAAAATATGACTATAGCAAGGATTATAAAGCCCAAAACTTTTCCTATAAATTTAACAACTTTCATTAAAGTCACCTCGCTTAATGATTTTTTCTATTTGCCTTCTTAAACTTTCTATATCGCCGCTATTATCGATTATAATGTCACTTTGCTTTTTCATTTCTTCTAGCTCATCCTGGCTTTCAATCTTCTTTAGGGCAAAGTCGTAATCGATCTTATCACGAGCCATAAGTCTTTTGATTTGAACGTCCCTAGAGGCAGTAACAAGAACTACAAGGTCGTGAGGAAATCTATCCTTGATCTTAAAGAATAAGGGAACTTCTATAAATACCTTATCTTCCTTGCTATTTTCCACCATTTCATTAATAGCAGCTATGATATTAGTATGACTTATTTCGTTAAGTCTTGCCATCTTTTCCTTATCATTAAAGATAATTTCGGCAAGTTCCTTCTTATCAAGATGATCTCCATCAAAGGCAGGAGCGAAGATTTCCTCCTTTTTGATAGCGAGATAATTCTTGCCCCCTTTTTTGATAAGGTCTCTATTTACCTCATCGGCGCTGATTAATTCGTAGCCTTTTTCCTTTAAGATTTCCGCCACAGTCGACTTACCTGAAGCTATAAGGCCTGTAATTACAATCCTACTTGGACTCATACATGCTTACTCCAGTGTCGATATCTACAATCAAAGGAACCTTAAGATCTGCCGCAGACTCCATGGATTCTCTTAAGATTTTGATAGCTTCATCCTTACATGATTCATCCGCCTCAAGGATTATCTCATCGTGGATTTGGAGGACGATTTTGGCATCAAGTCCTGCTTTTTTGAGATTCTTGTCAGTTTCTATCATGGCAATCTTTATAATATCTGCTGCAGTTCCTTGGATAGGAGTATTTAGGGCAACCCTTTGACCGAAGCTTCGAACGTTAAAGTTTCTCGAATTAATCTCTGGGACATACCTTCTTCTCTTAAATAGGGTCTCCACATAGCCATCTACCTTGGCTTTTTCTACAATAGAATCCATATATTCCTTGATTGAAGGATAGCTTGCCATGTAATTGTCGATATACTCCTTGGCTTCCTTCCTTGGGATATTAAGGTTTTGTGATAGACCATAGTCGCTTATACCGTAGATTATTCCGAAGTTTACTGCCTTTGCCTCAGATCTTTGTCTTTTCGTAACCTTATCGAGATCAGTGTGAAAGACTTTTGAAGCGGTCTTGGTGTGGATATCTACGCCTTCCTTAAAGGCCTCTATCATGTGGCGATCTCCTGAAAGTGAGGCGAGGATCCTTAGTTCGATTTGTGAATAGTCCGCATCTATTAGGATTTTCCCTTCCCCTGCCCTAAAGGCCTTTCTGATAAGTCTTCCTTCGTCAGTTTTAATTGGAAGGTTTTGTAGGTTAGGATCTTGGGAAGAAAGTCTTCCTGTAGCAGCTATATTTTGCCTAAAGGTTGACCTAATTCTGCCATCTTCATCTATGGCCTTCTCAAGGCCTTCTATATAGGTTGAACGTAGCTTGAAAAGCTCCCTATACCTTTCGATTTTAGGAATGATTTGATGTTTATCCCTTAACTTCTCTAGGACTTGGGCATTAGTTGAAAAACCTGTCTTAGTTTTCTTGATAACAGGAAGGTCAAGGTCTTTAAATAAAACCTCACCCAATTGCTTGGTGGAATTGATATTAAACTCGCTTCCTGCTAGCTCATAAATCTCCTCAGTGATCTTATCTATATCCTTATCGATATTTTCCTTTAAATCTTCTAAGACCTTTTTATCTGTCACAAAACCAACGATTTCCATATCGGATAGGACCTTGGATAGCTTAATCTCAATCTCATTATAGAGGTCTAGCATGTGGTATTCATCAAGTTTGTCTTCCAAGATTTTCTTAGAATCTTCTATTGCATTAATTCCGCTTGCAAGATAATTTCCAAGCTCATCAAAGTCTAAGTCCCCATATTTTAGGGCCTTCTTCCCCTTACCTAAGATGTCCACTGGACTTTTTACTTCATAGGCAAGGTAGGATTGGCTTAGGACCTTTAAATCATAGGAAGACCTTGATGGATCTATTAGATAATGCATAAGCATCATATCATCATAAGGAAGTTTAAGATTTATCCCAAGCTTATCAAGAAGGACAACATCTTCTTTTATATCGAAGGAATTTTTCACTACATCTTCATCTTCGAAGACTTCCTTAAAGTTACTTACAAAATCACTATCAGGATCTACTATATAAGTAGGTGTATCAGTAGTCTTAATTGCTATTTTAGAAATATCACTGTGAATATATCTATCCCCTTCATAGACAGACTTGAAGGTAAATTCCTTGTTTTTCTTGATAGCGTCTATTAGCTTATCTGGATTCTCTAACTTCTCATAGGTAAATTCCTTATCCTCTTTAGGACCAGATCCTCCGTCCATATCTTCAAGGAACTTGTTGAAATTGTATTTCGAATACTTTTCTCTTAAGCTTTCAAGATCTGGCTCCTTAACTTTTAGTTCTTCTAGATCAAATTCTACTGGAGCACTGGTCACAATCGTACCTATTTTCTTACTCATGTAGGCAATAGCTTCGCTATCGATTAGAGTCTCTTTGGTCTTTTTGCCAGAAACTTCGTCTATATGTTCATAGAGCCCTTCGATAGATCCGTATTTTTGGATAAATCCGATTGCCTTCTTTGGACCTATTCCATCAACTCCAGGGATATTATCGGACTTATCTCCCTCAAGCCCCTTAACTTCGATTAATTGTTTAGGACTTAGGCCAAATTCTTCCTTGATGGAATCGACTGTGTATTCCTTAGTCTCGGAAACTCCCTTCTTGGTAAGATTGACTACGATTTTATCATCTACAAGCTGCAAATAATCCCTATCTCCAGTGATTAAAACAGATTCATAGCCTGCTTCTTGAGCCATCTTTGCATAAGTCCCAACAATATCATCTGCCTCAAATCCGTCAAGATCGGTGTATTTGATATTAAGGGAATCTAAGATGTCCTTAAGTATTCCAAATTGATAAGAAAGCTCGCTAGGCATTTTATCACGAGTTCCCTTGTAGTCCTCAAACTCCTTGTGCCTAAAAGTCTTCGAAGCCCTATCAAAGGCCACAAGTACATAATCAGGTTTATATCTATCAAAAGCGTTGTTGTACATGGTCAAAAAACCATAAACGCCATTAGTCATAACGCCGTCATTGTTTGTAAGTTTAGGAAGAGCAAAAAACGCCCTAAAAATCAAACTAGACCCGTCAATTAACATAACTGTTTTACTCATTATTACTCCTTTACATATAGTATATCATACTTTGTTTTGAGGATTAAAAAAAGTAAGCGGCCAAGCCGCCTACCTTATTCTTCGATGATATAATCAAAGTCTTCTTTATTGAATTGTTTCTCATCCCCTACAAAGGTGTCTTTTACTTCTGACGTATCAAAAGTAAACATAACTATTCTAGTGTATAATCTAGAATTATCTCTTTCTTTAAATTTAACTAAAATTCTTTTACCCGCAGGAATATTTTCTTCATCTCTCATCCTATTAAATTTCTCTATAGCTTCCATCTGTCTTTGTGTCGATGGAGCAATCAATTCTGAAAAATAACAAGTAAAAATTAAAAGTAATCCTAATAAGATATTCAACACATTATTTATATTAAAATCAAGATTTAGTATATAGAGAGACATCATTGCAAGATAAATATGAGTTGTCCTAATATATCTATCATAACTTTCAAGTCTTAAGGCTTCACCAACATCCATAGAGAAAATATATGTGAAATAATTTCCTAGCTGATAAATAGCATAGAAGAAAATCACCAGCATAATTAAATTTCTTATTATTTTATTCTTATTATAGATAAAATATATTATTAATAGTAAGATTACTAAACCTATAATAAAATAATCATTTAAAACTCTTCTTAAAAATTCTTTGCTAATTTTAATGATAGTTTCCCTATCTTTTTGCTCAAATATCTTCTCGTATCTATTGATTGAGACAGCATGCTTTGAACCTAGGGAAAAATTATATTTCACATGGTTTTTCCAGGATAAGAAAGCAGTCAATAAAGCACCTATATTAGCAAATACAAGCTTTTTGCTAACTCTATAATATTTTATAAGTAAATACACTAAAGCTACAGATGCAAATAAAATAGCACTCGTTTTTATAAGTACAAGACTTACAAACATTGGTATTGCAAAATAAAGATTCTCGTAATTATTTACATCTATATAATAAATGTAGGCAAAAACACCAAAGGCAGTCGTAGCTATAACCGTGTCTACTCTTAGGCTTTGAAATCTTATATCATAAAAGCATGCAAATAGACCAAGAACTACTAGTAAGATTATTTTTGCTATATCTTTCTTATAATCTTTAATTGACGAAAATAAACAAAATACTCCCGAAATAACTAAAATAGCATTGGCTGCTAACATTCTACTTTCACTATAACCAATAAGTTTTACGAGACCATAAATAAAGTAAGCAGAGGCTTGAGGATATGCCGTATAATCAATCCTAGTTTCATGAACAGTATTTAAATGATCTGTCCTCAAGAATAACCTAGCTAAAACTCCCCAGTGGCCAAAATCGTCTTGAACATACAAATGTTTGCCATTTAAAACTAATCCAATAATACCTATAATTACAAAAAATACAATATACTCAGGAAATAATAATTTTAGTTTTAATCCTTTTCTATAAGCTCTTGCTAATAATATTAAACCAAAAACATTACTTACAATTACAAACTCTTTCATTAAAGCCAATTGAGCAAACACATAAATTGAACTAATATAACTTGTAAAAATTAAAAATGGTAAAAAGTAAGTATTGATTTTATATTTATTTTTTATAGTCAAACTATATCCTAAGAAACTCAAGATTAAGAATATAGTCGCAAAAATAGCTCTCATATCAATCTCCATTAAAAATAAACTTATTCTGTATAGTAAAAGAAAGCAAGAAAATAATAGTATCAACTATAAGCTTAATTACACTTGCATTCATATTTACTCTTTCAAATATCATATCTACAAAAAATGCAGAAAGAAGCAATTGGCAAAGCCACAAAGATACATACTTTATAAACTTTGACTTCTCTTTCTTATCATCAGCAAAAACCAGATTCTTATTTACATTATAATTAAAAACACCTGAAATAATCCTTGCAAGTGCGGTAGATGCCCAGATTACCTTACTAGATGTAGCCAATATCCTTGGTAAAAGTTTAGTAAGAACGGTGAAAGCACCAATATCTACCAGAAAAGATGAAAGGGATGAGATGATAAACTTAAAGAAAGTACCAAGCATGACCCTATAAATCTTAAATGAATCCTTGATGGGGTGAAAGTGGGTCTCGCTATTATTATCAAAATAAACAGTCTCTATAGGTATTTCTATGATTTTCTTCTTAGTTTGAGATGAATTAATAAGCATATTTATCTCATACTCAAACCTTTCGCCTGGCAAATCCAAGAAATC
>NZ_JALEIL010000072.1 GCF_022770135.1 Anaerococcus sp. | reverse complement strand
ACAAAGGTAATTAAGTAGTCCCATCCTGATTGGGTGGCGGATTTTAATCCGTCATCTCTGAGGTGAAGTCCTCAACGAGCCGGACGGGCTAATGCTGAACCCAGAGAACTAAGCGAAAAGATTCGTTAGAATCTTTGAGAGTATATCCTAATAGGGTGAAAGATGCGAAAGCATTTTTCATTTTCGAGACGAAGTCCTCAAAAAGCCGGACGGGCTAATGCTGAGTCCGAAAAACTAAGATAAAAGGTCACGAAGTGGCCTTTGAGAGGATACTCTCTCTAATAAAAAAATAAATTAAGAGGCAAGCTTTCGGGCTTGTCTTTTTTTGTGGAGATTTTTCATATACTATCAAAGTATTAATATAAATTTACTAGCATTTATAATTTGAAGCGATCTAATATTCAAATAATCTATAATCCTATATTGAAATATATCTTGATTTGAACAGAATCAAAAAGCCAAAGTAGTAATCGATTAATTATAATAAAATGATCTACTAGAGATAAAAAGATATGACCATGTTAAAAGATTTTATATTATTTAATTTATAAATTTAATGATACGGCTTTAAAAATACCATTTAAATGTAGAACTTTCTAGTTTCTTAGGAAAAATTATAATATCAAGCAAATTAATTGGAAAGATAAAGTCATGAATCTTAAATCTCATGGTTTATAGATAAAAAAGAAGAAGAAAAAACTAAGGTGGAATAGACTTACTATATAGATTTATAATTCGAGGATAATTAAAAAATTGTATAAACCATTTCTCATGATTTCAACTATACTATTATATTTAATAGATGGTTGTTTTTTATTTAATAAAATTCCTAAATCTATTGCAAATGATTTGCACTAGGTGTATAGATAATAACTATCGCAAACAATTTGCATATAGGAGGATATATGAAAAAGAATTTTAAAAGTTTATTTGTTGTATTTCTTCTTGCCCTAGTTTGTATGACTTCTTGTGGCAAGGAAGATAAAAATATAGAAAATACAGCTACTAACGAGCAAAACACAGAAGGTAAGAAGACTATTTATGCAAGCTTTTTTCCAGTAGCTGAATTTGTAAAGATGATTGGTGGCGATAAGTTTGAAGTTAAAACCATCATAAAAACGAGCGAGGAGCCACATTCCTTTGAGCTAACTAGTGATGCTATTAAAGAACTTCATGGAGCTGACCTTATAGCCTATAACGGAGCTGGCATGGAGTCATTTATTGATGATTTGAAGGCGAATATCAAGGATGATGATAAGTTTTTGGACCTTTCAGCTGGTCTTAACTTACTTGATTCTTCTAAGGAAGGATCTGACATGACTTCAATAAATCCTCATACTTGGCTTTCAATCAAAAATGCCAAAGTCATGGTTGATAATATTTATAGGAAATTATCTGCCATGGATCCAGAAAATGAAGGCTATTACAAGGAAAATTTGGACAAGGCCCTTGCTAAGTTCGATGAACTTGATAAGAAATTTGAAGATGGACTTTCTAATGTTAAGTCTCAAGATAAATATTTTGTAGTTTCTCATGCGGCCTTTAATTACCTAGCGGATGATTATAATCTTAAGCAAGTGGCTGTAACTGGGATTTCTCCAGACGAAGAGCCATCAGCCAAGGATCTCAAGACAATTGCAGACTTTGTGAAAGAAAAGAATATCAAGACGATTTTTTTTGAGGGCAAGGCTACACCAAAGGTTGCAGAAACCCTAGCAAAAAATACGGGCACAAAGACATCTACCCTCTATACTATGGAAAATCTAGATGATGATATGGTAGCTAAGGGATATGTTGGCCTAATTGAGGACAATCTCAAGGCCTTAGTAGAATCATTCAATGAATAATACAATATTAAAGGTAGAAAATCTTAGCTTTGCCTACGACAAAGACCTAATTCTTGATAGTATAAATTTTTGAAATAAAAGAGGGAGATTTCGTGGCCCTTGTTGGGGCAAATGGTGTCGGAAAATCTACTCTCCTAAAGTTAATTTTGGGAGAGCTAAAGGCAAAGGTTGGTCATATAGAAGTATTTTCCGATGATATTAGAAGAGATAGTCATTATAGGGATTTGGCTTACATATCTCAAAATGCTGTTACTTCCTACAGGAATTTCCCAACAACTATTGAAGAAGCAATCAAAATCCACATTTCCTACCAAAAAAAGAAAATAGACCCAAAAGATTTGATGGAAAGGCTAGGACTTTGGGGCCATAGAAATATGGCCCTAAGCGACTTGTCTGGTGGACAAATTCAAAGATTTGCCATAAGCCTGGCCCTTATAAAGGATGCAAGCTTAATTCTTTTAGATGAACCAACTACTGGAATTGATGAGGATTTTGCTAATGAATTTTTTAAAAGCTTGATTGCCCTTAAAGAAAGCGGCAAGACCATATTGATAATCACCCACCAGCTTGATATGGCAGGAGCCTATGTGGATTATGCTATTAGAATTAAGAGGGGTAAAGAAAAGATTATAAGCAAAAATGAGCTTAGTTTGTGAGGAAATATGCTAGATATATTAGAATATGAATTTATGCAAAGGGCTTTTATTGTTGGAGGGCTCTTGGCTTTGATTTTGCCATGCATGGGCCAATTAGTTCTTCTAAAGAGGCTTTCTATGATTGGAGATACTCTATCTCACTCATCTCTTGCAGGGCTTACTATTGGTCTTGCCTTTGGTTTTAGTCCAATCCTTGCGGCGATTATTGCTTGTCTTCTTGCAGGCTTATCTATAGAGCTTATTAGAAATAAATTAAAGGCCTATCAGGAGATTTCGACAGTAATAATTCTTGCAGCATCAATTGGTCTTGCTGGAATATTTTCATCCATGGTCAAAAACACCAATGCAATATCATCCTACTTATTTGGATCTATAGTGACCATCTCGGATGAGGAGTTTTATTTGGTAATAGGAGTTGCTATATTTGTACTTTTAGCCTATATGCTTTTGTACAAAAGCCTGTATCTAACTATTTTTGATCCTCAAGCGGCTAAGATTATGGGAATTAATGTAAGACTTATAAATATTTTTATAACTTTCTTAACGGCCATTGCAGTATCAATTTCAGCTAAGACAATAGGGTCTTTGATAGTATCATCAATCTTGGTTATACCCAGTATTTGTGCAATGCAATATGCTAAGACTTACAAAAATACGTTAATATTATCGATAGGATTCTCGATAATTTTTGTATTTTTAGGACTTATAATATCTTATTACCTAGACCTAAAACCAGGCTCAGTCATAGTATTGATATCTGTATTATGGTTAATAGCAAGTCTTTTTATAAAGAAAAAATAAAGGAGAAATAATGAAAAATAAGAAAAAATTAGGAAGAGCAGTCCTACTTGCTTGCCTATTTGCAACAAGCCTTAGCGCCTGCTCCCTATTTAAGAACAAAGAAGAAAAAACACTTGTAAATCAGCCAGTAAAAACAAGTCAAATAGGAAAATATGTGGCCCAAAAATCATCCATCAAAAAGGACAAGACTACAGAAGTCCTAGTGGATGCTGAAATAAAAAAAGAAGATATAGTAAAGATTGTAAAACACGGAGATCACTGGCATGTATTTACCAAGGATGGTAGAGAAAAGATAACCTATACCGATCCAAGCAAGATGGAAAGTATCAACAACTTTGACATGGTTAGTGTAGTAGGCAAGAGTCAGTTAAAAAATAAAGATGTAGTTGCAATTAAAAAGCACGATGACCATTACCATGTTTATTTAGCAGATGGAACAGAATATCTCACCTATGAAAACCCATCAGCTCTGTTTCCAAACATCCCAATTGGAACCTATGTAGGAAGTCACAGTTCACAAAACTCTAACTGGACTAAGGCAGAAAAGAGAGCCCAAAATATAAAAGTGAAAGAAAGACTTGAAAGAGATGATGAAAGAGTAATAAAAATTCTAAAACACGGAGACCATTACCATATTTATACATCAAAGGGCAATGAATTTGTAACTTACGAAGACCCAAGAGGCCTATATCCAAATGCATCATACGGAATTTATCAGGGTAGCCATGGCAATAGAAAAGAGATGATAGCCAAAATACTCAAAGAAGATAAGGAAAAGCAAGTAAAAAACAAGAGAAAAATAGTAGAAAAAAAACCAGAAAAACTACAAAAAGATAAGAAATTGATAAAGGTAGAAGATGAGAAGAAAACTCATAATGTAGTAAAAATCCTAAAACACGGTGACCACTACCATATCTATACAAAAGATGGAGATGAATATATAAGCTACACTAACCCTTCAAGCCTTTATCCAGATATCCCAATTGGTACTTATCACGGAAGCCATGGCGATGTAAATAAAGAAAAAAATAAAAAGCCAACTGATGATAAAAAAGAAAATCCTAAAAAACCAGACCAATATAGGCCGGGACAAACGGGAGCTTATAATAAATCAAGGATAGAAAACTTAAAAATAACCAATATCCTAGGCAAGGAAAAAGTTGACCGTTATGATATAGTTAAAATCCTAAAACACGGCGACCACTACCATATCTATGATTCCAAAGGTAGAGAAGGGGTAACTTATGAAAATCCTCAAGATATTTATCCAAAAGCAAACTTTGGTCAATATGAAGGAAGTCATGGAAATAATAAGGATGACAAAAAGGACTTCACTTGGCCAGAAGGCATCACAAAAATAATAGACCACGGTGACCATTGGCATCTCTACAGGGGAGATAAGGAAGTAGGAGTTGTAACAGAAAATCCAAAGTCTCATTACCCAGATGCCGAATATATCAATGATTCAAAAGACTATTCTCACGTAGAAGTAAATGATGGCGACCTATTTTCTTATGAAAGTGTCAAAGGCAAAAAAATAGCAGGTATAGAAAGAGTATTTGACGATAGGTTTAAACTTATGGAAAACTACGGAAAAATAACTGATGGCAAGGCAGCTTTCGGTCCAGGAGGTCAATATAAGGGGGGGCGATGTCTTCTATTGGCTTCACGGAGACCACTATCACTACCTAAGCATAAAAGATTTGATTAAAATGGAAAAGGCTGGAGAATTAGGCAATTTCACATCTAAAGATATAGTATCAACCCTAAAATACAAGATGGAAAATCCAGAAGTAGAAATAGGTAAAGACTATGACGACGAAAAATCAGAAATTTTAAGATATAATATAATAACATTTTTGAAAAGAGCCTACCCAGAATCCGATGTAAGCAATATCGAGCTAAACTTCTATGTATACGGGTCAGAAGATTTGGTCTTCCACATAAGTGACTTCGAAGAAGTAGATGGCAAAGTAGTCTACAAAAATGGAAATCTTCCAGTAATGAAAAAAGAAGAAAAAGATAAGTCAGATGGCAAAGAGCAAGAAGAGTCTTCAGAAGATAAGAAAGAAGATAATATTGAAAATAAGGAAGAAAAAGAAAGTAAGGATAAGGAAGAAAAGAAAGAAATAGATCCAGCAGAAAAACAAGAAAATTTAGAGAAAGCTCAAGATGGTTATGAAAACAAGGAAAAAGCAGAAATAGCTGCAAAAAAAGCCCTTGAAAGCGACTTTGCAAATAATGATTATGACATAATCCAAGGACCAAATGGTAGGTGGTTCTATAACTTGAAAGTGAGCTAAAACAAAAAAGCACTCGGCTATAAAAGTCTGAGTGCTTTTAACTTGGAAATTTTTAGAGAACATTAGATTTTGACCTTGACTTAACTAAGAAGATAGGCAAATTAATTTAAAAAAGTTAAAACTTTGCAATAATTATGTGATAATTTCTTACATAAATTCCTCAAAATCTAAAGTAAAAAAGCAAAAATATTCAAATTATTAAATAAAATCAAGAAAATAATTTAAAAATAAACTTTTGAAAATATATTTTGAAATAAAAAATGGAAGATAAGTCCTCCAAATGCCCTAAGCATACACTTGGTAACCATTTCACTTAACTTCTTTATCATGCTTGCAATTTATTGCGATATAGTATATAATTATTCACAACAAGGAGGAGGAAATGTTTAAGTACATAATTAAAAGAATCTTACAAGCTGTGGCAGTGTTGCTTCTTGTAACCTGTATAACTTTTTTTCTGATGAAATTAGTTCCAGGATCACCATTTGCAAGTGAGAAAATGCAATCACCAGAGGTACTAGAAGCTTTGAACAAAAAGTACGGCTTGGATGAACCTTATTTGGTTCAACTTAAGAAATTTATTGTAAATGCAGCCAAGGGAGAGTTTGGAGTATCTTTGAAGATGCAAAAAGACAGACCTGTTATTGATATTATAAAAGAGATGCTTCCAACTAGTGTTAAGTTAGGACTTATTGCTCTCTTATGGGCGACTCTTGTGGGAGTTCCTTTAGGATCTCTTGCAGCCTACCATAGGGATGAGGGACTCGATTCCTTCCTAAGAGTTCTAACAACCATAGGAATTTCTGCACCAGGTTTTGTTGTAGCTACACTTTTACTTTTACTATTTGGAGTTAAGTTAAAAGTTCTACCAACTATGGGTCTTGATAGCTGGAAATCTTACATAATGCCTTGCTTTTCTCTAGGATTTTATCCTATGTGTTATATAGCAAGACTTTCAAGATCTTCTATGCTAGATGCTATCGGACAAGATTATATAAGGACTGCCAGAGCTAAGGGAGTTTCAGAAAGGAAGGTTTTGTTTAAGCATGCTTTAAAGAATGCTTTTATACCAGTTCTCACCTATCTAGGACCTCTCACAGCTGGAATTATTACAGGGTCTATGGTAGTTGAGTCAGTGTTTTCTGTCCAAGGACTTGGAAGATACTTTATAAACTCAGTTCTAAATAGAGACTATCCGATAATTATGGCGACAACTTTGTTTTTTGCCTTTATGGTTATAGTTATGAATCTCGTAGTAGACATACTCTACACCTTCATAGACCCAAGGATAGACTTGAGTAAGGGAGAATGATATGGATAATATTTTATCATTAAATAAAAAATTAAAATTAGAAGACTTTGACCTAAGCTCAGATGATTTCGAGCTTGCAAGTGAAAGTCAAAAGGAAAATTTTATAAGTAAAGCGCCATCAACTTCCTACTTCCAAGATGCGAAAAGAAGACTTAAGGCAAACAAAGTGGCCATGATATCCTTAGGATTTCTGATAATCATTTTTATCTTTGCCTTCCTAGGACCACTCTTTGTAGAAGGAGATTACACGACCCAGTTTAGGGGAGATGAGAATCTTTTTCCTTGTCTCAAATATCCTTTTGGAACAGATAAGCTAGGTAGAAATATTATGGTTCGTACAATGTATGGAACAAGAGTTTCTCTCATAGTTGGAGTCTTTGCTTCACTGATAGTTTTAATCATTGGGACTATTTACGGTTCTATTTCAGGATATTTCGGAGGAAAAGTAGATGCGGTGATGATGAGAATCTTAGATTTGATTTATTCTATACCAGATGTCCTGGTAGTAATATTATTATCTATAGGAATATCTCAACCACTCAAATCATATGTAAACTCATCTACTTCAGACTTCGCCAAGAAAGTCGGAGTCCTGGGACCTGCTCTTATATCGATATTTATTGCTTTCGCCCTACTCTATTGGGTAGGAACGGCGAGGATTATAAGAGGACAAGTACTAATGCTCAAGAAACAAGAGTTCGTAACAGCAGTCGAGGCCTTGGGAGGATCAAAGAGAAGGATTATAAGAAGGCACCTTTTCCCAAACTGTATAGGCCAAGTCATAGTAATGACAGCCATGCAAATACCTTCTGCGATTTTCCTAGAGTCCTTCTTATCATTCTTAGGTATAGGAGTTTCAGCTCCTATGACATCTCTTGGAGCTCTTGCAGCAGATGCCTTGGGAGGAATTTACTCCTATGCTTACAGGCTAATCCTTCCTTCATTGATATTATCTCTTATGTTTTTATCCTTGAACGTGTTCGCAGATGGACTAAGAGATGCCCTAGATCCAAGGCTTAAAAAGTAGGTTATTATGGAAAATTTAGATAAAGAAATGTTAAAAATTGAGGACTTGAGTATTTCCTTCTACACTCCGGTAGGAGAGGTAAAGGCGGTAGATTCTATTAGCTACACCCTCCATGAGAATGAAATCATGGGGATTGTTGGAGAATCAGGTTCTGGTAAATCAGTAGAAAGTTATGGGATTATGGGACTTTTACAAAGTCCAGGCAAGGTAAAAAACGGGAAGATCCTATACAAGGGAGAAAATGTCCTAGACTATGACAAAAAACAAATGTCATCTTTTAGGGGAGCTAAGTGCTCCATGATCTTCCAAAATCCGATGACCTGCCTTAACCCAGTTTATACTATAGGTAACCAGCTTATGGAAGCTGTCCTAGTTCACAAGGACAAAAGCAAGAAAGAAGCCTATGATTTGGCAGTGGAAATGCTAGATCTTGTAGGAATTTCAAATCCAGAAAGACGAATGAAACAATACCCTCACGAACTTTCTGGAGGTATGAGACAGAGAGTTATGATTGGGATGGGGCTGATTTGTAAGCCCGATATCCTTATAGCAGATGAGCCAACTACAGCCCTAGACGTTACAATCCAGGCTCAGATTCTTGAACTTATCAAAGATATACAAGAAAAAAATAGGATGAGCGTAATTTTTATCACTCACAATCTGGCTGTAGTTGCTCAAATATGTGACACGGTTAGTGTAATGTATGCAGGAAGAATTGTAGAGCAGGGGAGTGTTGACGATATATTCTATAGGCCAAGCCATCCTTATACCAAGGGCCTTCTTAAATCTATGCCAAGGATTGACGTAGATGATAAGACAAGGCTTGAAAGTATCAAGGGAGTGCCAGTAGATATGCTAAATCCACCAGAAGGATGTGGATTTTCTACAAGATGTGAGTCATGTATGAATATCTGCCTAAGAAAAGAACCTCCTATGATTGAACTAGGAGATGGACACAGGTCCAAGTGCTTCCTTCATGTAAAGGAGCTTTTAAATGCAAGATGAGAAATTATTAATAGTAAATAATCTAGTAAAACACTTTACAGTTTCTACAAGCTTTAACAATACGGCGAAAGTCCACGCAGTCGATGATGTATCGTTTTTTATAAACAAGGGAGAGACCCTAGGAATTGTAGGAGAGTCCGGTTGTGGTAAGACTAGTCTGGGAAGGACAATTCTTAGACTACACGAACCAACTAGTGGACAGATCATCTATGATGGTGAGACGATTTTTGATAGTGATAAAGATATTAAGGCTGATATGTATAAGTTGAGGAGAAAGATGCAAATAATCTTCCAAGACCCATCAGCTTCCCTAGATCCTAGGATGACAGTAGCTGAAATTGTTGGAGAGGCCTTGGACATCCATGGACTTTACAAAAAAAACAGGAGGGACAGAATCAATGAACTGTTAAGGAAGGTAGGACTAAACGAGGAGCATTCCAATAGGTATCCTCACGAGTTTTCGGGAGGCCAACAGCAAAGGATAGGAATAGCAAGAGCCCTTGCGGTAGAGCCAGAATTTATAGTCTGTGACGAGCCCATAAGTGCCCTTGACGTATCGATCCAAGCACAAATTGTAAACATGCTCCAAGACATGCAAAAAGACAGCGGGCTTACATATATGTTCATAGCCCATGACCTATCGGTAGTCAAACATATTTCGGATAGGATAGGCGTTATGTATTTGGGAAAGATGGTAGAGCTAGTAGATAGCGAAAGGCTATACGAAAATCCTCTCCATCCATATACTCAGTCACTTCTTACAGCAATCCCAATACCAGATCCAGAAAAGACAAGATCTATGGAAAGGATTAAACTAAAAGGAGAAGTCCCATCAGCAATCAATCCACCAAAAGGATGTAGATTCCACGAAAGATGCTTGTATGCTACAGATATTTGTAAGAGTAAAGAACCTGAATTTAAAGAGTATGAAAGTGGCCACTTTGCAAGTTGCCACAATATAGGAGAATTTTAAAATGAAAGCAAAGAGTAAATTATTAATAGGCTTACTGAGCTTGTCAATGATATTTTCTGCCTGCGGTGGAAATAATGATAAGGCAAGTGATGGAAATGATAACAACCAAGCAGTAGTAAATGAAGAAGAAGGAAAGAAGGACGGAGTCCTAGACATCAACATAGCAAGCGAGCCTGACTCAATAGACCCAGCCCTCAACACTTCAGTAGATGGAGCTATTATGATATCCCACCTATTCGAATCTCTAATCAGATGGGATGACGATGGGGAAGGTAATGCAGTCCTTAAACCTGGTATAGCAGAAAGCTGGGAAGTATCAGATGACGGTTTGACCTGGACCTTCAAGCTAAGAGATGCCAAGTGGTCTGACGGAAAAGATATTACAGCAGATGACTTCGTATATTCTTGGAACAGACTAGTAGATCCTGCTACAGGAGCAGACTATGAGTATATGCTAGATATGGTAAAGGGTTATGATGAGAAAAAGCTCGATATCTCTGCACCAGATCCAAAAACATTTGTAGTTAATCTTAATGTAAAATGTCCATACTTCGAAGAAATCTGTGCCTTCCCTGCAGTAATGCCAGTGAGAAAAGACATCATCGAAGCTAACAAAACTTGGACAAATAGCCCAGAAACCCTAGTATCTAATGGAGCTTATAAGCTAGAAAAATGGGACCACAACTCTACTTTATCTATGGTCAAAAACCCAGAATACTACGATCAAGACTCAGTTAAGGCAGAAAAGCTAGCTTTCCACCTTCAAGATGACCAAAATGCAATCTATGCTTCTTATAGGTCAGGAGACTTGGACTTCATAAACTCAGTTCCACAAGAAGAAATTCAAAAACTTCTAGATACAAAAGAACTTAAGATCAAACCATATGTTGGAACATACTTCGTATGCTTCAATACTGAAAAAGAACCATTCAACGATCCAAAAGTTAGAAAGGCCTTCTCTCTAGCAATAGATAGAAACTTCATCGTAAACCAAGTTACAGGCCAAGGTCAAGAGCCAGCTACAGCCTACGTTCCATCTGGAGTATATGATGCCAAGGGAGCTGAAGGAGATGACTTTAGAACAGTTGGTGGAGATTATTACTCTATAAATGACGAAGATTACGAGAAAAATATCGAAGAAGCTAAGAAGCTAATGGAAGAAGCAGGCTACAAAGATGGCGAAGGCTTCCCACAAATCGATTACTTGTATAACACTGATGAAAACCACAAGGCTATAGCAGAAGCCCTACAAAATATGTGGCAAGAAAATCTAGGTGTACAAGTTAACCTACAAAACCAAGACTGGAATGTATTCCTCAAAGAAAGAAAAGAAGGAAACTACAACATAGCAAGACACGGTTGGATAGCAGATTATAACGATCCAATGAGCTTTATAGATATGTGGCTAACAGGCGGTGGAAATAACGACGCTCAATACAAAAACCCAGAGTTCGACAATTACGTAAAAGCTGCCAAAGCAACATCAGATCCAGACGAAAGAATGGAAAATATGCACAAGGCTGAAGATATTCTTATAGGAGAAGATAACGTAGTTGCACCATTATACTTCTACAACAACTCTTATATGATGAAACCAAACATCAAAGGCCTATACTACACACCACTAGGATACTTCTTCTACAAAGGTGCAGAAGGATTCTAAGATAAACAGTTTTCCCTCCAAAAACTGCCCTGCAGGTTAATCCCACAGGGCAGTTTTACTTTACGAATTTTATTATTTAGTTTTTTCTTTTTCCTCTTCCTTATTTCCGAATATGAAAGAAAGCTTAGTTTCTGAAATTATAATCGCTATAAAGATCATGATAAAGCCAATAATTGAATTAACAGTTAGCTTTTCTATTCCTAGCATTACTGGAATTAGAATACCAAAGACTGATTCAAAACCTAGGATAATTGCTGCTGACGATTCGTCTGTGTACTTTTGACCTATATTTTGTAGAAGTAGGGCAACTGTTGTACAGAAAATCGCAAGATAAGCAAGCTCTAGGTATGGTCCATTGCCATTAACTACGATATTTGAGTTATCTTCCATAGTGAAGGTCACGATTGCTGCTACAATGGCTGCAGAGGTGAATTGGAAGATTGTCATAAGTATTGGGTCTTTCCCTTCAGATAAGACACTTACAGCAACTATGTGGGCTGCAAAGAGGAAACCACTTAGTAGGGCAAGGCCGTCTCCAAGAAGCATTTCCTTATCAGCATCGAATATTGATGTTCCAGGTTCTACTCCAGATTTGGATATAAAATAAATACCGATTACTGCGATAATCGCTGCAGCTATGTTAAACTTATCTGGCCTAACTTTAGTTACAGCCCAGGCTAGAAAAGGAACTATTACACAATATGATGCTGAAAGAAAGGCGCTCCTACCAGGATCCGCGTATGTTACTCCCAAAGTCTGAGATGAATAAGCCATAAAGAGGAAGACTCCTATGATAAGTCCAATCTTAAGATCGTGCTTACTAGATTCTCTAATTTTCTTGTGAAATATAATAGCAAGAATTATTGCTGACAAACCGAACCTAATCATCAAAATAAAGTTAGGATTAAAGGTATCGGATGTTTGCTTAACAACTGTTAGGGAAGAACCCCAAAGTATGGCCGTAATCAAAAGACCTAATTTGGCCAAAAGATCGGTCTTCTTGCTCTTTTTTTGTTTTTCCATCATTTCTCCTTGTCTTTTAGTTCGAATAAGGTTGACTCTATGTTTATACCCGAATATTAGAATTTTGCATAAAAAATCTTAAGAAAAATTGAAAATTCTTCAAAACTTACCAAAATTTTGAATAAAACGAAGAAGTAAATATAAAAAATAATTAAATTTGTAAAAATATATATATTTGAATACTAATTAAAAAACAGTATCATAGTAAAGTGGAGGAATTATGAATAAAAAAATTATTAGAATAATGTTAGCCTATGTAGGCGTAATCACAGGAGCAGGACTTGCATCAGGCCAAGAGCTTATGCAGTATTTTGTTTCTATGGGTATTCCTGGCATAGTCGGAGTAGTAGTACTCGCGTTTTTACATATGTTAATAGGAGGACTCCTACTTCAACTCGGTAGCCATTATTTGGCAAATGACCATTCGGAAGTTTTTGATGAGATTACAAACAAAGTTATAAGTAAATTTATGGACTTATCTTTGATATTTACTTGCTTTGTAATAGGTTTTGTAATGATTGCAGGAGCAGGTTCAAACTTAAACCAGGCCTTTGGCACACCAAATTGGTTGGGAGCTGTGATTTGTACGGTGCTAATTATAGTTGTAGGCATGCTAGATTTTGAGAAAGTTAGCCAGATTATAGGATCTTTTACTCCGTTAATCCTAGTCTTTACCCTAATCGCTTCAATCTACACCTTTATCCACTTCACACCAGACTGGAAAAGCCTAGATCTTGTGGCAAGGAGTCTACCAAGCAACTTCTCAAGTGTTACTCTTTCCTTATTTAACTATTTTGGAATGTCAATAATGACTGCTGTATCTATGGCCCTAGTTTTAGGTGGAGATGAGCTTAATACAGGTGAAGCAGGTAGAGGAGGCCTTGTAGGAGGGCTCCTAGTAGGAATATTGGGAATTCTTATTGTTCTTACTTTGTTTATAAGAATAGAAGAAGTAAAAGATCTCGATATACCAATGCTTTATGTAATAGAAGATATAAGTCCAATCCTTGGAACTCTCATGGCTGTAGTAATATTTGGTATGATCTTTAACACGGGAATTTCTCTTTTCTACGCCTTGGCTCGTAGATTTTCTGGAGGAGAAGAGAGGAAGTTTAAGATTCTTCTCGTGACTATAACCCTTGCAGGATTTATCCTAAGTTTTGGAGGATTTAAAAAGCTTGTTTCAGTATTTTACCCAATCATAGGTTATGCTGGAATCATCATGCTAGTTGTTTTACTTTTCGCTTATCATAAGGAAAGAACTTCTATCAAGTACGAAAATATCAGAAGATTTGCCATCAATCACTATATGAGAAAGAAACTAGATGAAGATATGGAATATACAAAAGAAGATAAGGAAAAACTCAAAAGACTTATAGAAAGAAGTCATATAGAAAATAAGGATATGATAGAAAAATCTGAAGAAGCCGTTCAAGAAATCTTGGACGAAGAAAATGAAGAATAAGATAAATTAATTTGAATTTAGGGGAAGCTATAAGAGAGGATAGCCTCCTCTATTTTATTTGCGAAAGGGATTCTTCCTCAAGATATAAAAATATTTGATCAATTCTTGGATTATTAACATGCCATTTAGCATATACACACTTATAAGATTGTTTTCTTCTAGTAAAGAGCTCCATCGAGCCCCTCTAGCAAAGATAAAGGCTGAGACTAGTATTATAAGGACTTCTATTAGAAATGAAGTTAGGTTAATCTTTAACCTTTCTTTGATCGTAATATCTAGTTCGATTTCTTTATTTAAAAATATTATTGGAAGCCAAGCTAGAACTATTAGTAGGATTATCTTTGAATTAGCTATTGGAAAATAATTTATAACTAAGTTTATCAAAAGAAATACGGCGCTGATTGCTAGTAAGATTCTCTCCTTAACAAGATCTTTTCTCATAAAACCTCCTTTTTCTTCTATTAAATATCTACCCAAGACTTTTGATTTAAAATAAAAGTTTAATTTGCTTGTAAGGCTAAATTATTTCGACAAAATTGGGTATAAGTATTATATAAAATGTTATAATGAGGACTTATGGGAAAATATACAGATGACGCGAAGCTTTTGCATCAATATATTGGAGGAGATAGTAATATCTCATCAGTTACGCATTGTGTTACCAGAATGCGTTTTGTGCTAAATGATCCTAAGAAGGCCGATGTGAAAAAAATCGAAGATTTACCTTCAGTTAAGGGATCTTTCACCCAGGCTGGCCAATTTCAGGTTATTATTGGAAACGATGTAGATGAGTTTTATAATGACTTTATGGCTATATCAAACGCTACAGAAAAGAGTAAGGATGATGTGAAGAAGGATGCTGTGAAAAATCAGAACGCCCTCCAAAGGGTATCTTCAGTCCTTGCAGAAATCTTTGCGCCTTTGATTCCAGCAATTATCGTAGGTGGTTTGCTCTTAGGTTTTAGAAATATTCTTGGAGAGATGCCTTTTGATAGTCTTGGAGGAAAGACCATTGTAGAGACTTCTGTTTTTTGGAATGGGGTAAATGACTTCTTGTGGCTTATATGTGAAGCGATTTTCCATTACTTGCCAGTAGGAATCACCTGGTCTATCACAAGGAAGATGGGCACAACCCAAATTCTTGGAATTGTTCTAGGTATCTGTTTGATTTCACCTAACCTACTTGCCAACGCTTATTCAATAGCTGGCGGAGGAGAGATTCCGGTTTGGGACTTTGGATTTTTCACTATAGAAAGAATAGGCTACCAAGCCCAGGTAATCCCAGCCATGCTTGCAGGCTTCCTCTTGGTTTATCTTGAAAGATTCTTTAAGAAGGTCATCCCTCAAGCAATATCTATGATTTTTGTTCCCCTATTTTCACTAATACCAACAGTACTTTTAGCTCACCTAGTCTTAGGTCCTATTGGTTGGAAGATAGGCTCATTAATCTCTGCTGGAGTATATAGTGGCTTGACCTCAGCCTTTAACTGGCTTTTTGCGGCAGTCTTTGGCTTCTTATATGCGCCACTTGTTATTACAGGACTTCACCATATGACAAATGCAATAGACCTACAGCTTGCAAATGACTTCGGTGGAACAATCCTTTGGCCAATGATTGCTCTATCAAACATTGCCCAAGCATCAGCAGTAGTAGCTATAATCTACCTACACAAAAAGGACGAGAGGGAGAAACAAATCTCAGTTCCAGCAGCAATTTCTGCCTATCTTGGAGTTACAGAGCCAGCTTTATTTGGTATCAATATCAAATACGGCTTCCCATTTATAGCGGGAATGATTGGATCTGCCCTAGCAGCAGTATTTTCTGTATCAACTTCAACCATGGCCTACAATATAGGTATAGGTGGACTTCCTGGAATACTTTCAATCATGGGAGGATCTAGGTTAAACTTCGCCATAGCCATGGTAATTGCTATAGTTGTTCCTGTAATACTAACTGTGGTATTTGAAAAGAAGAATATGTTTCATAACAAGATAGAATTTAAGACACCAAGTTTTAGCTAGGAGTTTATATGAATTTAGGAAAACAAGTAATCTACCAGGCTTATCCTAGAAGCTTTAAGGATAGTTCGGGTAATGGTATAGGAGACCTTAAGGGGATTAGCCAAAAGGTTGATTATCTTAGAAAGCTTGGAGTAGATATGGTCTGGCTCAATCCTTTCTTTATCTCTCCACAAAATGACAACGGCTACGACATAGCAGATTATTACCATGTGGACCCTGTCTTTGGGACTGACGAGGACCTAGATAATCTAATCGCAGAATTTGACAAGGCAAATATTAAACTCATGTTTGATATGGTTTTAAACCACACATCGACAGAGCATGAGTGGTTTAAGAAGGCCCTAGCTGGAGATGAAAAGTATCAGAATTTCGATTATATAAGAGAAGGAAAAGACGGATCATATCCTACAAATTGGCAGTCCAAATTTGGTGGTCCTGCCTGGAATGAGTTTGGAGATAGTGGAAAATACTATCTTTGTCTCTATGATAAGACCCAAGCTGACCTTAATTGGCACAATCCTGATCTTAGGGAAGAGCTTTATAAGATCGTAAACTATTGGATTGATAAGGGGATCGGAGGATTTAGATTTGACGTCTTAAATGTAATAGGTAAAAGTCAAATCTTAGAAGACTCTTCAGGAGACATAAGCGAGGAGAAAAAACTCTACACTGACACTCCTATAGTTCATAAGTGGATCAGAGAGCTAAACAAACACACTTTCGGCAAAAATCCCGAGATAATTACAGTAGGAGAGATGAGCTCGACTGATATAGAAAATTCTATCATGTACTCAGCAGCCGAAGGCGACGAGCTTTCCATGATATTTAGCTTCCACCATCTCAAGGTAGACTACAAGGATGGGGATAAGTGGACTGACATGGACTTTGATTTTATGAAATTAAAGGAAATCCTAAACAAATGGCAGAAGGGTCTCCAAGATGGGGGCGGTTGGAATGCTCTTTTCTGGAACAATCATGACCAGCCAAGGGCCAATAACAGATTTGGAGATGTTAAAAACTATCCAAAAGAAACTGCCACCATGCTTGCCCAAACCATCCACATGATGAGAGGAACTCCTTATATCTACCAGGGAGAAGAAATCGGCATGACAGATCCTGACTTTTCTTCAATTGATGATTACAAGGATATTGAAAGCATAAATGCCTACAAGGACCTAATAGAAAAAGGCAAAAGCCCTGAAGAAGCCCTAAATATCATAAAGAGAAAATCTAGAGATAATTCTAGAACTCCTATGCAATGGGATGAATCAGAAAATGCTGGCTTTACGACAGGAACTCCTTGGATAGGGGTAAATGATAATTATAAGGAAATAAACACGGCAAAGGCCCTAGAGGATAAGGACTCAGTTTTCTATTATTACAAGAAGCTAATAGAATTAAGAAAGGAAGAGCCAATAATATCCGATGGTCTCTACTTCCCAATCCTAGAAGATGATCCTCATATCTTCGCTTATATCAGAGAACATGAGGGAGAAGTGCTAATCAATATGAATAACTTCTCTGGTGAAAATGTTAAGGTTAATTTAGAAGAAATCTTAGAATATTACGATAAGTTCGAATATCTCTTAGGAAACTATGGAGAAAGAAAAGTAGAAAAAGAAATAGAATTTGCTCCTTACGAGAGCCTTGCTCTTATAAAGAGAATATAAAAAAGCCCCGGCTGGGGCTTTTAATTTGCTCTTATTCTTGGGATAGGGCCTTTACTGGATCTTTTTTAGCTGCAATGCTTGATGGGATAATTCCTGCGATTAGGGTAAGTCCTACAGAAATTAATACCAGTATTAGACCTGCCTTGGCTGGAAGGAAGGCTCTGATTTCTTCTATCCCACTCATATTTTGGATTAGCTTTGATAAGGGGATATTTATTAGCATGCTAGCTCCGATTCCTATTAGACCTGACAAGAGACCTATTATAAAGGTTTCAGATAGGAAGACTTTTCTTATATCCTTCTTGCTTGCTCCGATTGATCTTAGAATTCCAATCTCCTTCACCCTTTCAAGAACGGAAATATAGGTGATTATTCCAATCATTATGGACGAAACTACAAGACTTACTCCGACAAAGGCTATCAAAAGATAAGAGATGGCGGAGATTATTTGAGTAATTGATGAGGAGATTAGACCGATATAGTCTGTGTAGGCAATCTTCTCATTTTCACTCTTACCCTCGTTATATTCTTTGATGAAGTCCTTGATCTTATTTCTATTTTCAAAGTTTTCAACATAGATTGAGATATCTGATGGGGCATCTTTGGATACTAGACCGAATTTTTCTAGATTTTTGTTATAGGTCGCATCTTTTAGGAACTCATCGTATATGTCGAGATATAGATTCTTGTCGTTTTTATCAAGGGCATAATCTATTAGAGCCCTATTGTTATCTTTGTTTTCTTGATTTTCCGCAAGGGCCATAGGGTTCTTACTTTGAATTTCCTTAGTCTTTTCGCTTAGCTCATCCATAAGCTCTGGCTTATTTCTCATCAGATAAGTGTTTACCTTCATTTCTTCCTTGCTATCGAGGTTTTCTAGGAAGGATTTTCCTATATTTTGTTTCTCCTCATCGCTTCCTGCCTTGAAGGGAAGGTTATTGAGGATGTTTTTGTCTTTATTCGCAAGTTGGGCCTGGGCTATTTCTGAATCTTCTACATGTTTTATAAGAAGGTCAGTCAAATCTTTGGAGTAGGCTAGAGGAGAGTCGATGATTTTATTGTCGTCATTGGTCTTTTTTCTAGCTATTCCTACGATTTTGGCACTTATGGCCTTGTCAATTAATTCCTTTTTCTTAGCTTCATCATCACTTATATCTAGGAAGGAATCTCCAGACTTTTCATAATAATCTGATCCTGTAAGGATCTTGTACTCATGACCTATGATATCTTTTGGGCTAAGTCTTGCTTCTTTAAGGTCGATTTTCTCCTTGTTATCAAGTTTTGCTAAGATATCCTTGTAGTCCTTGCTAGGTAAAAGTCCTATTTCATAGAGGGTTTGGGTCATGATCTCGTTATTATAATCTGTAAAAAGAACTAGGTCTGTGGCTTCCTTCGGCCAGCTTCCTTCAATTATCTCATAATCATCAGTAATCATCTTTGAAACTTCACCGTCTTCACCTGTTATAAGCTCAGTAAAGTTTTTGTTTGAAGATTGGGGCTTTAGGAGATTTGCCATGAAGTTATCTTCTCTTTCTTCAAATTCTGACCCGTCAGTATTAATTAAATCTCCTTTTGGGTCTTTGGTGAAGATATCAAAGTTCGTATCATAGGAATAGGTCACGAAATTGCCACCTATTTCGTCACTTAGTTTCTCTTTATTATCTTCCATATATTTCTTGAAAGGAGTGAGGTTGTTTTCGCTGTAGGAAGCAGAAAGCTCGCTTCTTCTTTTAAGAATCATATTGTTGGCTAAGACGTCTTTTGTTGAATTTGCCTTATCTTCCTTTTCTGGAGGACTTAGGATATTGTCGAGATTTAAGGACTCCTTTTGGATTTGTATAGGATAGGACTTTAGAGCATTTCTCTGACTTTCTTCTATGAAGTCATCCGCTCCCTTTGATATAGAAATTATTAGGGCAATTCCTATAATTCCAATAGATCCCGCAAAGGCGGTAAGGATTGTCCTTGCCTTCTTGGTCAAGAGATTGTTGAAGGAGAGGTTAAGGGCTTGTTTTATTCCTAAATTTAGCCTTCTTGTCTTAAAATTTTCCTCATCAGTTTTTTCCTCATAAGGGTCAGAATCATCAAAGATCACCCCATCTCTGATTTTGACAATCCTAGTAGAGTATTTCTCGGCAAGTTCTGGGTTATGGGTAACCATTATGACCAGTCTGTCCTTAGCTATTTGTTTAAGTAAATCCATAATCTGCTTTGATGTATTGGTATCTAAAGCTCCCGTTGGCTCGTCAGCTAGGACGATTTCAGGATTGTTTACCAAGGCACGGGCTATGGCGACTCTTTGCATCTGTCCACCAGATAGTTCGGCCGGTTTCTTGTAGATATGATCTTTGAGGCCTACCTTATCGAGGGCTTCTATGGCACGCTTTTTCCTATCTTCTTTCTTTACGCCGGAAAGAGTTAGGGCAAGCTCTACATTTGAAAGGATCGTTTGATGACTTATGAGGTTGTAGGATTGGAAGATAAAACCAACCGAAACATTTCTATAATAATCCCAATCAGAATCCTTGAAGTTTTTGGTGGACTTGCCATCAATTAAGAGGTCTCCTGAAGTGTACTTATCAAGCCCTCCTATGATATTGAGAAGGGTAGTCTTTCCACCACCACTTCGTCCTAAGATTGAGACGAATTCATTTTTCCTAAAGGAAATCGAAACATCGTCTAAGGCCTTCTGTTCGAAGTCGCCTGTCTTATATATTTTTGTGATATTTTTAAGTTCTAACATATTTCCTCTTTTCTATAGGAATATTTATACCCTAATTGTAAAGGCCTTCAAATTAATGTACACTAAGTAATGAACGATTATGAGAGAGACTGATGAATTATTTATTTATAAAGAAAATTCAATAGAAAATATAAAGAAAAGCCTTCCTTTTTATAAGAAGTTAGCTATTAATTTCTTGGCAATCGATATGGGAAAATTCATAAATGATGATTATTTGACAGAGATCTTTTCCATCAATGAATCCTTGAAGAAGGAAGGTATGGGACTTATGCTTAGGATAGATTTATTAATTTTATCCCAAAAGCTCCTCGATTCGAAAGTAGATGATCTAACTTGGAAAAATACCAAGGTCAAAAGGGCAGGGCTCTCATTCCTAAACTTCCTTGTCAAAAGAGGCATTGCTGCCTTTGACTTTTTGAATTTATCAAAGATGCTAGATAATAGAAATTTCTTGAAGGGAATAAGAGAAATTAATAAAAATGTTCGTCACTTAAACGAAGATGTGGTTACCACGGGACTAATAGATAAACCTAAGATTATAAGCTACCTTTCTTCTAATGGTAAGACTGACTTTTCTTTCATCAAATCTAAGATAGATTATCTTAAGATAGAAGATATGAATTCTTTTTATGAAACTGGCCCAATCCTTGCTAAGACTTTTGATAATTTCTCAAACAAATTCTCAAATAATTTTGCTTACTTTAGCATGGCTCAGAAAATTTCTAATATCATTATCCTAAAAGGTCCCATTTATTTGGAAAGTAAGGATATAGATTTTGAAATGGAGGGACCCTTTTATAAGCTCTCTTCCTATATGGAAAATCTTTCTATAATAAGAGAAGAAAATAAGTCTTTGAAAAAGGGAGATTTCCTTGAGATTTTCAAGAAAGATAGGGATACCCTTTCCTATATTAGAAGTTATAAAAATGAAAAAGCACTTGTAATTAATAATCTAAGCCAAAAGGAATTTCTCCTACCTATTTCTATGTATCTGGCAGATTATTCCTCATACAAACTCGCTTTGGGAAATTACGGTCAAAGAAAGATGGTAGATAATCTTCTCCTTAGGCCCTTCGAAACCTTAATTTTTGTAAAAAAATAAATTAGCCTTTAAATTTTCTAGCAAAATGATATGATATTTGATAAATAAAAATATAGGAGGAAATATGAAATTAATTTCGTTAATAATTACGATAGCCCTATTTTTTCTCTTAGGAAAAATGAAAGAAAAAAATATTTCTTTTGGTAAGAGGGTGATATTGGCGGCTGTCTTGGGTCTGGTCTTAGGATATTTATTTGCTGGATCAACTGAATATGTGGCAATTTTTGGAAAAGTATATATAAGATTATTATCAGCCATGGTAATACCACTCTTATTTGCTACCATTATAAGAACGACCCTAAACACAGGATCTTTGGGTAAGCTTAGAAGCGTAGGACTAAAGTCTGTGGGAATCTTAAGTCTCCACAATGTATTAGGATCTACAATTGGTCTTATCCTTGCTGTTATTTTCTCAATTGGTAAGGGAGCGAATATCCCTTTGCCAGAAGCAAGCGAAGTTAAGGAAGTGCCTACTGTTGCAGAGACTATTACCAACTTCTTCCCATCAAACATAATCTCAAACGCAGGTGATGGTATGGTAATTCCTGTGATAATATTCTCTATCCTTGTTGCAATAGCTGCTCTTAAGCTAGTTGATAAGGGAGAAGGGGAGAAAGTTACGGCCTTTAAGGACTTTATCAATTCCTTTGCAGAGATAATCTATGAGCTAACAAGCATGATTACAAGTCTCACACCCTTTGCTGTCCTATCTCTAATGGCAGAAGCTGTATCAAAGATTGACTATGAAGCGGTTAAGCCACTTCTACTAATCTTAGTCTTAAACTATGTAGCAAGTGCCATTCACTCATTTATCACGACAGGAGCTCTTGTTTCTATTTTTGCTAAGGTAAATCCAGTTAAGTACTTCAAAAACGCATGGCCAGTTCAAGTAGTCGGTTTTACCACTCAATCATCAATGGGATCTCTTCCAGTAAATATGGAAAATCTTGAGAAGACTCAAGGAGTATCAGAAGATGTAGCATCATTTGTCGCTCCTCTTGGTGCAACTATGGGTATGCCTGGTTGTGCAGGATTTTGGCCAGTGATGAATGCTGTTCTTACAATAAATGTTATGGGACTTGACTTTGGAGGATTCGACTATGTTAAGCTCGTCCTAATAGCCCTTCTAGTTTCCCTAGGAACTGTCGGTGTACCAGGAACAGCTACTATAGCAACTACTGCAGTCTTTGCTGCTATGGGTCTACCTCTAGAGATGGTTGTCCTCTTAGCGCCAATCTCTTCTCTTGCAGATATGGGAAGGACATCAACAAATGTTGTTGCAGCCAACTCTTCTGCTCTAATAGTTGCAGCAAGTGAAGGAAAACTAAATAGAGAAGTATTTAATAGCTAAAGAGATCTTCTAGATTTATTTATCTAATAAGCTCATTTGCTAAGGCCCGGCTTCTGCTGGGTCTTTTATTGTAAAAAAATATAATGCTTGTAGAATATATTTTGAAAGAAATTTTAGAATAGAGGAAATAATGACAGAAAAAAAGGAAAAATACATACCCCAAGTACATTCGAAACTAAGAAAATCATTTATCACTGTCCCAAAGGAGATTTACAAGGCTAGTGGTATTATGATTTTTGAAAAAAGAATAAAGTCTCTCTTATTTACGACAGACCTTGCCATAATTAGAAACTCAAATGCAGATTCTATCATGGCAGTCTACCCTTACACTCCACAAAACTCCATCTCCCAAGCAATCCTCGACGTATCAAACGTCCCATGTTTTATCGGAGTTGGAGGAGGAACGACTCAAGGATTAAGGTCCAAATATATTGCCATTGAGGCAGAACTTGCTGGAGCTTACGGTGTTGTAGTAAACTCACCCATACCAAACGAGGATATTAAATCCATATCTGATTTCGTTGATATACCAGTGATTGCATCAGTCGTAAGCTTTGAAAATGACTACATGGGAAAAATTGCAGCAGGAGCAGAAATCCTAAATGTATCAGGAGGCAAATACACAGCAACCCTAGTTCGTGAGATTAGAAAAAATATTGGAGATAAGTTTCCAATAATTGCAACCGGAGGAAAGACTAGCGAGCAAATCCTAGAGACAATAGAAGCAGGAGCCAATGCAATATCCTACACCCCACCTTCAAGCTCTGAAGTCTTTGGATCTATGATGGATACTTATAGAAATGAGGACCTACATTGATTTATGAAGGATTTCTTACAGATGTCGGTGGGATTAAGTTAGGTCATGCCAGTGACTTACATGGAGGAACAGGCCTTAGTGTTATAATTCCAGATCCTGGAAACACAGCAGCTGTTGAAGTTAGAGGATCTGCTCCAGGAACAAGGGAAACGGACCTACTTAGTCCAATCAATCAAGTAAGCGAAGTAAATGGAATAATTCTTTCCGGTGGCTCTGCCTATGGGCTCGATGCGGCAAGTGGATTAATGGAAGCCTTAGAAAAAGACGGAAGAGGCTTTGATGTAGGATGTGGTATTGTGCCAATTGTAAGCCAGGCAGTATTATTTGACATGGCCTATAAAGATCCTTTGGCAAGACCTGACGGACAAATGGCAAAGCTTGCTTACAAGAATGCCACTTACGATAACAGGGAAGAAGGAATAATAGGAGGAGGAACTGGAGCAACTGTAGGAAAGGGTCTTGGTATGGATAAGGCCATGAAATCAGGCCTCGGTCAAGCTTCTCTTAGACTGGGAGAAATCGTGGTTTCAGCCATGGTTTGTGTAAATGCCTTCGGAGATATCTTCGATTATGAAAAAGGAATCCAAATTGCAGGCCCAAAAATTGATGGGAAAATTGTAAACACCATGGATAATATAGGAAAAATTGCTCAAAGCTTTTCTGAAGTCGAAGGAAAAAATACTACAATAGGTCTTGTTGCGACAAATGCGACTTTTGATAAGACAAAGCTTACTAAAATTTGTCAAATGAGCCACGATGCTTATGCTAGATCTATTAACCCAGTCCACACTATGTTTGATGGAGATACCATATTTGCCCTAGCTACTAACAAAATAGGAGCTGATGTAAATACAGTAGGAGCCCTAGCGGCTAAAGTCATGTCAAGGGCTATAGCTAATGCCATTTATAGTTCAAATGACCAATGAGCTTTAATAGCTATAATTTATAAGAAAATCCTTGACAATAAAGATGGGCTATAGTATTATACATAGGTAATAATTCTCTACTCCGTAAGTAATTAACGGGGTCAAGACCACAGGGAGGTGAAAATACATGAATAAATACGAAGCAGTATTGATTTTCAAAGCTGATATGGCGGATAGTGAAAGAGTAAGCCTACTTGACAGATTTAAAGATATCATAGCTCAAGATGGTGAAGTAACTAACGTTGATGATTGGGGAAAAAGAAAACTAGCTTACGAAATTAACGACCTAAAAGAAGGTTATTACTATATCGTAGACTTCGATTCTAACCCAGACCATATCAAAGAATTTGAAAGAAGACTAAGACTTTCAGACTTTGTAATCAGATACATGGTTATCAGAAAAGAGGACTAATCAATGAATAAAGTTATCCTTATCGGAAGACTCGTAAGAGATCCTGAATTGAGATATACTCAATCTCAAAGAGCCGTATGTACATTTACATTGGCAGTAGATAAGAGACTTAGCAGAGAGAGAAAGAACGAACTGGAAGCTCAAAATCGTCCAACAGCAGATTTTCTAAGAATCACCGTTTGGGGAGTTCAAGGAGAAAACGCCAGCAAATACCTCAGAAAAGGAAGTCAATGCGCAGTAGATGGTAGAATCGAAACAGGTTCCTACCAAGATAGAGAAACAGGTAAGACTGTTTATACAACTGATGTTGTAGCAGACAATGTTGAATTTATAGGATCAAGATCTGATAATCAATCTAATAGCTATAATAACAATAACTACGACAATCAAGATACCTACAGAAATGACTATTCACAAACAAACAACTACCAACAAAACAGGGGAAATAATAACAACAACCAAGCTTTTGATGGTGGAGATGATTTCTTTGATGATGACTTTACTGAGATTGAGGATGATGGAAGGATTCCATTCTAATATAAGAAAGGATTTATGATGGCAGGAAGAAGATTCAGACCAAGAAAAAAGGTAGATCCATTTGTAAAAGATCCATCAAAAGTTATCGATTATAAAGATATTGAAACTTTAAAAAGATTCGTTACAGATAGAGGTAAGATTCTACCTAGAAGAGTAACAGGTCTTAATGCAAAACATCAAAGAGAAATAACACGTGCTATTAAAAGAGCTCGTCAAGTTGCATTATTACCATACGAAGAAAACTAAGTAAATAGATAATATATAGATAAATTTCAATAAGCAATATTAAGGGGACTGTTGCAGAGTGAATTTATAGTTTCACTGTTAGCCCATCCTATAAAAATCGCTCAAGCGGGGCAGCTAGCCCGATTAGCTTAGACGAGTTTTTGTTAGGGTGGAGTTAGCGAAGGCTATATCTTCTTTCTTTGCACTGTCCTCTTTTTATTTGATTGGTATTTTTATAATAAAACTTGAAAATTTACCAATATATATTAAAATTATTATGAATAGGAGGAAATTATGTTCGTAGAAATTTTGGCCTTGATTGTGGCAATCCTCGCAGTATTATTTATGGGATTTACAATCAAATCAAAAATTATGCCTGTATCTGCAGGTAATAAGAGAATGACAGAAATTGCTTCTCATATCAAAGACGGTGCTATGACATTCATAAGCCGTGAGTATAAATATATAGCAATATTTGTCGTAGTTGTATCTATCCTAATAGCAATCTTCTTAAATATTAAGATTATGATTTGCTATATCTTAGGATCAGTATTTTCAATGCTAGCAGGCTACATCGGTATGAGGGTTTCAACAGAAGCTAACGCTAGATGTGCTAATATGGCTCTTGAAGATGGAACAAATGGTGCTTTAAAGGTAGCATTTTCTGGTGGATCAGTAATGGGATTTGCCGTTACAGGTCTTGGATTTTTAGGTATTATGATAACTTACCTTGTGTATAGAGACCCAGCTATCCTAATGGGCTATTCCCTAGGTGCTTCATCTGTAGCTCTTTTTGCTAGAGTTGGTGGTGGTATCTATACAAAAGCAGCCGACCTTGGTGCTGACCTTGTAGGTAAGGTAGAAGCAGGAATTCCAGAAGATGACCCAAGAAACCCAGCAGTTATCGCTGATAACGTAGGAGATAACGTAGGAGACGTAGCTGGTATGGGTGCTGACCTTTTCGAGTCTTACTCAGGAGCAATCATCTCTGCAGTAACTCTAGGTATTATTGCAAGCGGTGATGCTGGAATGAAGTTTACATTTTTCCTAGTTGCTATAGGAATTTTAGCTAGTATCTTCTCAAGCATTATGTTCTTGACTAAAAAACACAACAACCCACAAAAGTCACTTATGAATACAATCTATGTTTCAGGTGGAATTGTTCTTGTTGCAAGCTTGATTTTATCATTCGTTTATTTCCAAAGTCTAAATGCAGCTTTGGCTATCATTGTAGGTATTGTAGTAGGAATACTTATCGGACTTCTTACAGAATACTACACATCAGATAAATATAAATACGTTAAAAACATAGCAGCAGAATCTAAAACTGGTGTTGCTACAAACATTATTGCTGGTCTATCAACAGGTATGCTTTCAACAGTGTTCCCAATTATCCTAATTGCTTTAGGAATCCTTGTAGCTTATTGGGCTAACGGAGTATTTGGTATAGCACTTTCAGCTGTAGGTATGCTTTCAACAACAGCAACAACTGTAACAGTTGATGCTTATGGACCAATCACAGATAACGCTGGTGGAATCGCTGAGATGAGCTACCTTCCAGAAGGAGTTAGAGACATCACAGATGAGCTAGACTCAATCGGAAATACTACTGCCGCAATCGGTAAGGGATTTGCAATTGGATCAGCTGCTCTAACAGCACTTTCACTATTTGTAACATACTCAGAAACACTAGATCTTGGTGCAATTTCAATTCTTGATGCCAAGGTTGTTGCAGGAATGTTTATAGGAGCTATGCTTCCATTCTTATTTACAGCCCTTACAATGAATTCAGTTGGTAAGGCTGCTACAGAAATGATCGAAGAAGTTAGAAGCCAATTTAGATCAGATGATAGAATCCTAAAGGGTGAAGTTGAACCAAACTATGCAAGATGTATCGATATTTCAACTACAGCTTCTCTTAAGGAGATGATCCTTCCAGGAGTTCTTGCAATAATCGTTCCAATCTTTGTAGGAAAAGTATTAGGACCATATGCTCTCGGAGGACTATTAGCAGGAGCCCTAGTTACAGGAGTACTAATGGCAATCTTTATGTCAAACTCAGGTGGGGCTTGGGATAATGCTAAAAAATACATCGAAACTCTTCCAGGAGAAGAAGGAAAAGGATCAGATGCTCACAAGGCATCAGTTGTTGGAGATACTGTAGGTGACCCATTCAAGGATACATCAGGTCCATCTCTAAACATCCTTATCAAACTTATGACTGTAGTATCAGTTGTATGTGCAAACTTATTTATTTAATAAAAATATTTGACAAAACATCCAGTACATTGTAAAATGTAATCAATCAATAGATTTAGTTAGGAAAAGTGTTGAAGAGAAGAGTAATTAATTTGAAGCTTCAAGCGAATCCCGATTGGTGCGAGGGGATAAGCAGACGGTTAATGAAAAGAACCTCAGAGCATATAGGTCGATACAAGGAGACCTATACGGGAACTCCCGTTACAGAGTTAGAGTATGTTAGTACTTGATGAGGTCTATCTTGTGAAGGATAGATAAATATGGGTGGTATCACGAGCTTTCGTCCCTTTTGGGATGAGGGCTCTTTTTTGTTACCAGAAGAGTCTTAGGCACGTATAGCTAATATTGATTAATAAAAATTAAGGAGATTAAAAATGAAACAAAACGAATATCAAATGTTAAAAGAAGCGAAAAAAGTTATACTTGCCTACTCAGGTGGGCTAGATACATCAGTCCTTACGAATTGGTTACTGGAAAAGGGAGTAGGGGAAGTGGTTTGTGTATCAGTCGACTTAGGTCAGGTCAAAGATCCAGATAAGCTAAAAGAAAAGGCTCTAAGCCAAGGAGCTAGCAAGTTTTACAATGTCAATGTAGAAGATGAATTTATAGAAGAATACGCCTACAAGTCACTTCTTGCTGGAGCCAAATACGAAAACTTGTACTTACTAGGAACTGCCATAGCAAGGCCACTTATAGCCAAGGTCTTGGTAGATATCTACGAAAAAGAAGGGGCAGATCTTATAGTACATGGCTGTACAGGAAAGGGAAATGATCAAATAAGGTTTGAGCTTTCAATAGCAGCCCTAGATCCTAAGATCAAGGTCCTTGCTCCTTGGAGGTTCTGGGATATCAAGGGTCGTAGCGAAGAAGAAGCCTATGCAGCAAGCCACGGCATCAAGCTAGACTTCACTAAGGAAGAAGACTACTCCATGGATGAGAATATCTGGCACCTTTCCCATGAAGGACTCGACCTAGAAAATCCAGAAAATGAAGCAGACCTTGACAAAATCCTCCATTTGATCACTCCTCCAGAAAAGGCCCCTGATGAGGCTGAAATAGTAGAGATAGGCTTTGAAAAAGGAAAACCAATTTCACTAAATGGCAAGAAACTTAAGGGAAGCGATATGGTTAAGGCCTTAAATAAAATCGCTGGAAGTCACGGAATAGGAATTGATGATATGGTTGAAAGCAGGGTTGTTGGAATGAAGAGCAGGGGAGTATACGAAAACCCAGCAGCAAGTCTCCTATACTTCGCCTTGGAGAAACTTCAATCAGTAACAATCCATCCAGAAGCTCTTGCCTACAAGCAAAAGATGAGCCTTGATTATGCAAATCTCGTCTATGAAGGAAAGTGGATGACACCACTTAAGGAAGCCATGGACCTATTTATGGAAAAGGTAAATGAAAATACTAGCGGAAGTGTTAAGGTAAAACTATACAAGGGAAATATGTATCCTGCAGGAATTTTTGCAGATAAAGCCCTTTTTGATGAAGAACTTGCAACCTTCGAAGAAGATGATGTTTATAGCCAAGAAGATGCAACAGGCTTTATCAACCTATTTGGCTTATCCACAAAGACCTATGCGTCAGTAATGAAAGAAGATTAGGAGAAATAAATGAAGTTATGGAGCGGAATGCTTACGGGTGAACTTGATAAGCTTGCAGAAGAATTTAATAATTCAATAAAAATAGATAAAAGACTAGTATATTGTGATATCGAAGGATCTATTGCCCATGTAGAAATGCTCGGCAAAAACAATATAATCTCAGATGAAGAAAAAGAACAAATTATCACAGGTCTTTGTTCAATATATAAGAATCTCAAAGAAGGCAAGGAAGAAGTCGACGAATCCTATGAGGATATTCATACATTTGTCGAAGCAAGACTTATCGAAGAAATCGGTCCTGTCGGTAAGAAAATGCACACAGCAAGGTCAAGAAACGACCAGGTCACTACAGATTTTAAGCTTTATCTAAGAAATGAATGTGAAAGTATTCTAGAAGATACTAAGGCTTATGTAAAATCCCTTATAAAGCTTGCTCGTAAAAACACCAAGACCATTATGCCGGGCTACACCCACCTTCAAGCAGCCCAAGCCGTAACTTTCGCCCACCATCTCATGGCTTACGCTATGATGGGATTAAGAGATATAGAAAGAATAGAGTCCTTAAAGGAAAGGATGAACGAGCTTCCTTTGGGAGCTTGTGCCCTAGCGGGTACGACCTATGATATAGATAGGGACTTTGTCAAAGAAAAGCTTGGATTTACAAGTCTTATGCAAAACTCCATGGATGCCGTAAGCGATAGGGATTATGTAATAGAATTATCTTCAATAATATCTCTTATCTCTATCCACCTATCGAGACTTTCAGAGGAGCTTATAATATTTTCCTCTCAACCCTATTCATTTGTAAGGATTGACGATAAATACTCGACAGGCTCTTCCATTATGCCCCAGAAGAAAAATCCTGATATGGCTGAGCTGATAAGGGCAAAAGCAGCAAGACTTATTGCAAATACAAATCAGTCTATGGTTATGATGAAGGGTCTTCCTCTTGCTTATTCTAAGGATATGCAGGAAGATAAGGAAGGAATATTTGAAAGTATAGATACCATAAGGGCTATGCTTAAAATAATGGCAGGACAGATAGAAAGCCTTAAGGTCAACAAGGAGAAGATGCTAGCTGCCTCTAAGGAGGGCTATCTTAACGCAACTGACGTGGCGGATTATCTGGTAGGGAAAAATCTTCCCTTTAGGGATGCCCACCATATATCAGCAAGGCTTGTAAAATACGCCATGGAGAAAAATCTGTGCTTGGAAGATCTTCCCCTAGAAATTTATAAAAATGAATCGGACTTATTTGAAGAAGATATCTACCAAGCTATAGATTTATACACATCGGTAAACAAGAGAGATTCCCTAGGTGGACCTAGTGAGAAAGAAGTTCTAAGGCAGATCGCCTATGTAGAGGAAAAATTAGAAAGGTAAGTTATGAAAAACAAAAAATACGGACTATTGGCTATGCTTTTGGCCTTGGTCGTACTTATACCAACAAAAGCATTTGCAGAAGAGAAAATCGTAGATGATGGAGTGATAGACTTAGGTACAAGTGCAGACTTTCCTCCTTATGAATACTACGAAGGAGACGAAATTGTAGGAATCGACCCAGATATAGTGAAGGCTATTGGTGAAGAGTTAGGCCTTGAAGTCAAACTTCACGACATGGACTTTAACAATATCATAGCAAGTATCCAATCAGGCAAGGTCGACGGAGGAGCGGCAGGCTTTACAGTAACTGAAGAAAGAAAAAAATCAGTAAACTTTACCGAACCCTTTGCCAAGACCAGCCAAATCATAGTTAAGAGAAAAGATTCAGATATCAAAGAAATAGAAGATTTGGAAGGAAAAAAGCTAGGAACCCAACTGGGCTCTATCGGGGACACCATAGCAAAGGACGACTTTGGAGAAGAAAATGTATCTTCCTTTAATAAGGTTCCAGATGCTATCCTTTCCCTTCAAAGTAAGAAAATCGACGCTGTAATATTAGATAAGCAAAGTGCAGAAAACTTCGTAAATGCTAACAAAGATCTAGAAATAGTAGATACGCCATATCTTGAAGAAGAATACGCTATAGCAGTTAATAAGGACAACCCTGTCCTTCTAGAAAAAATGAACGAAGCTATCACTAAGCTTAAAGAAGAGGGTAAAATAGACGAAATAATGTCTAAATATCAAGGTCCTTCTGAAGTTAAAGAAAGCAAGGGACTTATAGGAAGATTTAAATCAACAATTATCGATAATGGATCTTATAAATATCTATTAGACGGCCTAAAAATTACCGCAAAAGTAACAGTGTGTGCCCTAATCCTTTCCTTTATCCTAGGACTTATTATTGCCCTCGTTAGGTCTGCGAAGATTGATATTGGAGATGAACTATCAGGATTTCCAAAATTCCTACTTACAATAATTGATAAAATATTTGCCATATTTGTGTCAATAATACGTGGAACACCTTCGACAATCCAACTTTTGATAATGTTTAATGTAATCTTAGTCAACCTAGATAACCTAGTTCTAGTTGCGATAATTTCTTTTGCCTTAAACTCATCAGCCTACATGGCAGAGCTATTTAGGGGAGGAATCAACTCAGTTAGCAATGGAGAGAAGGAAGCGGCTAGAAGCCTCGGCCTATCCAACCTACAAATGATGAAAAAAGTAGTAATGCCACAAGCTGTGAAAAATTCCTTGCCAGCTCTAGGTAACGAAGTCATAACCCTCTTTAAGGAAACATCAATAGCAGGCTTCATAGGACTAGCTGATCTAACAAGGGGAGCTTCAATCGTGATAAGTCAAACCTTCGATGCAGCAACAGCCTACTTCTCCGCAGCTATAATCTATCTTGTGATAGTCCTAGTGATGGAGAAAATATTCAAAGAACTAGAGAAAGGATTCCTATATGCTTAAAGTAAAAAATGTAGAAAAATCATTCGATGACTTAAAAGTCCTAAACGGCATCGACCTAGATGTAAAGAAAAAGGACGTAATATCAATAATAGGCCCATCTGGTTCTGGAAAGTCAACCTTCCTTCGTTGCCTCAACCTCCTAGAAAAACCAGATTCGGGAGAAATTTATTTCGAAGAGAAGAAAATTAACGATAATAATGTAGACATAAACAAACTCAGGGAAGAGATAGGAATGGTATTTCAAAACTTCAACCTCTTTTCTAATATGTCTATCATAGATAACCTAACCCTCGCCCCAGTTATGAGAGGGAAAATGAAGAAGAAAGAAGCGGAAGATGAGGCTATAGAGCTTTTAGAAAGAATAGGCCTTGCTAGCAAAAAAGATGTCTATCCAGTAAGCCTTTCAGGTGGACAAAAACAAAGGGTAGCCATAGCAAGAGCCCTTATGATGAAGCCAAAACTCATGCTCTTTGACGAACCAACAAGTGCTCTCGATCCAGAGATGGTAGGAGAAGTCCTAGAACTTATGAAAGAGCTTGCCCACGACGGGATGACCATGGTCGTAGTAACTCACGAGATGGGATTTGCAAGAGAAGTCTCAAACAAAGTTATCTTTATGGATAAGGGAGAGGTTGTAGAAACTTCAGAAAACCCTGAAGACTTCTTCCAAAATCCAAAAGAAGAACGTAGCAAACAATTTTTGTCCATGGTTTTATAAAAAAACTTGACAAAAGAAAAAAATAAGTGTATTATATAAAAGTAATACACGAGCGGGATTGGCGGAATTGGCAGACGCGCAAGACTAAGGATCTTGTGACCGGTTTTAAGGTCGTGGAAGTTCAAGTCTTCTATCCCGCACCAAATCAGCACCTTATAAGTGAGGTGCTTTTTGTTTGCCCTTTATACCTTGATTTTAAAGATTATTAAAATATAATAATCTCAAGAGAAGCCACCTCTTAATAAAGCCACAAAGCTTTCAGACTTTGTGATATTAGTGAATAACAACATATCCCAAATGGGCATACAAAAAGCAGGAGGTCAGTCCTGCTTTTTTCATGTGGGTAAAATGTGGGCAAAAGTTATTTTATCTTTCAAAATAAATGATTTTTCTAGAAACTCCTTCATTGGTAAGTCCTTTGATTAGGAATTTTGATTTTATAGATATAAGTATAAGTTAATCTTTACAATTTCCCAATACGAAATCTTCCTACTTATGATATAATAAATTAGAGGTAATTATGGAAAGAAAATGTTATGCTAAGGTTAATCTTACCCTAGATAGTCTATTGAAAAGAGATGATGGTTATCACGAGATCGATAGTATTATGGTTAGGATTAATCTGTTTGATAAATTGATTATAAAGAAAAATAAAGAAAACAAATTTAATTACGAAACAAATTTACCTGATATCTGCGCCCTTGAGGACAATCTTATATACAAGGCTTGGGACTTGCTTAAAGATAGGGTGGATGAAAATGGAGTCGATGTGACTTTGATCAAGAATATTCCCCTAGCGGCAGGTCTTGCTGGAGGCTCTACTGATGCAGCGGAGATGATCAAGGGACTTGATAAGCTTTGGGATTTAGGTCTAACTCTTGATGAGAAGATGAGTCTTGGCAAAAGGCTAGGAGCGGATATTCCATTCTTCTTCTTAGAATCAAATGCCAGAGCCCAAGGTATTGGAGAAATACTCACTCCTTTTACCAACAAGCTGAAGATGAAGCTACTTCTTATAAATGACGGGACTGAGATTTCTTCTGCCTTTGTTTACAAGAGACTAGGCGATTATGGAGTTATCGATACTAGTGAAATTATTGAAAAGCTCCACAAGGGAGAAAAGTCTGCTATTTCTGGCTTTAGAAATGTTATGGAGGATGTAATATTTGAAAACTTCCCTCATATTAGGGAAATTTGCTCAAGGCTTGAAGATATCGGAGCGGAAAAGGCCCTCGTAAGTGGGTCTGGGGCTAGTGTCTTTGGGGTTTTCACTGATGATAAGAGCCTGGAATTTGCCTATGATAAGCTCTCCGGTAAATATAAGTTCGTAGAGAAAGTGGAGTTAGTAGATGACTAGGATTGGAGTTTTTGATTCAGGCCTCGGAGGTCTTACTGTCCTTAGGGAGCTTGCCAAAACGAACAAGAGCCAGTATTTTTATTTCGGAGATAGCCTAAGAGTTCCCTATGGGGGAAGGAGCGAAGAAGAGCTTAGAAGATTTTCTGCTGATATAGTAGATTTTCTAGAAAAGTTTGATATAGACTATTATGTCATAGCTTGCAACACTCTTTCTGTTACTGTAACTGATTTTCTTAGAGAAAAATACGACAAGAAATTTATTCCCATAACAGAACTTGCCCTTAAGGCTAGTGAGAAATACCAAGGCAAATTCCTGGTTTTAGGGACTGAGACTACCATAAACAGTCATTTTTATAAGAAGAATCTAGAAAAAAATCCCCGAAATATAGTCTATGAGGTTGCTGCAAGTAAGCTTGTCGATTTGATAGAGGCTGATAAGAAAGATGATAAGAAGTTAAACGAATACATAGATTCCTATATAAAGATTGCCAATGATAAGAAAATCGAAAATATCCTCCTAGCCTGCACCCATTATCCTATAATAAGGGAGAACATCGAGAGAAGGCTAGATTATAAGGCAAATATTATTGATCCTGCAATCTTTTTAAGCCAGAGTCTAGTAAGTGCGAGTGATGATTTGGATATTAATATATTTATGTCCAAGAAGACTCCCGCCACAGAGAATTTGATACCAAAACTCATAGAATTTCCCTATAAGCTAAATTACATCAAGGAGGGCTTATGATTTATGCAATAATGGATATCGGAAGTAATACAGTTAGGTTGTCAGTTTATAAGCAGGTTGAGGATAAGGCTATTCATCTTTTTAGTGAGAAAGAGCAAGCCTCTCTTAGAAATTATGTCAAGAAGGGAAATCTTACCGAAAAGGGTATCGATAGGCTGATTGCGACTTTGAGGAGATTTAATTCCATCATTTCAAACTTTGATGATATAGATAGCATCCATCCTTTCGCAACAGCGACCATTAGAGATGTTGCCAACAGGTCTGAGATCCTTAGGAGGGTAAAGGATGAGTTAGGACTAGAAATTGAGATTCTTTCGGGAGAAGATGAGGCGAGGCTTTCCTTTATAGGAGCGAGTAAGTCGGTTGATGTCAGTGAGGGTATTTTGACAGATATCGGCGGAGGTTCATCCGAAGTTGTAATAATCGATCAAGGAAAGGTAATTAAATCTACCTCCCTATCTATAGGATCTTTATCAGCCTTCAACGATTATGTAACGGGCTTGTTTACTAACAAGAAGGAGAAAAAGGCAATAGATAATGCAGTCAAGCTTCTCCTAGCAGAAAACAAGATGTATAGGGAAAAGCAAAATAATCTAGCTGCTGTAGGTGGGTCTGCTAGGGCCTCTCTTAAGTTTTATAATGAATATTACAAACTTTCAAATTATAACTCTACCATGGAAGCCAAGAAGTTTAACAAGATGGTCAAAGAGATTTTGGAAATGGATGATAGAGAAGTCCTTGATAGGATTCTTGAGATAAAACCAGATAGGGTTCACACTTTGATTCCTGGTATGGTTATTTTAAATAGATTAGCAAAATATTTTTATGTAAATGAAATAAATATCAGCCAAACAGGCGTTAGGGAAGGGTACGTGTATAGCAAGTTATTAGAAAGGAAATAATATGAAAGACGTATCTTTTACACAAAACAGGGAGCTATCATGGCTCAAATTTAACGATAGGGTTTTAGAGGAGGCAGCAGATAAGTCTGTTCCCCTGCTTGAGAGACTCAAATTTTTATCTATCTTTGATACTAATTTAGAAGAGTTTTTTATGGTGAGGATTGGTTCTCTTACCGACCTATCAGGTCTATCCAAACAGGCCATAGATTCTAAATCTGGCTTAAGCCCTAAGGAGCAAATCGACAAGGTCCTAGAGATTTTACCCAAATCCTATGCCAAGAAAGATGAGGTATATTTCGATATCCTAGAAGATCTTAAAAGAGAGGGAGTGAGGATATCTAAGATATCTGACCTAAATGAGAAGGACCTTATATCTTGTAAGAATTATTTCGATAGCAAGATTGAGCCTATATTAAATTTTCAGTTGATAGATAGGACCCATCCTTTTCCTAGACTTGCCAATCTATCCATAGTTATAATCTTTGACTTAGTTGCTTCAGAAAAGAAAAGAAGGGATAAGATAGGTATTATTTATCTTCCAGATAGACTTCCTAGATATTTAAAATTATCTGACAATCACTTTGTCCTACTGGAAGATATTATAGAAAATTTTGCTGGAGAGCTTTTCTATAAGTATAAAATCGAAAAGTCCTACGCTCTTTCCTTGACTAGGAATGCAGATATCAATTTCAATGATGATGACTACGAGGTCGAACAGGACTTTAGGGACTATATGATGGGAAAGCTTAGGAAAAGAAAGAGACTTCAGCCTGTAAGGGTAGAAGTTGACAGAGACTTAGATGATGATTCTATCAAGTTTTTAACTAAACAATTTAAACTGGGCAAAGAATCAATCTTCGTGACTAAATCTCTCATCCAGTCGGATTTTATCTTTGATCTAATAAGTGACTTGCCAGAGGACTTTAGGAAAAATCATAGCTATGAAGAATTTAGCCCACAAAGCTCGTACTTTATAGATGATAATAAATCTGTCATAAGTCAAATAGAAGAGAGTGATAAGCTCCTTTCCTATCCATACGAGTCAATGGATCCTGTAATTAAGCTCCTTGACGAAGCTAGCACGGATCCTGATGTAATATCTATAAAGATTACCTTGTACAGAATAGCCAAGGAAAGTGAGATTGCCAAAGCCTTGATTAGGGCTAGTGAAAATGGGAAAGATGTCATAGTCTTGATGGAACTTAGGGCAAGATTCGATGAAGATAACAACATCCTTTGGTCATCAAGACTTGAGAAGGCGGGATGTAATGTGGTATATGGTTTTGAAAATTACAAGACCCACTCCAAGGTCTGCCTTATCACAAAGGTCGATTCAAATGACAAGATTAGCTATATTACCCAAGTAGCAACAGGAAACTATAATGAAAAGACCGCCAAGCTTTACACAGATTTCTCCTTTATGACAGCAAATCCCGACATAGGAAAAGAAGCCAAGGAGATCTTTGACAATATCCTTATAGGGAATCTCGAAGGAGATTATAAGTATCTGATGGTAAGCCCTAAATCTATGCAGGAAGGCTTGGATAAGCTAATAGATGAAGAAATTAGAGTCCAAGAAGAAACAGGAGAAGGCTACATTAGGCTAAAGATGAATTCAATCTCTGATAGGAAACTTATAGATAAGTTATCTGAAGCGAGCAATAAGGGTGTCAAAATTGATATGATGGTCAGGGGAATTACCTGTATTCTTCCAGGAATTAAAGGAAAGACGGAAAATATCAGGATCTATCAAGTTGTAGGTAGATTTTTAGAACACCATAGAATCTATCAATTTGGCAAGGAAGGTAGGATAAAGTTATTTATCTCATCAGCGGATTTCATGACAAGAAATATCAGAAATAGAATGGAGGTAGCGGTTCCTATAAATGATTCTACAATCAAAAAAAGAATCCTAGATTTCCTTGATATAATGTTTGCGGACGATGTCAAAATCAGACAATTAGGACCGGATGGGAATTACTACAAGCTAGAAAATAAGAAAAACCTAATAGCTCAAGAAAAACTAATAGAAATTACAAGAAAAAGAAGCGAAGAAAAAAATATTGAAGAGACGACTAGCAAGAAGGAAGATGCCATAGGACAAAAAAGAGCGCATAAGACTTCTAAGGAAAAAGAGAAAACTTTTAAGTGGAAACTAGGTTATTTCTTAGGGAAATTATTTTCATAAATTAAACTGTTATAAAAATTAATCATCTTGTAGAAAAATTTTAATATTTTCTTAGAGATTTGATTTCTTTTTATAGCAGTTTTTCTTTTAGATTTTAAGTAAAAGCTTTCATAAATGGGTGGAATTTATAAAATTAAAAGGAAATAATATTTTTTTCACGAAATATTTGAAAAATCTTCCAGAAAGTCTAAAAATACTTGAAATAGGGCTGTATTTTTTTCCCTTTACATGTTATAATAAATATAAGAATTTAGCAATCTAAAGCAAGATTTGTAAGTTGAAATATATTTATGAATCTAGACAAATGATTGCTTATCCCTTAGACTTTACAAAAGACAAAATATTGAAATAAATAGAGGAAGGTTATGTCTAACAGAGGTATCAGAGAATTAAAGAGAAAAAAGAGAAGACAAGCGAAAAAAAGAAGAAAAAAGTTCCTACTAACAAGTCTTGCGGCTATCGCCCTGGTTCTAGGAACGAAGTTTCTTAAAAACACTGAAGAAGAATTTATAATCCAAAGACCGGCTGAGTATAGGCAGGCTGAGGCAAGCGATGATATAGAAGAAGAAAAAGAAGTAAAGATTAATGGAGACAAGATCCATATAGCTACCCAAGCTGGATTTAAGGATATAGCAATAGATGAAGATAAGAAAATTGCTGATGATAAGTATGAGGATAATCTAGTAGAATACGTAAGGTGTGCCAAGACCCAGTACGCCTACCAATATCCAAATGATTATTCCAAGACAGAAAAGTTCATCAAAGAAGGAGATTATGTCGCCTATTATGGTACTGAAAATGGTTTTTCAAAAATCAAAATGGACGACAGCTTTTACTATGTCAATAAGTTTGGCCTAGAAAAGTTAGACCCTGAAGCAAATATCAAAGTTGTAAATGGAATTAGCTATGTAAGCGAGGCCTATCCTTTGCCAAGTGATTTTAATCCAGGTCTAGATAAGACCGCCATGCGTGCCTTCGAGACCATGCGCCAAGATATGGAAAGAGAAGGCCTTAGTATCAAGATTGCCTCTGACTATAGGGATTACGACCTAGAAAGAAAGATGAAAGAGGCAGGAGAAGTAGATAGCGAAAATCCAGGCACAAGCGAGCATCAATTAGGCCAAGCTTTTGACTTTTTTACAGAAGGAAGCAAATACAGCGATAAGTTCGCTACTACAAAAGAGTACAAGTGGCTTTGTGAAAATGCTTACAAATATGGTTTCATAGAAAGATACCCTGAAGACAAAGAGGATAGCACAAATCACAGACCTATGCCATGGCACTTCAGATTCCTTGGAGTAGAAAACGCCAAAGAAATCTATGAAAATGATTTAAGCCTTGAAGAGTATTTGAAGATTAATTGATTGTAATTTCTTAGACTTTCGATATAGTATAAGTGTAAACATAATTAAATTAAGGAGTTTTTATGAAAGCAATTAACACAAATGACGCTCCAAAAGCAGTAGGAGCCTATGTACAAGGTATAGCTACAGACAGTTTAGTATTCACTTCAGGACAACTTCCACTTGATCCAAAAACAGGAGAGCTAGTTACAGAAATTAAAGCTGCAACCAAACAAGCTCTAGAAAATGTAGAAAACATCCTAAAAGAAGCTGGATCAAGCAGGGATAAGGTTATCAAATGCGTTGTTTACTTAAACGATATCAACAACTTCAAGGCATTTGATGAAGTATATGCAGAATTCTTCAAAGATCACAAACCAGCTAGATCAGCATTCGAAGTAGCAAACCTTCCAAAAGACGGTCTACTAGAAATCGAAGCTATCGCAAGCTTATAAAACATAAAAGCGGCAGTTTAAGCTGTCGTTTTTTTATATAGAAAAGGAGACCTCATGGAAGATTTTTTAATAAAAGATCAGATAGAAAAAGATAAGAAGAAAATATTAGATACAAGAAGGAAACTCCACAGGATGGCAGAAGTCTCTGGCAAGGAATTTAAGACAAGTAAATTCTTAAAAGAGGAAGTAAAAAAGCTGGGACTTGCCATAGTGGAAGTGCCAACAACTGGATTTTATGCCGTATTAGATAGTGGAAGGCCTGGCAAGACCCTAGGTCTTAGAACCGATATTGACGCCCTACCAATTTGTGAAAGCTCCTTCAATTTAACTAGGGAAAAGTACTCAGTATCAGATAATAAAGAGGCTTCTCACGCTTGCGGCCATGACGGCCATATGACAATCCTTCTGGAAAGTATGAAGATTCTAGTAGAAAATAAGGACAAAATCAAGGGAAGGATTATCTTTATCTTCGAGGAAGGTGAAGAGACAGGCTGTGGAATTATACCTATGATTAAGGCATTAGAAAAAGAAAATATAGATGCTTTTTACGGTAACCACTTGGCAAGTTTTCTAAAGACAGGAGAAATAGCAATAGACGAAGGCCCAATTATGGCTGGCTTTATCAGAACAAGATTTACTATTAAAGGTGTCGGAGGCCACTCCTCAAGACCCGACCTTGCGATAAGTCCAATCTTTGCCCAAGCTGCAATCATTCAATCCCTGGCATCAAGCTGGGTCAATAGGCTAGATCCAACCAAGACCGTAACCCTAGGTCTTTCTACGATCCATGGGGGAAGTGCTCATAATGTCATAGCAGATAAGGTAACAATCGATGGAACTCTAAGATTTTTCGACAGAGAAGAAGTAGATAAGGCGATTGAGCAAATAGATATAGTAGGTAATAACATAGCCAAGGCCCATGGATGTGACTTTATCAATGAAACGGGTGATGAACAATATGATCCTGTTATAAATGATCCTGATCTTTCAAGATTAATGAAAGAAAATATCAAGGATTATTTTGGAGATAATATAAAAAAGGATGTAAGGTGGTTTGCCTCAGAGTCCTTTGAGCTTTATGGAAAGCTTGCCCCAAGTCTTTT
>NZ_JALEIL010000065.1 GCF_022770135.1 Anaerococcus sp. | reverse complement strand
TCCATCTATAAAAAATTGAATTTCTTCGTCTGTTAGTTCTTCTTTGTTTTTCTTTTTTTCAATAATATCTATAAATCTCATTTTCTTCTCCTTATTCTAGAATAACAACCAAATACCAACTATTAAGGCTGATAGTACGCTGACACAGAATCCCGCAATCATTGCTCTTAGGGCAAGCTTTGCAAGGACTGGTCTTTTTTCTGGACATAGAACTGATATACCTGATATACAAATTCCTATTGAGCTTACATTAGCAAAACCTGCAAGAGATACCGCAAGCATTAGACCTGTTCTCTCACTCATAGAAGCAAGCATTGGACCAAGTTTGCCGAAGGCTACGAATTCGTTTAGGATAAGCTTAGAACCTAAAAGCTCACCTGCTGTAAAGACTTCCTTGCCTTCAAGCCCCATCAAGTAACCCATTGGAGCAAATACGTAGGATAAGATAGTTTCCAATGAAATATTAAATATTCCTAGAATACCATTTATCAAAGCTACTATAGAAATTATAGCTATAAGGGTTGCTCCGATTGCCATAGCCATATTCATTCCATCGAGGGCTCCACTTGCCAAGGCGTCTAGGACGTTTTCGTTATTGCCCTTCCTATCCATCTTCACTTCACCAAGCTCTTGGATTTTTTCAGTTTGCGGGCATACGATTTTAGATAAAAGAATTGATCCAACCGGAACCATAGTTGATGCTATAAGCAATGATTCCATAGGGATTCCCAAGGCAACATAGCCTGCAATAATTGACACTGACATTGATCCCATTCCTGAAACGAGTACCAGCATTACTTCACTTTCTGTCATGAAGTTTAAGTATTTGGCTACAAGAATTGGTGAGTCAGTTTGACCTAAGAACATATTAGCTACAGCTACAAATGATTCAACCTCTGATGTTTTAAATAACTTTCCTATAACCCAGCCTATCTTTGATACAACAAATCCTAATATTCCTGTGTAGAATAATACTGCTACCAAGGCTGAGATAAATACAATATTTGTCAAAGTTTGAAAGGCAAATATAGCCCCAGTTGGGGCAGCCGGATCTCCCAAAGATCCAAACACAAATTGGATACCCTGACTACCATAGGATAAAACCTTTTCTACAACCTTACTAACAGCTCCAATAGCTGCTCTTCCTTGAGGGAGTTTTACGAGAAGGCCCGCTATTATAAATTGGGCCAAAAGAGCTGTGAAAATTCCCTTAATATTTACAGCCTTCCTGTTCATAGATATTAAAAACATAAATCCTATTACAATAACTACGCCCAGAAGGTTTAAGATTAATTTCATAAAATCCTCCTATTTATTAACTTTTTCATAAAAACTTTCGCCTGGAATTTCTGATTCGATTTCAAATATATCGGCAATAGTCTTTCCAATATCCGCAAAAGTTTTTCTAGTCTTAAGGTCAACTCCAGCCTTAATCTTATCTCCAAAAATCAACATTGGAACATATTCTCTGGAGTGGTCTGTCGATGGAGTTGATGGGTCACATCCGTGATCTGCAGTAATGATTACAATATCATCTTCCCTAAGCTTTGGAAGCATCTCGCCTAACTGCTTGTCAAAATCAACAAAGGCCTTGGCATAGCCATCCACATCATTTCTATGGCCATAAATCATATCAAAATCAACTAAATTTACGAAGCATAAGCCATTGAAATCCTTATCACATAAGTCGAGTGTTATGTTCATTCCATCGATATTATCTTCCATCTTGTAAGTTTCAAGCACTGACTTTCCTGCAAAGATATCATAAATCTTGCCCACTCCTATGGAGTCGTACCCATTTGCTACTAAATCATCCATTATAATCGGTCCTGTTGGATTTAGGGCGTAGTCGTGTCTGCTTCTAGTTCTCTCAAAAGAACCAAGCTCGCCTACAAAAGGTCTAGCTATAACTCTTCCTACTGCCAAATCTCCTTGAAGCATTTCTCTTGCTATTTCGCAGCAGCGATATAATTCTTCAAGGCTAACTACATCTTCGTGGCCTGCTACCTGAAAGACTGAGTCTGCTGATGTGTAGACTATAAGGGCTCCTGTTTCCAAGTGTTCCTTACCATAATCTTCGATAACTTCTGTTCCAGAATATGGCTTGTTACAAATAACCTTCCTTCCAACTCTTTTAGAGTACTCTTCTAAAAAATCTTCTGGAAAGCCA
>NZ_JALEIL010000051.1 GCF_022770135.1 Anaerococcus sp. | reverse complement strand
TTCTTGTAATCTACGATGGTAAAATCGTAGGAGAAAAAGATCCTAAAGAGACAGACGAGTTTGAAATAGGAAGACTTATGGCAGGAGGTATCGATGACAAATAAAGTAAATAAAAGAAAAAGCTTAGGCTCATCCAAGATACTTTTTACCATAATATCAATACTTTTAGGACTTTTTGTAGGAGCCTTGGTCCTTGTAATAGCAGGTTTTGATCCTATAGAAGGCTTCAAGAATCTATTTTTGGGAGTATTTAAGAGCCCAAGGAATATGGGATGGGCAATTGTAACATCGACCCCGATTATTATGACAGGTCTGGGTGTTGCCTTCGCCTTTAAGACTGGACTTTTCAACATGGGAGCTGAGGGACAATTTATAATTGGAACTATAGTAGCTTTTCTTGTAGGCTACAATTTAAATCTTCCTCCAGTTCTACTACCTATAGTTGCCATAGTCCTTGCCATGCTTATCGGAGCAATCTATGGAGCTATAGCAGGTTTCGTAAAGGCGAAATTCGGAATACATGAGGTAATTTCTACCATCATGCTCAACTGGATTGCCTTTTACTTCCAAAACTTTGTAGTTTATAGATTTAGGCAACCAAACTCAATGAGTTCCTTTGATGTGGCTGATAATGCAAAGATTACCCTCTTTACTGATGCTGCCAAGAGGTTCGATGGATTTTTCTCTAAATTCTTTAGGGCTCCAATCCACTGGGGAACTATTATAGCCATTGTTGCTGTAATTATTGTTTGGTATATTTTAAATAAAACAACCCTAGGATATGAGCTAAAGGCAGTAGGTCTTAATAGGGAAGCCAGTGAATATGGAGGAATCAATGCAGGAAATAAGATTATCCAATCTATGGCAATCTCTGGAGCAATCTGCTCACTAGCAGGAGTGACTCAGGTTTTGGGCTTTACCTACAATCTATCGATCCTATCTTCTATGCAAAACTTTGGTTTCGATGGCTTGGCGGTTTCTCTTCTTGCATCCAATAACCCTATTGGAGTTATATTTTCAGGACTCTTCTTCGGATCTTTGAAATATGCAGGAGGCAACCTCCAAAGAACTATGGGAGTGCCAAGCGAGATAATCTCAATTATTATAGGAACTATCATCCTCTTTACAGCTGTGCCTTTGGTATTTAGAATCATCAAGGCTAAAATGAGAAACAAAAAATCCCAAAAAGGAAATGAAAAAACTGCTGTAGACATGTCTTATGTCAACAAAGAGATAGAAGAAGAAAAGAAGGAGGAATTATGATTAATCTTACAATCTTAGCCCTAATCATAGGAAATACCTTCTCAAACGCTGCCCCAGTTCTACTTACTGGACTTGGCGGAATGATGAGTGAAAAATCCGGTGTTGTAAATATTGGTCTTGAGGGAATGATGACTATAGGAGCCCTAACTGGAGCTGTCCTAGGTTACTATGTAGGAAATCCTTGGCTAGCCTTCTTAGGAGGAGGACTTGCTGGAGCATTTTTTGGCCTAATCCACGCTTTTGTTTCTGTAAGTCTTGCTGGAGATCAGACTATATCAGGTATAGCAATAAATACCCTTGCTCCTGGTCTTGCGCTTTTCCTATCTAGATTGTTCTTTAGTGGAGCAACCCAAACTCCTTCAATTCCGCTCGAAAATAAGATACCAAGACTGTTTAGGGGAATATCTTCTAACCAAGTCTTTAATAATATCTTTGGCCAATATGCGACAGTTTATTTATCATTGATCATGGTAGTAGTCTTGTATGTGGTTTTATATAAGACTAAGCTAGGTCTTAGGGTCATAGCTGTTGGAGAGCATCCAAAGGCAAGCGAAACCTTAAATATCAATGTAGTAAAGGTTAGATATCTGTCAGTAATATTTTCAGGATTTATGGGTGGCCTTGGAGGAGCGAGCATGTCTCTTGCAGTAGTATCATCCTTCTCGCCAACCCTAATTGCAGGTCAAGGTTACATCGCCCTTGTTACTGTAATATTTGGTAACTGGAAGCCACAGGGAGTGCTTGTTGGATCCTTATTCTTTGGTTTGGCCCAGGCTATTGCAACCTACCTAGGTTCAACTTCAATAGGCATACCAATAGAATTTATTTCAATGATCCCATACATCGCAACCCTCCTTATCCTTATAATATTTAAGGGAAGAAGCTACGCACCAAAGGCAAGTGGTAAGCCTTACTTTACAGTAGAAGATATATAAAAATGTAGAAAAGACGGGCCTCCATACGGGGGCCTATTTTTAGGAGATAGTATGAAATGCAAAAATTGTAATAAAGAAATAGATGAAAACTCTAAGGTCTGCCCTTGCTGTGGCGAGAAAATTATCCCAAGTGAAGAAGATTTAGAAGATATTCAAGAAGAAAGTAAGGGAGAGGCTTTGGAAGAGGTTGAAGAAGATTTAGATTTAGAAGATGACTTGTCGGAAGAAGAAGACTTAGAAGACTATGATGACTACTATGACGATGAAGAAGAAATCTATAAGGACATCAATGATCTCTTAGAAGAGCTAGGTCCTCCCAAGGAGAATAAGACTAAAAAGCTAATAGCTACAGCCCTACTTGCTATCCTTGTGACTCTCGTGGCTTTTTTTGGCTTCAAAAAATACAAGGATTCTCAAATAGAAGAATTAAGTATCGACCTAAACTATTATCTAGACATCAGTGCTGTAGGAGAAAATGGCGATGGTGGACTCGATATAAAATATGATAAGGAAAGTTTCATAAACGACTACGAGGGAAGAATCTATGACAAAAAAAGCAAGGAGCAAGTCTCAAGTGCAAGATTAATAGATGAATTGGAAAAAAACACCAGCTTTGGCGTAAGCAAGGAGCAAGGCCTAACTAATGGAGAGATCGTTAATATTACAATATCTGTTAATTATGACAAGGCAAGTGACTTCAATATAAAATTTACCAATCAATCTAGAGACTACGAGGTGGAAGGGCTTAAGGAAAAAGAAGCAGCTCTTAGCCCAGATGACAATCCTCCAGCCGAGGAAGATAAGGAAGAGGATAAGGAAAAAGAAGAATACAAAAAGGAAGAGGATAAGGAAAAAGAGAACGACAAGGAAGATAAGGAAGAAAATAATCAAGCATCCGACGATAATAAGGATAAGTTTAGCAAGTATATAAAAGATCATATAGGGGGAAGTGAACTAACTTCAGTTACCAGCCATGAATTTATGGGAAAAGCCCTAAGAAGTGGCGAGGAAATCTATGTATATAAGATTAATAGCAAGGAAAAAATCGGCGATATGACCAAGGCCTTTGACTATTATATAGGCCTAATTGATAAGGAATCTGGCATAGAACTTATAAGAGATGGGCTTACCCACAGAAGCTTAGATGATAAGACAGATACCTATTATGATATATCTTATGAGGGCTTTGCCTTAGTAGATGATCTTTTAAGCTATCTAAATGATGGCAATCTCAAAGTCGACGGATTGACCTACTACGACAACTTCAAGGCCAAGGAAGAGCCTGCAGGCTACTATTTCCTTGAAGGTTATAGCTTGTTTTTAGATAATGACAAAAATGTAAAACTAGAAACAGGATCTCTTGTCTACACAGGAAAGTGGTCCAAGGATAATGGAACTCTAACTCTAGACATCAAATCCTTCAGCAAGGACCCTATCAAGGCCAACATAGTAGGTGGGGAATTGGAATTCGATGCGGACGTATTTAGATAAGGACAGGCTCAATTAGAGTCTGTTTTTATGTGGCTTATTTTATAAAAATTTCCCAAAATCTTTCTTACTTTGTTATAATATAGGAAAGGAGTTTTTATGTATTTTTTTGTTAATGATTATAATTCTATTTGCTATCCAGAAATCCTGGATGCTCTTAAAGAAAAAATAGACGAGGCTAATATTGGTTATGGCTTCGACAATCACAGTGAAAAGGCCAGAGACCTGATTAGAAAAGCTCTGGGGGATTCCAGTGTAGATATTCACTTTATTCCAGGAGGCACTTCTGCCAATATCCTAGGCCTAAGTCTTGACATGCGTCAACAAGACTCAATCCTTGCCCTAGAAACTGGCCATATCAAGGGCCATGAGGCAGGATCAATCGAGGCGACAGGCCTTAAGATTGAGCTTTGTCATTCCGATTCAGGAAAAATCAGTCGCCATATCTTAGAAAAAGAGCTAGGAAAGTTTGACACTGAGTTTAGCACAAGACCTAAAAAGGTCTACATCTCAAATACCACAGAACTTGGAGAAGTCTACACCAAGGCCGAAATTATGGAAATATATGATTTCTGTAAGGCCAATGACATGTACCTTTTTATAGATGGGGCAAGGATTGCAGCGGCCCTTGCCAGTGAAAAGTGCGACTATAGTATGAAAGACTTGACCTCTATGTGTGATATTTTCTATCTTGGAGGAACCAAGGCGGGATTTCCTTTTGGAGAAGCCCTAGTTATAGTAAATGATAAGCTCAAAAAAGATGCCCTAAAGCTAATCAAACAAAAGGGAGCCATGCTTGCCAAGGGCTTTATTTCAGGAATCATGTGGGAGAGGGTCTTCTGTGAAGATGACTTCTACCTAAGAGGAAGCAGGAAGGCCTATGCCATGGCTAAAAATCTTGCCGAGGGAATCGAAAAAAGGGGCTATGACCTTACTTATCCCTTCGAGTCCAATCAGATATTTGTAAACCTTTCTGACGAGGACCTAGAAATATGGCAAAAGATTGCCCAATTCGAAGTGATGGAGAAGGTAGAAGATACCAATATCGTAAGGATAGTGACGACTTTTAGAACAAATGAGAGTGATGTTAGAGGATTTTTGGAAGAGATTTGATATGGAATATAAGAAGTTTTTAGAATATTTTGCCAAATTCTCCCTGGCAGTTTTTATCCTAGGAGGAATCTATACCATAGGAAGGCCAAAGGCTAAGTCTGTCACAAATTATAAGCTAACTGATGATATATCCTATACCGGAGATCTTTACCAAGGGAAGTTTCAAGGAAAGGGAGTCCTAAAGAATAAGGAAGGAATCTATAAGGGAGATTTCGATAAGGGAAGAATCGGCAAGGATGGAGTCTATATTGGTGACAATTTTTACTATATAAAAGAAAATGGCCAGGTTAAAATTAAATTTAATGACGGAAGAATTTACAAGAAGGCAAAGGGAAAATGGGAGGAAGTAGAAGATGAGAATTAAGGGCTTAGATTATCTCCGTGTTTACGGTATATCTATTATTTTAATCTATCATATCTTTAAGGAAATCCTCCCAGCAGGATTTTTGGGAGTTAATATCATGTTTGTCCTCTCAGGCTTTCTGGTAAGCTTTCATCTCCTAGATGAAGTATATAGGGATGAAAAAATTGACCTTGTGGCCTATTACAAGAAGAGATTTATAAGGATCTTTCCTGGGGTTCTTTTTATGATCTTTGTAGTAAGCCTTATGGCCTTTGCTATAAATAAGGACTTTACAGTAAACTATTTTGATCAATTTATAGCAAGTCTTTCCTTTACTAGCAATTATTATGAGATACTTTCTGGAGGAAGCTACGAGTCCCAATTTGTAAAACACCTCTTCCTTCACACTTGGTTTTTGGCTATAGAAGTTCACTTCTACCTACTTTGGCCCATACTTACCAACTTCATCTACAAGACGAGCAAGGGAAGCAAAAACGTAAAGAAGACCTTCTCCAACAGGTTTTTCCTAACAAGCCTAATCCTCTACATCCTAAGCTTAGGGCTTACCATAGGGATGACTGCTCTTGATAAAAACAGATCTTTTGTTTATTTTTCTGATTTTACTAGACTTTCTTCCTTCTTTATGGGAGCCTTTGTGGCCTGTTTTGTCAAAAGATTTGGCTATAGGAAAATCCCTTACAAGGAAGCAAGCATAGGGGCAGGGTTAATTATCCTAATAATGTCCTTCATCCTATCTTATGATATGAAGACTACCTATATACTGGGATTTTTCCTAACCGACCTTCTTACAATTATTGCAATCCTTGCCGCTGTATCGAATGAAGATATAGAAGAAGTAAGACCAATTAAGAAAATCGCCCCATACACCTACTCGATTTACCTCCTCCACTGGCCAGTCTTTGTCATAATGGAAAGTGCCTTTAACAAGCCAACAGCTCTCCTTATGACCATAATAGTGACAGGGATTCTCGTAATGATAAACTACCATATCTTTGAGCCAGTCTTTAAGGGAGAGGAGATTGACCTTAGGATAATTAAGATAAATCCAAGCACAAGGGCGAGGATAATCACCCTAATAAGTGTAGTTGTCATATCCTTTGTAAGTGCCATAGGCCTATCCTATGCGTCAGATGATATGGTAAGTCTTGAAAAACAAATTTGGATTTCATCACTCAAACAAGACCTAGATCAAATCGATAAGGATAAGAAAGAAGTCGACAGACAAATCTATGAGGAAGAAAACCCAGACCAAATCCTAAAGGATAAGGAAGTGACTACCACAATCCTTGGCGATTCTGTCCTTTTGGGAAATAGGGAATATATAGAAGAAAAAATCCCAGGGACTTCTGTAGATGCCGAAGGAAGTAGACTTCTGGAGAAAGCTCCTGATATCATTGAAGAATACAAAAAGGAAGGTAAGCTTGGTGAGATAGTAGTTCTATCCCTTGGGACCAATGCCGTAGAGGACCCAGAAGCATCTCTCGAAAAAGTCATCAAGGCCCTTCCCGAAAAGACTAAGCTAATCCTTGTCTCCTGCTACGATAGCAGATACGAACAACCCCACAGGGTAAGTAAAGCTATGAAAAAAATTGCTGACAAATATAAATTAGTGACCTACATGCCTTGGGAAGAGGAAGCCATGAAGCATCCTGAGTACTACGAGGGAACGGACGGAGTCCACTTCTACGGGATAACAGATGCCTACGAGGCCTACAATAAACTACTCCAAAAGGCAATACTTGAAGCAAGCAAAAAGGAAGGAAAGTAGCTTTTCTTAGAATAATTTAATAAAAATAAAGCAAATCCTTTTGGCAAAATTATAAGCTGATTTTAGGATTTGCTTTTTTATTAGAAAAATTAAGAAAGCAAAAGCCCTCTTCTGGGAGGGCTCTGGATAAAAATATATATCACACACTTTTATTATACTTTAATTATTCAAAAATTCTCTTGATTACAAATGGATCGTTGATTGGGCTTACTATTACTCCCTGGCCTGGGCTTGCTGCGTGGACCATATTGCCCATACCATCTGCTATTCCTACATGGTAGATATCGTAATAGCTTGATCCGAAAAATACCAAGTCTCCTGCCTTCTCTTCTCCAAATTTAACAGTCTCTCCGTATTCTGCTTGGCTTTTGGCAAGGTGAGGGAGGGCGAGGCCGAAGTTCTCGTAGGCTCTAAGGACTAGACCAGAGCAGTCAATTCCGTTTTCCTTGGATACTCCTCCAAATACATATGGACTTCCTACGTAGTCTAGGGCGTAGTTGTAGATGCTCTTACCTACTTGAGAATCATCACTTTTTATGACTTCGCCATCATCGTCAGTAAAGTAGGTCACATAGATAACCTCATAGACTACTTCATCTTCTTGATTTTCTTCTTCGATCTTCTCGTATTTTTCTTTAGTTTCGTTGAGCTTTTTGTAGTTTTCCTTAAGCTTATTTATATATTTCTTATCTCTTTTGGACAAATCAAGATTTGAGATTCTTACGAAACCTACTTGCTCATCCATTTCCACATCTTTGTCTTTAAGCTTATCATTTTCATCGATATTTATCTCTTTATTCTTAGCTTCTGCTGGATTGTAGGCGACTTTTACATAGTCTGTGCCTTCCACAAAGTCTAGGATGGTAAGCTTAGTTGGACTAAATAAGCTATAGGGATTCTTGTTTTTGGCGTTTTTGTCTGGAGCGGTCTTTAGGTCACAGGTCTTTATGACTTTGACTTCCTTTAGCCTATAGAACCAGTCCTTTCCAACATAGGATTTTTTTCCTTCAAAATCTATAGTATACCAAAACTTATCTTCAGCCTTGATTTCATATCTCTTAAAGTCTTCTATACCTCCCAAGATTTCAGCATAGTTTGACTTTTCACTTCTTACATTTACTCCTTCGGTCTTTTCCCTATCGAGCATTATGCTATCTGCCTGGGCTGTTTTGGGACAAGCCAAGATAAGGCCAGCTAGGATAAGACCTTTTGTTAATAACTTCTTCTTAAAATTCACCAATATTCTCCTTCAATAATCTCTATATCTATTATAGCATAGATTGCTAATTAATTAAGGAGAAATTTAGAAGTTTTCATAAAACTCATAGGCAAAGTCGACTAGATCCCTAGAAAAATCATTTCTTAGATAGGCTGGATCTAGGTGATTGATCCTAACCCTGTCAAGTCCGTCGGCGTCTTTGAAGTATTTGGCAAGCTCTTTTCCCCTAGCCAAGTCGCTTTCTCCTACAAATTCTCTTAGGGTCTCATCCATTATCTCATCTTCTCTGGAGTGAGCAGCTATTACTGCCTTTAGGATACCCAGGTCACTTTCCTTCATGTCGTGAGCATATGGGGTAGACAATTCGGCAGCCCTTTGACCATGCTCTGTGTCCCAGCCGTCATTTTGCCTTTGGGTATCGTGTAGGCTTGCTGCGTTGATTAAAATATAAGTATCGTCATCATCTAGCTTGTAGGCATAGGATAGGAGAACTGAGTAAAAGACTACCCTTTCTATGTGGTTTCTCCCGTGAATATCCGATACAAAAAGTATATCGTAGTTTAGTTTCTCGTAAGCTTCTACTAGCTTGTCATAATAGGGTGATTTCATAAAGCCTTCATAGAAATCGTATTTTCTTATCCATCCATCATTATTTAATATATCTATAACTCTCATAATAACTCCTTTATTACATTGTACAACATAAATTCAGCTTGATAAAGGGTATCATGTATAAGAGGTGACTTATGTTATATAATAGAGAATTAATTTGTGAGAAATTAGAAAATGCAATAGAAAAAAGTAAAGACTACATAGGAATGGGCGAGCCTGCAAGCTACATACCCGAGCTTTTGAATGTCGATAGCGATAACTTCGCCTTCTCCTTGGTTACTACTAACGGAGATGCCTTTAACTTCGGAGATGAGAAAATAGTTTTCTCCATCCAATCCATATCAAAAATCATCGACCTAATCATAGCCCTAACTGACAACAATCCTCAAGACGTCTACGAAAAAGTAGGAAGTGAGCCAACCAAATACGAGTTTAACTCCCTTGTCCCAATAGGAGATAGGGCAGCCAATCCCTTTATCAATGCCGGAGCTATCACTACGACTTCTATGATTTTTGGCAGGGATAATAAGGAAAGATTTGAAAGAATCCTAAATTTTTATCAAACAATATCTGACTTTAAGGAAAGTGAATTGATGGAAGATGTCTTCGATTCTGAGATGAAGACGACAGATAGAAACAAGGCTATAGCCTATTATCTTAAGAGTAAAAATATTTTTACAGCCAATCCCGATGAGGTCCTAGAGCTTTACATCAAGTCTTGTTCTATAAGCTCTAACATAGAAGGCCTTGCGACAATGGGAGCAGTCCTTGCCAACAAGGGCTACGCAGTCAAGAACAGGGATATGCTAGTGCCAGAATCTATCGTCCAAATCGTAGTTAGCCAAATGGCTTCATGCGGTATGTACGAAAACTCTGGCAACTATTTGATGAATGTAGGTATCCCTTCCAAATCTGGTGTAAGTGGGGCCATAGTAGGAGTTGTTCCAGGAGTGTGTGGTCTTGCAGTTTATTCTCCTAGACTTGATAAGACCGGCAACTCCGCCAGGGGCAAGGAGCTATTCAAAATTATATCCCAGGACTTGGGCCTAAATATTTTTGTTTAAATTATTCCCTTTCTGTTGACCTTAATATATTCGTAGAAATACACGAGAAAAAGGAAGAGATAAATTAGAGAAAATCCTAAAAAGGCTTGGGTCAAGGACTCAGTGCCTATGATCTTGTTGACTATAAATAGGAAGGCTGGGCTTATAAAGCCTCCTATATTACAACCTATAAATATTAGATTATTTATGATCCTATTCTGACTTCCCCTGGCAAATCTCATGGCCTCTGCGAAAAGATAGGGAGAGGCTATGGACTGGCTTGCTGCACTTATGAGCATAGCTGCCATAAAGACATACATATTACTTCCCCAAAAAGCTACGACCATATTAGCTAGGATGTAGTTAAGGAGAGCAAAAAGAATGGTCTTTTCTCTTAGGGCCCTGTTGATATAGCCAAAGGCAAAGCCTGCGGCCATGCCCGATAGGGGAATTATTATCATATAGGCGTTGATATTGGCATCCATTCCCTTTTGGAGGGTCGCTATAGTTGGAAATCTTATGCTAAGAGAAGTTATATTCATAATCATAACCCCTGCAAAGAAAATGTAGAAGATTACTTGTTTATTTATGAAAAATCTCCCCTTCCTTTCCTCTGGCCTAATGTCTTCGACGTATTTACTAAAGAAAAGAAATACGAAGATTGAGAAAGTATAGCAGAGAAAGGCTAGGGGCCATTTTATTTTGATTAAAAATCCTGCGATTAAAAGCAGAGCCATCTGGCCAATATATTCCATGGAGCTTCTCATACCGTGGAGGAAGGCGGCCTTTTCTCCTGTAAAAAGTGCGCTAATATAGTTTGCCGAATGCCCATTAAATAGTCCCATCCCAAAGCCTAGGATGATTCGAGATAAAAGTATTGTCTGGTAAGATGTATGAATTATGGGTATGATACCACTTATAAATACCAGGATTGTACCAAGTTGGACGCATTTTTTCATGCCAATAAGGCGAGTGATAGATTCGCTTAGGGCGATGGAAATGATTGTGGCGATTGATGATAGGGTTATTACAAATTCGGAAGCCTCTCTTGTTAGGGCAAATTCTTTTTGCATAAAAACAAGGATGCCGGAAATAGCAGAATTTCCAGCAGTGATTAGGGCCATCGACAGGATGGCTGCTTCTCTTAATTTATTTTTTCTTAAAGCTTTCATTTAAACCTCTTCTAAAATCAAGGAATATCCTCGACTTTGTACATATTTTTAAGATATAATATCTATTATAACAGAAGGAGATGAAATGAAAAACACTTTATTAAAATCTTATTTTAAATACTTGATACCGACTATATTGACCATGATTTTGTTTTCTACCTACACCATGGTAGACGGAATCTTCGTAGGCCAGGGAGTGGGGGCGGAAGGAATATCTGCGGTAAATGTCGCTATGCCTTTTGTAACCTTGACCTTCTCCCTTTCGATTTTGATATCCATAGGAAGTCTTAATCTAATTACCTATCAATTAGGCAAGGTTGACAAGGAGAAGGCGGATGAGTTCTTCTCGATAGGTCTTGTCCTATCCCTGATAGTTGCCATAAGTATATCGGTTTTAACCTATATCTTTATGGATCCTTTGATCAAGGTCTTGGGAGCAAGTCCCGAGATAAGTCATATAGTAAGAGACTACTTATCTGTGATAATATTTTTCACCCCCTTTTATGTCATGGCCTATGTCTTCGAGATTATGGTCAAGGCAGATGGTAGGCCGATAATTTCTACTATTTTGATGATGGTATCAGCCCTTACAAATATTATCCTAGACTATGTATTTATCTTTCACTTCCATATGGGAGTGAGGGGAGCGGCTATTGCTACAGGAATCGCCCAAGTCCTTCCGACTATTGGCTATGTAGTTTATTTCCTTTCTCCTAAAGCTAAGCTTAAGTTTAGGAGCTTTAAGCTTAAGTTTTATAAGATTAAAGAAATCATATCCTATGGTTTCCCAGCAAGTCTTAACGAGCTTTCTTCTGGTTTTGTGATTCTTTTGTTTAACAATGTAATCTCAGCCTATTATGGAACAGAAGGACTCGCCGCCTTTTCTGTAATCTCCTACATCATGATATTTGTAGTAAACACCATGATTGCAGTAAACCAAGCAAGCCAACCCCTCCTATCTTTCTATTTCGGTAGGGAAAGCTATGAGGATGTCCTAAGGATAAGAAAGTACATGCTAAGGACAGTGGCCCTTTTAAGCCTTTTGATTTTTTTAACTATAGAGCTTAATCCAGAGTTTTTTGTAAATGTATTTATAGCAGATTATGAGGATACTTTCCTTCCCTTTGCTGTAAGAGCCTTGAGGATATTTGCCATCTCATATCTTATCATGGGCTTTAATATCATAAATGCAGGCTATATGACTTCAGTTAAGAAACCTCGCTACGACTTCTATATAACAATGGTAAGAGGCTACGTCCTAATGGCGATTTTAGTCTACGCCTTGCCCCTTGTCTTTGGAAAAGAGATTATCTGGCACGTGGCAAGTATAACAGAGCTTGTAACTATGATTTTCTCTATATTCTTGATCAGAGATGAGATAAAGGAAATCCATAAGCTAGAAAGAATTCGTGACAAGCATATTAAGAAAAAATACCAATAAAATTTTCAATAAAAGAAAAGTGCTCACGGGAAAAATCCATGAACACTCTTTTTTTTGTGAGGACTATCTTGCATCTACGTCCTTATATTTTTCATCTTCGTCGAATTTCTTTACAGCATAGGAGCAGATAGGAAGAATCTTCTTATTATTTTCCCTACTAGCAGAAACAACTTCATCTAGTAGCTTTCCGGCAAGGCCTTGGCCGCCGTATTCCTTATCCACAACAGTGTGGGAAATCTTCCATAGGCCATCACTTTCTTCATATTGGCAAAAGCCTATCTTTTTTCCGGCATCTATTGCTTGGGCTTCCTTTTCTTCTTTATTAAAAATAATTTTCATATTATCACCTCAATTATTTCTTACCCAATTGTTGAAATTTTAATAAAGGCTTCGCTCAAGCTACTTTGAAAATCAATAGAAAATTTAGTATAGTATGCTCAAAGTGAGGTATTATGCAAAAAGAAAAAGCATTTATATATATAGATACAAATTTCTCAAATGATGAAGCCCTTATGCTCGATATGGCCTTTAGGTCCTTTAACTTCGAGTTGGTTGGCCTTTCATCAATCAGAAGCCAAATGACAGCAGAGGCTGGGGCAGATAATATCCTAGGCCTTAATGAAGACCATGAGCTCTTCCTTCCTATAGCAAGAGGCCATGAGAAAAATCTCAAGGAAGATCAAATGGCGACTAAAGGAGAATCCATCTTCCATTACAAAAATCACAGGGACTATCTAGAAGAAGTTGATGTAGAAGATCAGATTTACGACATAGCCCATGATTGTGGAAAAATAGATATACTCGCTACAGGTCCCCTAACTAATATAGCAAGGGCCCTAGACAAATACGAAGACCTAGAAGACTATATTTCCCATATCTTTATCAGTGGGGGCAATCTCTATGGGCCAGACTTTAACTTTAAGGAAGATCCTCAGGCTATAAATAAAATCCTAAACTCATCTATCGATATCTTTATTCTAGCTAAGAACCTAGCAGACGGGATAGAGCTGACAGATTCCTTCCTAGAAGGTCTACCAAAAGACGATAAAAACAAAGAAATTATAGACAATCTCTTGGCTGATAAGGATAAGAGATTCCTCTACGGACCCCTTCTACTTTATCTAGTAGAAAAGCCAGAGGCCTTTATCTTCGAAGAAACAGGTATTAAGGTAGATGATAAGGAAAATATTGGCGAAATGATTAGGGTTAATTCCAGAAGAAAGGTATATTTAGCCAACAGAGTAAATGAAGAAAGCTTCTTAGAATATATCGAAGGCAAATTATGCAAATAAAAAAACCTGGAGCAAGGATCATAAAAACTGGCCTTGCCCTATTTCTATCAATGATTCTTTCCAGCCTAAGGGCAAGCGGCCTTCCCTTTTATAGTGGGATTGCAGCGATAATTTGCATGCAACAAGACGTAGCCTCGACCTTCGTAAAGGGAATCAACAGGGCAATTGGAACTATAATTGGAGGACTAACAGGTCTTGTCTATTTACTCTACATAGGAGGAAATAAAATCCCTCAGCCAATAAACATCCTTCTTCTTTCGATTGTCGTTACCATTCTTATTTGGGTACTAGCAAGCTTTGAGAGAAATCTTGCTATAACTATTGCGGCAATTGTATTTTTATCTGTTACAATCAATCACGCCCACGATCCAGCAGGACCAGTAGCCTTTGCCTTAAATAGGATAATAGACACCATAATAGGAATATTTACAGCACTATTTGTAAACTGGGTAGATTTTAAATTTAGAAAAGGAGAAAGCCATGGCTAAAATATCAAATATCAAAAGACCAGGCCTTAGGATAATAAAAACAGTCCTCGCAGTCTTTCTTTCCATGGTAATATCAGAACTAAGACCTGGAGAGGGCCTTCCAATAAATTCCTCCATAGCAGCGATAATCTCTATGCAGACCAATCTAGTAGATACGAAAGACATAGGGATAAACAGGGTAATAGGAACAATCCTTGGAGGTATCATAGGACTAATCTATCTAATAGTAATCCCAGATTTTAGTGAGCCTTACATCCTAGACTTCTTCCTAATGAGTCTAATAGTAGGCCTAATAATCTGGATCATGGCTCACCTAAAACGCTACAACGCCCTAACAATAATGGCCATAGTATTCTTATCAATCACATTAGATAACGTAAACCAAACAACAGACCTCCCAGTCCTATTTGCCTTCAACAGGACTCTGGACACATTGATAGGAGTTGTAATCTCGATAATAATAAATGGAGCGGAAATTTCTTATAGAAAAAGAAAGTTTCTTAAGAAAAATGGGATAGACAGGTGGGAGAGGTAGATATTTTTTTCTTAAATATCTTTGACTAAAAATATTTTTGATATTAGTATATCTGGATATTGGAATATTTCTTTATGCAGGGTTGGACCCTTCGAACCCAAGGGGACAGGCTAAGGGGGCGGCAGCGCTCTAAGTGCCGCTTGGGCAAATGCCCCCTCCACCTTTCCCCTTGACCCCTTTGTCATTCACCCCCTCTGCTCCTTAAGCGGAGTGCGGAAAAGGTCGATTTGCTTCGCAAATCTTTGTTGGTAGGGGGATCTCCTTGTTTTACTTGTCCTTGTGTTTAACAATGTCTAATCTCCGTCTCTCTAAAAATCGATAACTCGCTAACGCTCAAACAAATCGATTTTCTTAACGAGAGACTTGATTAGACATTTCTACTCGTCCACAGGGGAAGGGGAGGGGTAAGCTTTGCCTTTAGCAAAGCGTATCGTGTTTTTATATTATAAGTACATATTTAAGGATTCTGATGTAGCGAAGATACGAAGAATTTTCCAATTTATTTTAGATCAAGGTACATTATATACTTAGCATTTCTTACGAATAACCATTACCGGGTAGCATGTATAATCAGAGTGAGCGTTAAGAAAATTTATCTGTTTGAGCGAAGCGAGTTATAAATTTTTAGCGAATGATGATTAGGAATCCTCAGGCTTGAAGTATGGATTGTCAACACCTAATTGTACAATCTAAAATCGAACGCACTAATCTAAGACTAACTAATAACTTCTAGTTGATCTTAAATGTCTATATTTAACTGGTGGTAAGTAATCTAAGGATCCATGGATCCTTAGGTTGTTGTACCAATAAATATACTCTGATAGTTCTAATTTTAGTTGATTTAAACTTCTAAATTCTTTCTGATATACAAACT
>NZ_JALEIL010000023.1 GCF_022770135.1 Anaerococcus sp. | reverse complement strand
ACTAAAGGTTTTAGTTGTTTTCGTTTATATCTTATATAACTAAAAGTTATATAGATCGTTGATATTAATTTTTTAAGGTTCATGTCATTCGCTTACCGCGTTGACTCTTATATAGTACCACGGTCATTTTCTTTTGTCAAGTTTTTTTTGAATTTTTTTATTTAATTCAGCTTTTCTCGCTTGCCATCTCCCGAATGACAATTAATATGATACACGCTTATTTTCCTTTTGTCAAATTTTTTATTAAAAAAATCGCCGATTTCTTTTAAACGGCGATTTTTACTTATTCTTCATCAGGATTGTAGTTAACTATAGCTACCATCTTTCCATCTTTATCTTTTATTTTTCTTATTTTTTTGTCGAAGTCTAATCTTTTCATCCATATATTTTTATCACATCCTAGACATTTTAGTTTTATGTCTGCTCCCATTCTTTGGATTTGCCATAAGTTTTCTCCGCACGGATGACCTTTCTTTAGGCTTACTATATCGTCTACTTTATATTTCTTCATTTTCTTCATACTCCACTAGGGCGCTTTTTATTTTTCTTTTTTCCATTTCATATTTTATCATCTCTCGGGCCTGTCTTCCTATTTGCCACTGCTCACCATCTTTTACTGTTGCAGTAATTCTAACCTTATAAGAGAAGGCTTCTAGTGAATTGATTTCAAAAATCTTAAATTTCTCTATAAACAGGCCTTTATTTTCTTCTTTGTTTGCTAGCTTCATACTGATATCACCGACCATGTCTTTTATTTCATCTAGAGGTGTGTCATAGGATACTGAAAATGTCGTATCAGCAATCATTTCTCCTCTGTTGAAGTTTTGGACGCTTGTTATTTGTGAGTTTGGTATTATATGAAGTGAACCGTTAAAATCTCTTACCTTTGTTACTCTAAAGTCTAAGTCTTCAACTTCTCCTTCTATACCTGCTACCTTTATCCATTCTCCAACTCTTATTTTATCATCTACTATGATGAGGATTCCTTTTATGAAATCTTCAATTATAGTTTGAGTTCCTAGAGCTAGCGCAACACCTCCAACTCCTGCTGTAGCTATTAGGGTTGAGGTATTTATTCCAAATACATCTAGTATCAAGGTTATTGCGATAAAAATTACCACTACTCTTATAACAGAATATATAGCACTAGAGATTGTGTTTACCTTGTTCTGGTTAAGAGATGATTTTTGCACAGCTTTTCCTTCTAGCAATTTATTAATCAATCTTTTTAGGATATTTAATATTAGTTTGCTAACAATAAGGATTATGGCTATGGCTACAAGAGTAAATATTATCTTGTTTTTCATCAAATCTCTTACAACTTGTGTATCTTCTATTTGATCAATCATTTATTATCCTTAATATTTCTTCCATTAATTTTTCATGAAAATCACTAGCTAAATGTATGCCGTCAATAAATCTTCCTTGGATCTTCCTTGCATCTATAATATAAAAATCCTTCCTATTAGATAAGTCTTCTTTGAAAATCTCATAGAGTAAGTCTATTTTGTCGTTAGTCATCCTATAGACAGGAAATATGCTTTCCTCTTCAACATAACTAGGGATTATCAGAATTTTTTTTGAAACATTCGACATATCTAGTATACTTTTTAGATTTTTATAGGCAAACTGAGCAGATATTCCATTCAAAAAGTCGTTCGTCCCACCAAACACCACTAATATATCTTCTCTTTCTTCCGCCTTAAATCTTCTGTATCTTTCTAGCATTTCCTCCGTTGTCGATCCATTAACACCTAGGTTTTTAACGAGAAAGCCCGCCTTCTCGAGAAAGCGGGTGTAGTTTTTATCTTCTACAAGATATCCCTGTGTGAATGAATCGCCTAAGCATATTATCTTTGTCATATCTTCTTTAAGGCAAGACCTGTCCTTGATGGGATGTAGATCTTGATACCGTCATAGTCTGTTCCAGAAAGCTTTTCTGTTTGGTAGGTGAATTCGTGACTTATCCTATCAAACCCTCCAAATCTTCCTTCGTCTGTATCCATAAGGACTTTAAATTCTCCTATATCGTGGATTGGTAATTGGAAGGATTCATAGGAGTTTTCTGGGTGGAAGTTAAAGATATATACTATATCCTTGTTTCTAAAGGATATGATTTTTCTATCATTATCTATCCACAATCTGTATGTTTCGCCCGCTAGTTGATCATTTTCCTTAGAAAATTCTATCATTGCATTGTCGAAATTATTTAGGAATTGATATTTTAAATCTTTGGAATCAGCCAAGGACCATTGACGTCTTGCATAATGGTAGGAATAGCCATTTCCTTCTCGCGGAAAGTCAATCCATTCAGGATGGCCGAATTCGTTACCCATAAAGTTAAGGTAGGCATCAGCTCCCATGGATATCGTAATCCATCTTATCATCTTGTGAAGAGCGATTGCCCTATCGATAATCATATTGTGGTCGTCTTTTCTCATATTCCAATACATTTCTTGGTCAGCTAGCCTAAATATTGTAGTTTTTGATCCTACTAGGGCCTGGTCGTGGCTTTCCACATAGGAAACTCTCTTCTCCTCTGGCCTGTGAGTTGATAGTTCATACCACATCTTGGATAGATCCCAATCTTCATCTCGTTTTTCTAGGGACTTCTCCCAAAAATCTGGCATGCCCATAGCAAGTCTATAGTCAAAGCCAATTCCACCATATTCTATCGGAAGACACATTCCTGGCATACCGCTCATATCTTCCGCTATTGTTATGGCGTCCTTTTTGATTTCTCTTATAAGTTCGTTGGCAAGCTGCAAGTAGTTTAGGGCTTCTATATCTGTATTCATGGAGAAGTATTTAGCATATGAGTCGAAGGCTTCTCCTCTTCCGTGGTCTTTGTAAATCATAGAAGTTACTCCATCAAACCTAAATCCATCAAAGTGGTATTCTTCTAGCCAATACTTTATATTTGATAGAAGAAAATGGCAGACTCCAGGTTTTTTGTAGTCGAATAACTTAGAGTCCCAATCAGGGTGGTTTCCTTCTTCTCCATCGTGGAAGAACTGGTAGATTGTTCCATCAAATTCATTGATGCCTTCAGCTGTGTTCTTTACAGAATGTGAGTGAACCAAGTCCATAATCACATTGATTCCTTCCTTGTGGCAAGCATTTATCAGTGATTTTAATTCATCATTTTCTCCATACCAAGAGCTTGGTGCAAAGAAGTTTGATACTTGATAGCCAAAAGATCCGTAATAAGGGTGCTCTGCTATGGCCATAAGTTGGATTGTGTTATACCCATCCTTTTTTATTCTCGGAAGGACATTTTTCTCAAATTCCTTATAGGAAGAAACTTTACCGTCTTCTCCAGCCATTCCTATATGAGCTTCATATATCAAAAGATCGTCTTTTTGGATTTTGAATTCTTCATCTTCCCATTTGAATTTCTTCCTAGGATTTTGGATAAGGGCCGCATAGTCTAACTCGTCGTTTCTCTCAACCCTTGTAGCATACAAAGGAATCCTATCTCTTATGGCCCCATTCGCATCTACCAAGACCTTGATTCTTGATTTGTGAGGGAGAGTCCTTATTCCTTTTATCTCTATCTCCCAATCTTCGTCATTTATTTTTGTGAGAGGATGGGAATGTCTGTCCCATCCGTTAAAGTCACCTATAAGGTAGAGCCCGTCTGCATTAGGAGCCCACTCCCTGTATATCCAGCCCGTTTTTGTCTTGTGAAAGCCGTAGTAGTTATGCGCATTGGCAAATTCCGTGAGTTTTTTTCCATCTCCTAGAAGTTTTTCTTTTTGCCTTTCGTAAGATTCCATCCTCAAATTAATGTCGTTTTCGTAATCTTTAAGCCAAGGATCTATATTCAATATTTCCCACTTTGCCATAGCATACTCCTTACTTTCTTTTCTATAATTATTTTTCTAATACTTTTGCTGTTATTTCTTTTGGTACTTCTTCGTATCTTACAAATTCCATTGAGAATGAACCACGTGCTGATGTTTGACTTCTTAGGTCAATTGCATAGGTTAGAACTTCAGCTAGTGGAGCTTCTGCAAGTATTACTTGACTTCCGTCTGCTTGTGGCTCCATACCGAGGATTCTTCCACGTCTCTTATTCATATCGCCCATTACATCACCCATGTTAGCATCTGGAACATTGATTTCAAGTTTCATCACAGGTTCTAGTAAGATAGGGTCTGCTTCTTCTATACCCTTTTTGAAGGCAATTTTTGCAGCAGTTTTAAAGGCTTGTTCGTTTGAATCTACTGGGTGGTAGGATCCATCATATAAGGTCGCCTTGATTCCAGTAACTTTATAGCCACCTAGTGGTCCTTCTGCTAAAGATTCTACTAGTCCTTTTTCTACTGCTGGGAAGTAGTTTTTAGGAACTGCTCCACCGAATACTTCTTCGTCAAATACGAAGTCTTCCTCTACTGGTTCAAATCTTATAAACACGTCTCCGTATTGGCCAGCACCACCGGATTGTTTCTTGTGTTTTCCTTGAACGTCTGATTTGGACTTGATAGTTTCCCTATAAGGGATCTTGTATTCTACAACTTCTGTGTTTACTGAGTAATTATCTTTTAGTTTATCCATCAACACTTCTAGTTGAACATTACCAAGTCCAGATAGGATAGATTGGCTTGTCTCTTGATTTCTTTCTTCCTTGAAGGTTGGATCTTCTTCGGCAAGTTTTTGTAAGGCTTCTGAAATCTTGTCCTCATCATTTTTGCTTAGGGCCTTGATAGCGAAGAATAAAACTGGTTGTGGATATTTGATTCTCTTATATTCTATTTTGTTTTCCTTTGTAGCTAAGCTGTCTCCAGTTGATGCAGAATCTACCTTAGAGAAGGCTCCTATATCCCCTGCTACTAGCTTATCTACCTTAATTTGTTCCTTACCTCTAAGGACAAAGAGATTCGCTACTTTCTCTTCGACATCCTTACTTACATTATATATCTTATCGTCCTTGTTTATAGTTCCTGATAAGACCTTAAAGATAGAGATCTTACCTACAAATGGGTCTGCTATTGTCTTAAATACTACAGCAGAGAAAGGTGCATCTGCCTTTGCTTCGAAAGCTTCATAGCCTTCTTTTACCCTGTAGCCAATGTTTGCTGCTTCATCGTCAATTGCTGGCATGTATTTTACTATACAATCTAGGAGGGAGGTTAGACCGATTTGTTTTTCGCTAGAGCCAGCTATAAGAGGAACTACATCTCCTTCGAGTATTGCTTTGGATAGACCCTTCATGAATTCTTCTTCTGAGAATTCTTCTCCCTCAAAGAATTTCTCCATGAGGCTATCATCTGATTCTGCAACAGCTTCTATAACTTGGTTGTATACTTCTTCAACCTCTGCCATTCTTATTTCAGGAATTTCTACTTCCTTTTTCTCGTCATTTTCATAAGTGTAGGCTTTTTTCTCGATTACATCGATTATTCCTTCGAAGTCTTCTCCTTCACCTAGCATTAAGGTTAGAGGAATAATCTTCTTGCCAAATTCTATGTGAAGATCTGAAACTACCTTGTTGAAGTTGGCGTTTTCTTTGTCTAGTTTATTTACAAAAATTATAGAAGGTAGGTTGATCTCTTGGGTGTATTTCCAGTATTTTTCTGTTCCTACTTCTATACCATTTTCTCCATCTATAACAAAAAGTGCAGATTCCGCTGCTCTTAGAGCCTGCAAAACTTCACCTTCAAAATCAAAAAATCCAGGAGAATCTATAAAATTAATCTTAAAATCATCATATTCGATTGGAATAATTGAAGTTTGAAGGGAAATATTTCTCTTTTTCTCTTGTGTTTCATAATCTGAAACAGTTGATCCTTCTTCAACCTTTCCTTTTTTATCGATCACACCAGTTTTAAATAATAGTGATTCTGTCAAAGAGGTCTTCCCTGCTTTGGAGTGACCGACTAAAGCTAAATTTCTGATTTTTGATGTGTCATAATTTTTCATATTTACTCCTTTGTGAAAACATTTATTCTCTTGTATAATAAAATGTTCTTTTTTAAATTTATACTATAATTATATAGCAAAACGAAAAATTTATCCACTAATTAGAAAATGTTTTCACAAAGTCAACGAAAAAAGCCCCAAATCAGGGGCTTAAAAGATTATTTTCTTTTTAGATAATCTAGTACAGTCAAGGACTTCCTTAGTTTATCGTCTGCTATATATTTATTTATAGCTCTTAGGGTTTTCTTGTTATCTCTAGTAGAGAAAATAAAATCTCCGTTGCTTTTGGTGTGAATGGCAAATCTCGTGATTTTCTTCTTAAAGATAACAGCTGCAGTCACAAGCCTAATTTCCTTCCGAGGTATTTGGATAAAATCGGCCTTGTTCCTGTCATTGTAATATTCAAAAGCCCTATCGCCAACCATGACCTTACCTTGGGAAGTAAGGCCATTTAGGTTGGTAGCAGGGATAGTTAAATCTACTTTGGTATTTTGCGATTGAACCATTACATAATTCCAAAGAATCTAGCGATGATTCCTATTACGAATAGGGCAACTATTATAGCAATTGGAGATACATCTTTCTTTAGAAGTTTACAGATTCCTAGGGTTAGTAGGAGTGGCACAAGACCTGGGATTAAGCTATCCAAATTATCTTGTAGGGTTGTTACCTTTACTGGGTCTAGGGCTGTGGCACCTATGTTGTGGTACTGGGTTAGGGCTTCTTTTATTCCTTCAGCTCCTGCTGGAAGAGATGCCCAGTCTATATATGAACCAGGTTGTTGGGTGATTTCTGATACATTTACTGTGAAGTTGATTGATACCCATCTTTGTACAAGAGCTCCTACTATAAACATACCGAGGATTGATGCCATAAGGGTAACTCTACCTAAAAGTCCTCCAGAAAGGTCCTTTGTTATTTCATTACCTGCCCTATATCCCATCTCTTGAGTCTTCCACTCGAATATATATCTGATTAGATTCCAAAATACAAAGAATATTATTGGACCTAGTGGGTTTCCTGAAAGGGCTAGGGATGCTCCAAGAGCTCCTAAGATTGGTCTTAGGGTAAACCAGAATACTGGATCTCCTACACCTGCAAGAGGTCCCATCATACCAACCTTCACACCGTTTATGGCAGCATCATCGATTGGAGTTCCATTTGCTCTTTCTTCTTCCATAGCAAGGGTTACTCCCATTACTGGACTTGATACATAAGGGTGGGTGTTGTAGAACTCAAGGTGTCTTTTTAGCGCTAATTTTTGATCTTCTTTGTCCTTATACAAAGCCTTGATGGCAGGAATCATTGAAAAGGCCCAACCACCATTTTGCATTCTCTCGTAGTTCCATGTTCCTTGGAGGAATTGGTGACGGTTGCAGACCTTTCTACGAACAGATTGATTTAGGACAATTCTTTCTTCATTATTTTTTATATTTTCAGTCATAATTGCTCCTTTTTAATAATCGTTTATGATATCGCCTAGAGGATCGCCTGATCCTTGTCCCCCTCCTTGGTTACTTGTTGCAAGATTTTTTAGTGTCATATATAAAATTGCAAGTACAACACCTATTACACCAAGACCGATTAGGGTGATTTGATCGATTGCAGCGAAAACAAAACCTAGGGCAAAGAATGGCCATGTTTCTTTGGTACTCATCATGTTGATAACCATGGCATAACCTACAGCAGCTACCATTCCACCACCAACTGCCATTCCTCCTGTTAGCCATTCTGGCATAGCATTTAGTGCATCTGTTACAACCTTTGGAGGGATAAAGCAAAGCACTAGGGCTGGTATTGCAATTCTAAGCCCTTGCATGCATACACCCATCCATGAAAGAACTTCAATCTTTCTAAAGTCAGCGTTTTCTGCTGCAGCATCCATTCCGTGAACCATTGGTATAGCAAGAGTTCTTGCTATCATTGTAAGGAATAGTCCTGCTACAGAAAGTGGGATTGCTAAGGTTATAGCAGTATTAATCGCACTAGTTACATTCTCGCTTCCTCCTTCTAGGGCAAGAACCATTATAATAGCACTAGCTACTGATGCGAGCGCTGCATCTGGGGCAACTGCTGCACCTACGTTTGCCCAACCGAGGGCTATTAATTGTAAAGAACCGCCCAAGATTATGCCTTCTTTTAGGTGACCTGTTACAAGCCCAATTAGGGTACAAGCAACAAGTGGTTGGTGAAATTGGAATTGGTCTAAGATTCCTTCACATCCTGCAAGAAAAGCTACAAGGACGATTAAAATAACATTAAGTATATTCATAATTTCTCCTATTAATTAATATTTAGTTCTCTTTTAGCTTTTTTCATCAAGTTGTCAAAATTTTCACTCTTGTCTGCTGGAACTTTTCTGACATCGATCTTTATTCCATATTCTAGGATTTTATCGAAGCATTTAACATCATCAGCATTCATAGAAACAGCATTTGTAAGGTTGATATCTCCTTGTTTGTAAGCCATTGATCCTAAGTTTACCTTATCTAGCTTTCCGCCTAGTTCTAAAAATTCTAGGACGTCTTGTGGTTTTTCAAACAATAATAAGGCACGGGTTGCTCCAAAACGTGGATCATCCATTATCTCCTTCATTTTCCATATAGGAATTACGTGAGCCTTAACTCCTGGAGGGGCTGCTTCCATTACCATGTTCTTTCTTAGTTCATCTTTGCTTACGCTATCACTTACAACTATAATTCTGTCAGGATTTATAGACTTGGTCCAGCTTGTAGCGACTTGTCCGTGGAGAAGTCTTGTGTCTATTCTTGCAAGTCCAATGTCAATCTTGCCATCTCCAAGAACTGTTCCTTCTGGGATAGATCCCTTAGGGATATTATCTTCCTTGACTTCTGCCTTTGCTTCCTCTACTGGATTAAGCTCTTCTGGCTTAATCTTAACTCCTTCTTTGGCAGATCCTACTATAGCCTTAGCTATGTCGTGAGATTTCTCTGCAGTAAACCTCTCGCTTAAAGCTTCTATGACCATAGGAAGGTTCATGCCAGCAACAATTGCCCATTTATCCTCATTTCCCTCAAATAAATTTGAGCTTTGGTTAAATGGTGTACCGCCCCAAAGATCAACCAAGAAAAGAATCTCTTCAGTATCTAGCTTTTCAATGGCTTTTTCGAGATTTGCTCTAAAATCATCGGGTCCCATTGAAGGTAGTAGGCATACTGATTCGAATTTTTCTTGCTCGCCAAAAATCATTTGAGCGGATTCTTTGATACCATCGGCAAAACCGCCGTGGCTTGCGAGTATTATTCCTACCATATGAACTCCTTTCTTTCTAATAATACATACGTACTATATCTATATTATAACACTTTGCTAAGGAATCTATAAATAATTTAATCATTTGGGAAATCTATAGCAGAAAACTTCCTAGCTTCTGTGAGAATCCAAGAAGTATCAAGGCTTATCTTAGAAAGCTCTCTTGCTTTTTCCATGTCCCTTTGGCTAATAATTTCTAGAAATTCTCTAAATTCATAGACCATCCTATGACAAGGCTCATTTACATTTACTTCCCTGAAAACATCCTTTCCTGATTCTTTAATCCTAAAGGATGAAAATGAATTGATAGAATCAGTTATTTCAATACTTCCCCTGTCTGTTTGAATTGTATTAACAAGACTTGCATCAGAGTCCTTGCTGCCTATAGCAACAGCCTTAAAGTTCCCGTAGTCTAGGTAAAGAATGCCTGATGTATCGATCCCCTTTTCCATATTAGGAAAATACTTGACAGCCTTTGGCCTTTCAAAAAGCATAGATAGGTAATCTACATTATAGAAATTGATATCCATAAGGGCTCCTCCATTCATCGACCTATCAAAAACCGGAGTAATCTCTCCTTCTTTGAACTTATCGTATCTAGAAGAATATTGGGAATAGTTAAATGAGACTATTTTTATCTCTCCTAGCTTCTTAAGCTCATCCCTAACAGCTAGGGCATTGGGAATAAATCTATGGCTTGCTGCCTCAAGAACTATTAGGTCTTTGGCAAAGGCCCTGTCAAAAATATCCTCACTCTCTCTTAAGTTTCCGCAAAAAGGCTTCTCGCATATAATATCCTTGCCCTTAGCTATGGCTTTATCCATAGCTTCATAGTGGAGATAGTTTGGAAGAGCTACATAGACTGTGTCTATATCAGGATCAGCCAAAAGATCGTCTATACCTATATAGTATTTTCCTATATTAAATTCTTCTACTAATTCTTCTAACTTTCCCTCATTGCGGGCTGCTATGGCCACCAGCTCTATATTTTCCACTTGTTCCAAAACTGGCAAAATTTCTTTTACAATCTTACCAGATCCTAGTATTCCTAATTTCATCATTGCCTCATTTCTTAATTTATTTTCAACTCTGAATCTTTAAAGTCTTTCCCCAATAGGGACCTTTTTTCCATAAGCTTTATAAAGTACTTTGAAGATATAAGGCTTATTATATAAATCAAAATAGAAACTCCCAGGGTTGGCCAAAAGGCTTGTTGGGTAAATTTTGAATCTGGCACAAAATTTATGACCACAAAATAGGAAGTCCATATTTGAAAAAAGCTATTTAAAGGCACTGTTAGGTAGATATCCCTATAGGACTTATAAGATCTTATAAGAATAAAGCTTAGGATGTCTGCTAAAAATGCACTAGCCCAAATTGCTATTACTCCAAAAATTGTAAATTTGAGTACGAAAAATCCAAATATAAAGGAAACTAGGGAAATAATTCCCATTCTCTTTGTCCTAAGGATTAGGGCTGTAAAAATAAAGCTATAAGCTGGTGCCATGGCCAAAAGTCTTCCTCCTGGTATGGGCAGGGCCCTGCCTACAAAGTACAAGATAGTACCTAAAATAACCATCAGGGCTACTGATATGGCCATAAGGGTTAACTCTTTGGTTTTAATTTTTTTCATCTTCCCTCCTTAATTAGTCTCTATAAGAACTTTACCCGTTATCGATAAATTTTTATTGAAGTATAGTTAAAAAAACGGAGGAATTATGACTTACAATTTATTAAAAAAAGAAAAATTTGAAAACTTAGGCCTGACTGTTTTTCTCTATGAACATGAAAAGACTAAGGCCAATGTTATATATGTAAAAACTAATGACGAAAACAAGACTTTTGCCATAAGCTTTAAGACCCCACCGACTGATTCTAAGGGCAAGGCTCATATTATGGAACACTCTGTCCTTAATGGATCAAAGAAATATAGGACCAAGGATCCCTTTATGGATATGGCTTCATCAAGCCTTCAAACTTTCCTAAATGCCATGACCTATCCTGACAAGACTGTCTATCCTGTATCAAGCGAAAACGACAAGGACTTCTCTAACCTAGTCGATGTGTATTTGGACGCAGTCTTTAATCCCCTAGCCATAGAGAAAAAGGAAATTCTAGATCAAGAAGGCTGGCACTATGAAATGGAAGATGGAAAGATCACCGGCATATCCGGCGTTGTCTATAACGAGATGAAGGGAGCCTTGTCTGATCCTGAAAGCCTAATCTATAACGATATAAATTCGCTTTTGTACAAGGATAGCCCTTACGAGTATGAATCTGGAGGAAATCCTAGAGAAATCGGTGATTTGACCTACGATGAGTTTGTTGATTTTTATAAAACCCACTACCACCCATCGAATTCACTAATTTATTTCTACGGAAATATGGATATCGACCCACTTCTTACTCGCTTGGACGAAGAATATCTAAGTAAGTACGACTACAAGGACTTTGATAAAGAGATAGAAGTTAAGGAAAATTACTATCCTGAAATAATCGAAGGCAATTATCCAGCAAGCAAAATCGAGGAGGACTCCGACTATCTCTCCTATGCTTTTCTTGCAAGCTCTGCCCTTGATAGCAAAGACTACCTAACACTTTCTATCCTTGTAAATACCATCTTTAATATGGATTCATCAAAGATTAGAAATGAAATTAATGACAAACTTGCTCCAGAATATTTCTACGCAAGACCAGGCTATGGCAATAGGTCTTCTGTCCTAATCCAAGCCCAAAAGACTGATGGAAGTAAGGCCAGAGACTTTATAGAAATAATAGAAAAGGGCTTAGAAGAAGCAAGCAAGAATCTTTCTATAGAAAGTCTTAAGTCTGCCTTCTCTATCTTTGATTTTGCCCAAAGAGAGAGCCTAAATGACACTAGTCGAGGACTTTCCTATATACTCATGACAAATCTTGATGCTGATCCTTTCTCTGTATATAGGCTAGTCGATACTTTGGATGAACTAAGAAGCCTAATTGGGACTGGTTATTATGAGGAATTTATTAAGAAGTACTTCCTTAATAACAAGACCAAGCTCGTCCATATAGCAAGGGCCGATGAAGATTATAGGAAAAAGCAAGATAAGGAATTTAATGAAAAAATCGAAAAGTTAAACGAGGAAATGACTCATGACACTCTTAAAAAAATCGAAGATGACCTAAAAGCCCTTAAAGATTATCAAAATAGGGAAAATACCCCAGAAGAAAAAGCGACAATACCAAGACTTAAGCTCAGCGATGTACCTACGACTCTTCCGAAAATCCCTAGAGAAGTCCATGAAGATAAATTCAAATTCGTCTACCATGAACTTGAAACAAGCGGTCTGATCTATGCTGATCTTTACTTTAATATAGACCATCTAAGTCTAGAAGAAATGCAAAATCTTCAATTAATTGGCGAACTCTTAGGATCAATTGATACGAAAAATATTTCCTACAAAGATATAGATGATGTGATCTGGCAATATCTAACAGGGCTAAACTTTACTATAGCAAGCATTAGGATAAATGATAACAAAATCGAAAACAACTTTAAAGTAAGCTTTAAGACTACTAGGGAAAATATCCAAAAAGCTGTCGAGATAGTGAAGGACTTTTTGACAAATACACTCTTTGATGACCAAAAAAGAATCCTTGAGCTTCTTAGGGTGAGAAAGTCAGTCTTTGAATCAGGCATGTATGATTCAGGCCATCTCATAGCCATAAATAGGAATAATTCTCACATCGATAAGCTATCCTATATCAAGGAAAAACTTTCTGGAATCGACTACTATCTTTTCATAAAAGATACTATCAAAAAAGCAAGCGATGACTTTGAATCTTTCAAAAGTAATCTTGAGAAGCTCTACAGTAAAGTTTTATCTTGTGATTTGACCTTAAATATAACAGGATATAGGAAGGATTTTGAAAGCTTAAAGGAGACGATATTAGAAGAATTTGCCTTCCTCGAGGAAAATTTTGATAAAAAAACTATAACTTTCAAGAAAAATCCAATAAAAGAAGCCATCTTATCTGATGCAAGTGTAAATTACATTTCCAAATCAGCAGACCTTAAGAATTTAGGTCTTTCCTATAAGGGAAGCCTATCTCTTGCAAGTTCAATAATATCAAATCCTTATCTCTACGAGTTAATCAGGGCCAAGGGAGGAGCCTATGGAGCAGGAATGCTTATAGACAGGGCAGCACTTTTTGCAACTTACTCCTACAGGGACCCTAATATAGAAAAAACTCTAGCAAGCTATGATAAGATTTCTGACATAGCAAAAAATCTCGATATGGACGAAAAGGACTTCGCAAACCAGCAAATATCAACCATGGGAAAGTTCTTAAGACCAAAGTCCCCTTCCCAAAAGGCAGATAGTGATTTTGTTAATTACAAAAAGGAAAATCCGAAAGATGAAGAGGAAATCCTAAGAGAGATCAAGGAAGCTAAATTATCTGATATAAGTGCCTTGGCGGATGTTTTGGATAAGGCCCTCGCCTACAATAATATCCTTGTTTTCGGAAATAGAGAAAAGATTCTTGAGAAAAAAGACTCCTTCGATAAGATAATAGATCTTTCTGATTAAGATAATTAATTTATATTATAATATATTTAAATTTGTTTTATAATATCTTGATTTGTAGTATGATGTAATTAAGAAAACAAAAGGAAGAATTATGTCAGATAAAAACAAAAAACACAAAAAATCTTTTTATGACTACGCAGAAGATATAGAAAGCTTCGACTTCGACGACATTCCTTTCGCAGAAATTGGCGTAAAGATCAAAAATTCAGTCAACGGAGCCATAAAAGCTTTCTCATCTTCTAGTAAGAAAAACCTACCCGCAACGAGAAATCCAAAAGTCTGTGAGCAAAAGCCACCCCAGGCAGGATTAAGTATTCTCGCTAAAATAGCTTCAGTTATTTTAGCCCCTATCTTTTTAGCAATGACCATAGGTTCTTACACAGAAATACATTATGGTGGCGGATTTACTATGCTATTTGCATCCCTTATATCCCTAGTCCTTACTATATCAGTTCCCTATGCGCTTTGGAAGTTAGGAAATAGATATAAAAGACTATCCAACAACTACGTAAGATATCTAAGAGAGCTTGGAGATAATACAGTAATCTCTATAAGAGATCTAGCAAGTGGAGTTGCCCAAAGCGAGGAAGAAACTACCAAGGACCTCCTTTATATGATGAGGAAAAATTACTTCAAGCAAGCAAGAATTGTAGAAGATGGGAAAATATTTATCCTAGATATTCCAACCTTCAAGCTCTACAAGGAAAAGCTCGACCAGATACCTTCTTACAGGAAAAACCTCACTGACGATGTAGAAATAGACGGAGAAAACCTATCAGTAGAGGACCTAAATAAGGAAAGATCCCAAGAGATCATTGCCGAGTCAATCACATCTCTTGATAAGTTAAGCGAGAAAAGAGACGAGATAGAAAGTCCTAGCTTCAAAGAGTCTTTAGGAAAATTAATAGATAATTCTACAGATATCCTAAAAATCATAGAAAAATATCCAGATAAGGCAACAGGCCTTGGCAAGTTCTCAACCTATTACTTGCCAACAAGCCTTAAGCTTGCCACTTCCTACAAGGAATTTGAAATGGTAAATTCTAGGGATTCTAGGATAGTAAAATCTATGGGAGAAATCGAAGAATCAATCAAAACCATAGCCGAAGCCTTCGATAAAATGAAAATCGACCTCCTAGACGATAGGGCTATGGACGTAAAGACAGAAATCGACACAATTAACCTCTTGCTCAAACAAGAGGGACTAGCAGAAGATGATTGGAGTTAATATGAGTGATATAGAACTAAGACTAGATGGGGTATCAGAAGATGATAAGCTCGATACAATCGGCGAAAAAGAAATTGACCTAGTAGAAAACAAAATCACATTTTCCCCTGACGAAGAAAAGATGATCGATGAGTTTTCCAAAAAAATCGACCTAGAAGATACAAATATCATCCTTCAATACGGATCTGGTGCCCAAAAGAAGATATCAAACTTCTCAGAAAAGACCCTGGATACCGTAAGAAACAAGGACCTTGGAGAAATCGGAACTCTCCTAGATAAGTTGGTTGTAGACATTAAGTCAATGGATGCGGAAGAGACCTCAGGTCCTTTGGGATTTTTCAAAAAACAGGTAAACAAGATAGATGCCCTCAAGTCCAAATACCAATCGGCGGAAAAAAACATAGGAGACATAAGTAAAATCCTAGAAAATCATCAAATAACCTTGATGAAGGACATCTCCATGCTCGATCAGATGTATGAGCTAAATGAAGACTATTACAAGGAGATCTCCATGTATATAGAGGCTGGTAATAGAAAGCTGATGGCAACTTACAACGAGGATATACCTGCCCTTGAATCCAAGGCCCGTGAATCTAACCTCCCTCTGGATGCCCAGAAGGTAAACGACCTAAAGGCTCAGGCCAACCGCTTTGAGAAAAAGCTCCATGATTTGGACCTTACGAGAATGGTCTCAATCCAAATGGCCCCACAAATCAGAATGGTCCAATCATCAAACTCAATTATGGCAGAAAAAATTCAAACAACCATAGTAAACACAATTCCTTTATGGAAGAACCAAATGGTATTAGCCCTAGGCATGAATCACACCGACCAGGCTATAAAAACCCAAAAGAGAGTAACAGACCTAACCAATGATCTCTTAAGGAAAAACGCAGATACCTTAAAACAAAACACAATCGAGACAGCCAAGGCCACAGAACGTGGTATAATCGACCTAGATACAATAAAGCATACCAACGAAGCTTTAATTTCAACTATAGAAGAAGTTAGAAATATCCAAATCGAGGGTAAGAAGAATAGAGAGCTTGCCAAAGCCGAAATCAAAATCTTAGAAGAAGAACTAAAAAGAAATCTTAATAAATAAGGAGAAAGAATGACTGAACAATTAGAATTTAAATTCGACTGCCAAATGTTAATAGCAGGCGAAAACCTTGACGAAGACGAAATATTTGACTATATTACAGAAAACTTAGAAGGAGACAGCCTCCTAGCTGTGGGAGATGAAGATTTAATAAAAATCCACTTCCACTCCAATAAACCATGGGAAGTCTTGGAATATGCAGCAAGTCTTGGAGAAATCCACGACATAGTAGTAGAAAATATGCAAAGACAAGCCGAAGGCCTTCAAGGCTAAATTAACATTTAAAATGGTGATAAGTAAGATGTCTGCTTATCACCATTTTTTACGATATTTTATAAGTTAATTAAACTTCTTTATTATCAAAAATCTTAAAAGAAACAAGTAAAGACACTAGATTTAATAAGATTATAAAAATAACAATTGCAAAAGCTAAGGTATTTTCGCTGAAAGATAGATTCCCAAGCAAAAATCTTCCCAGATTTTCTTTATTTTTTCCTACTAGTATAAATATAGCAAATCCCAAAAGATATGAAATAGAAGTTAATTGCTTTGTTCTGTTTGCTCCTAATTTGTACATCAAAGGTATTTCAATTAAGGAAATAAATTCAGATGCAACTATTAAGATAGATATAAATAAGACCAAGCCCAAGTTTTCAATTTTCACTTTCAAGAAAAATATTAATGCCAGACTAATAAGAAGAGATACTAAAGTTATAAGCCAAAGAAAAACATATCTTGATATGACGATTTTTCTTCTTGAAAATCCACTTGCTATTAAGTACCTATCTACCAAGTAGTTATTGTCTATTTCAAATAAAGCACTTATAAGTCTTATGGGAATTATTACAAAGTACATGAGAAGTATAGAAAATCTATCCATTTTTATGAAATATATTCCTAATACTGTTGTCAGTAAATATAAGAAAATTAATATCTTCTTTACTCCTAAGAAATCTTTATATATCAAGGCTCTCATTGTATTTCTCCTTTATCATAAAAACCATAATATCTTCTATACTAGCTTTATCCATATCAAGTCCCTCTGGGACCAAATTTTTTTCTACAAGGCATTCTATTCCAAAAGAATGCTTTCTTACTCCTACAATAGCTTTCTTATCTAGGCTTTCAAATTCATCTTTACTTAGAGTTGCAATGCCATATTTTTCTTTTAAGTCTTCTTTTTCTTCCAGAAAAATTAATTCTCCTTTATGGATAAAAGCAATATCGTCAGCTATTTTTTCGAGATCAGATAATATATGAGAAGAAATAAGTATACTTTTATTCTCATCTTGAATAAAATCAAGAAGAAGGTCTAGTATATCGTCTCTTGCTATAGGATCAAGTCCACTTGTTGCTTCATCCAAAATAAGTAAATCTGCCTTATGACTTAGGGCTAGGATAAGAGATGTTTTCATCTGCATCCCTCTAGAAAATAATTTTAGGTGTTTATCTCTTGGTAAATCGAATTTTTCCACTAAATTCCAAAACATATTGGATTCCCACAAGCTTCCAAAAAATAAACTATGGAACTTTTCCACTTGCCTTAAATTCATATCTTGGGGTAAATATAAATCATCAAAAACAAAGGCTATCTTTTTTCTTTCATTTTCTGTCAAATCCTTTTTCTTTTTCCTAAAGATGTAGATTTCTCCTTCTTTTTCTTCAATATTAGATAGAATGATCCTAATACTAGTAGATTTGCCAGCTCCATTTTCACCTATTAAACCTAAAATGGAACCCCTTTTTATATCAAGGTCCAAGGGACCAAGATGAAAGTTATCGAATTGTTTTTTGACCTGTCTAAGATTTAATATATCATTCATATTCTTCCTCCATTAGATCCAGTAAATCATGAAGTTCATCCCTGCTAAAACCTATAAGCTTTGATAAATCGATAGCTTCTTTTAGTTTTTCTTCGATTTGTAAGGTATATTTTTCTCTAATAAACTGGGGATTAATATCCTTTACGAAATTTCCCTTGCCAGGAACTGAATCTATCAATCCATCCTTAATTAACTCATCATAGGCTCTTTTAGTAGTAGCAACACTTACTCTAAGTTCTTTTGCAAGAAACCTAATAGAAGGCAAGGCTTTATTCTTGTCAACTTCATCATTTAAAATCGCATCTTGTATTTGTTTTTTTATCTGTAAATATATTGGATCATCACTCGAGTATTTAATCTTGATATTCACTTCTTCCTCCTACTGTATATATTGTACATTAACAGTTAAACTTTTCAATCCTCAACAAAAAAACCCTAGCAATTTCTGCTAGGGCTTATTTAACTATCTAATCCAAAAGCTGTTTAAGTCTGCCAACAACCTTGTAGTCAACTTTCTTTAATTCTTCTATATTTTTGACTCCAAGTAGGCACATTATTATTTTTATTTTGTATTGTAAATCTTTTAGGAAGTCTTCACAAGCTTCGTAGCCTCCGTGAAGGAGGTATCTTAGGACTTCTCCGCTCATAGCAGCCATATCCGCTCCTATGATGATTGATTTTACGATATCTGTCGCATTCCTTAGGCCACCAGATGCAATGATAAAAACATCTTCCGATAGGCTTCTTACATCTATGATAGACTTCGCTGTAGGGATTCCCCAATCGTAGAATTCAGAAAAGTCTGTTTCCACATCTCTTAAATCTTCAATCTCTATGAAATTGGTTCCACCCTTTCCGGCTACATCGATGTATTCTACTCCCATATCTAGAAGCTTTTTGGCGACACTTTTAGAAATTCCTGATCCTGTTTCTTTTACTATTATAGGAGTATCAAGATTTTCTACAAGATTTCTAATGTTTTCACCAAGTCCCTTAAAGTCCCTATCTCCTTCTGGCATGACTAGCTCCTGGGCTATGTTTAGGTGAACTTGCATAATATCTGCACCTATCAAGTCTTTGGCGAAGATAAAATCTTCAAGGCTTCTCTCTGATCCTAGATTTCCAATTTTTATTATATCCTTATCCTTAAGGAGTGTGAAGGAATCACGACTTTCCGCATCCTTTATGGCTATGGCTTCACTGCCTGAGGCCATAGGGATCCCTAGGCTCTCACAAATTGAGGAAAGGTCTTCGTTGATATCACTTCCTGCTTCCCCTCCTCCTGTCATGGCGTTAACCATAAGGGGCATGGATATAATTCTTCCTAGAAATTCTATTGAAGTATCAATCTCTTCCATATTCACATCAGAAAGAGCGTTGTGTTCAATGTAGATATCTTCTAGCAAAGTATTTGTTATGATTTCACTTTTGAGATAATTTTCTATATGTTCATCTTTTCTTCGTCTTCTATCTTCCATTTCCCACCTATCATTCATCTTTATCACTAGTATCAGACTTTTCTACCTTTTCCTCAGTTTCCTTTGGACTTTCTTCCTTTTCTTTAGGAGCTTCTTCAGGAGCAGCCTCTTCTACCTCTTCTTCTACATATTCTGGCTCATAATATTCGTACTCATAGCTAGGGGCTGGTTCATAGTAATGTGGTTCGGTATCTTCTATTATTTCTTGCCTAACAGGGGCCTCTACTTCTGCCTGTGGAACTGGATCTTCTTCGACTTGATTTTTTCTTCCATCTAGGATATTACCATCCTCATCTATACCCGCCTTGGTCCTGTCCCAATTTTTAAGCTTAAAGTTTTGAAATTCCTTGTCTACCAATCTCCAAGTCTTCTCAAATTCTGGTAGATAATAGCTAGTTCCTTCAATTGTTTGCTCTCTGCCTGGAACTGTAAAGGTTGAGACCTGATCTGATGAAAACTTGTCAATGTTGTTGGTCAAATCCATTAGAACTCCCATAGGAAGGTTGGTCTTTACGTATTTTAGGTAGTTAGTTGCAAAGGTCGTTAGATTGATTTTTTCTGACTTTGCTACTATTTGATCTACCATGGCCTTCATAAATCCTTGTTGGGCCTCAACTCTTCCTATATCTCCGTTTTCATAAATTTTCCTAGTTCTTAGGTACCATAGGGCGTGTTGGCCGTCGAAGTGATTCATCCCTTCTCTAATCTTAAGGCTTCCTACGTCTATCGAAACTCCCTTAGGAACATCGAAATCCACCCCTCCTAGAGCATCTATTATATTTTCCACAGCCTTGTAGTTTACCTGAACGTAATAGTCAATATCAAGGCCTAGGAAATTCCTTAAGGTCTGGATAGTAAGCTCTATTCCACCAAAGGCGTGGGCGTGGTTTACCTTATCGAACTCTTGTCTAATCTTTACCCTGGAGTCTCTTGGAATAGATAGGATGTCGATTTTTCCTGTTTCAGTATTAGCCTTAACTAACATTATGGTATCTGTCCTAGTAAAATCGTCATTGTCATCATCGTCTGAGTTCTTATCAACTCCTACAAGCAAAAATAGGTGTTCGTGTTCATTACTTCCTATAGCATCGTCATCAAAAGAGAAATCATCACCATAAGTTTTCTTAAGTTCATTATTCTCCAGCTTATTAAGTATGGTATTAGATCCAAAATAAGCAATTATGGCGACAAAAACTATAGCCAAAAATCTTTTTATCCTCATTATAATTCCTTATCTAATTTTAGTAAAACTTTCCTACCTACTATTATATTCGAAATAAATACTCCTACAAGATGAAGGTTTGATCTTAAAGAAAAAAGGAGCCTAAGCTCCCTTATTAATTTAATATCTTCCTTTATACTTGAGGGCTTCTGCCATGGATTTGATTGCCACCATAAAGGAAGCCTCCCTCAAATCGACATTTTCATCTTCTGCCATATCGAAGATTCTTTCAAAGACCCTAAGCAGATCTCCTTCTTCCTTATCCTTAACCTTGGTATAGTCAAAATAATATCCAATTTGGTTTTGGATCCATTCGTAATGACTTACTAGGACTCCGCCGGAGTTGGCCATGATATCTGGTATTAGAATAACTCCCTTATCTTCTAGGACTTGTGCTCCACCTGGAGTTGTTGGACCATTTGCTCCCTCTGATATGACCTTGGCCTTTATAGTCTTTGCGATTTTTTCTGTAATCACATTTTCTAGGGCGCAAGGAAGAATTATATCTGTGTCTAGGGCAAAGAATTCTTCGTTACTAATCTTTGTAGAATCGTCATAGTCTAGGACTGAAGCACCATCTTCTTTTAATTTCCTTAAAGCTTCCACATCTAAGCCATCTTCATTAATAATTGCAGAAGAACCTGAAGGAGCTTCTCTATCACTTGCATTTACAGCGATTAGCCTTGCTCCAAATTCAGACATGTATTTGGCGGCAAAGTAGCCTACATTACCAAAACCTTGGCATATAAAAGTTTTTCCATTTAGGCTCTCATTTTTTCTCTCGTAAGCGTATTTTACAGCAAGGGCTACACCAAAACCTGTCGCCTGATCTCTTGCAAAAGATCCTCCGAGGGCAAGTGGCTTTCCTGTAAAGGTCGCAATATCTTCCCTTCCCTCATTTAGGGCTATATATTCATCGATGAAATAACCCATAATCTTGGCGTTTGTGTTTACATCAGGAGCTGGAATATCTATTCTACTTCCTAAATAATTATTAGTAGCACGGACAAAACCACGTGAGAGGCTTTCGATTTCTCTTTCAGAAAGCTCTTTAGGATCTACAATGACCCCACCCTTACCTCCTCCTAAAGGAAGGCCCAAAAGAGCAACCTTGATGCTCATCATCATAGAAAGAGCCATCACTTCTTCTCTTGTCACATTTTTATCAAATCTTATCCCGCCCTTGGATGGACCTAGGGCAGAAGAATGGGCTGACCTAAAGGCCTTAAATACCTTGGTCTTTCCGTCATCCATCTTTACAGTAATAGCAACTTCTAAGAGTCTTTCTGGCTCTTTTAATATTTCAAAGACAGAAGGATCTAGTTTAAGCTTATCACAAGCCTTCTTGTACCTATCTCTAGTAGCTTCTAATATATCTAATTTCTCACTCATATTAGCTCCTTAATTAGTTTTCTATTAATAATAATACATACAAATTTATTACTAGTCAATTTCTAAAAGAAAAACTTCCAAGACAAAAATTTATCCTGGAAGCTTATTTACTCCTTAGCTCCTAATAGCTGGTCTATAGTAGTTAGACTGTCCCTGTAGGAGTTCGATATAATATCCGGAGTCGTTGGATTTTCCTCGTTGATTTTCCCTGCTGGATCATAGCCTAGGGTATTGGTGTAGGTGAATACAAGACCTGAGTTAGGCATTACAGAATTAATCACTCCAAGGGTTATCCCATCTCCCCCAGTAGTGTTTCCAATAAGGGTTGCCGTATTTGAATATTTCATGAAGTTGGCGAAACCTTCTGCTGCCGAGAAGACATTTGCGTCTACTAGTAGGTACATAGATCCATCAAAACCATAATCCTTATTTGAAGTGTCAGGATTTACTGTGATTATATCCTTCATATAAAAGTCAAAGCGCTTAAGGTCTTCTTCGTTATCGAGTTTAATAGCAGATATATCTACATTGGAAAGCCTTTCGACATTGTATCTATCGTCGGCAAACATGAGCTTGGCCTGGTTGGACTCTTTGAAAAAGAGCTTGTTTGTTACAGTTTTGGGCCCAGTTATAAGCTTTGGGAGAAGGAAGTTTTGCCAATATTCCATATTACCTCCAGCATTTCCCCTTATATCAATTGCAAGGGCTTTATATAGGTGTTTGTTTTTAAGAAATTCTTTTAGAAGCTTGAGGTCTTCTGTATATTTCTCACTTCCAGCCATGGACTTTACCCTAAGGATTGCTATATCATCGCTTGCTTCTTCAAATTCAAGATTTGCTGTAGTATCCTTATCAAAAAGTGCTGATCTTCTAGAAAGACCTAGGGGGCTATCTACATCGCTTTGAACCCCTTCTAGGCCATACCTATTTCTTACGACCTGCCTATTTAGATTTAAAAATTCATAATAAATCGAAGGTGACTTCCAGTTTTTTGAGAAGTAGAGGAGGGTCTTTTCTACATAGGCCTTATCGGCAATTCTTGTATGATTATTCCTTAAATCTCCACAAATCTCTTCCATGACCTTCCTAAAGTCTTCGTCGTTTTCACAGCCTTCTACCATCTTCTTGTATTTATCATAATTGTTTAGAAAGTCAATATTGTGTTTTCTTTTCAAAACTCCAAAGAAGGGGTAGTTGTTTTGGATTTGGTTGAAGAAATAATCGAAATCTTCTAGTCTTTCTTCCTTTGTCAATTCCTTAGGTCTTTGTGCCTTTGGAACTTGAAGTCTTAGGGGCTCATCTAAGCTCTTATACCACTTTAAGTACTCATCTACTGTAAATCCCGTAATCTTGTCTGGAAAGAAGCTCCCATCAGAAAGGATAATTCCTGAGTTATCGTACTCTCTCATGGCCCTTTTGCTCTTCATAGAATCAAGCCTTCTACCAACGCATGAAGTCATTATAATTAATGACAAGAAGATAATGAGAAGCTTAAATTTCTTATTCATCTAGAAATCCTCCGTTTAATACCAAATCTCTCTTGTAGAGATCATAGAGTAGGGGGATATTTCCGATAGGATTTACCAGAGAATATATTATGATAAATACTATAATAAAAGAAAGTCTGTTCTGTTCAAGTCTTCTGATAGAGGCTTGGCTATAGTTTTTGTTTTTAAGATTGGCGAAGGAAAATACTAGGGCAAAGACCCCGAAAACTATTTCAAAAATCTCCCTATAATAAATGCCGAAGGCAAGGACTCCGCATCCTGCCAAAAAGTATAAGAGGCTGCTTAGCTTTACTAGATTGTTGTATCTTTTTATGAGATTTCTTTCTCTCTTATTTCTCTTTCGCATATCATAATTCCAAATTCGGGTAGACTTTCATGAAATTATCGTCTACAGCTCCATTTTTATAGTTTAAGTAACCTGCCATAGCAATCATAGCCGCATTGTCCGTGCACAAGATTACAGATGGATGATAGAATTTGATTCCTTCCTTGTCGCACTCTTCCTTAAGTCTTTCCTTAAGTCTGGAGTTTGCAGCAACTCCCCCACTTACAGCTAGAGTCTTAAGGCCTGTTTCTTTAAGAAGCATCATGGACTTATCTACCAAGACATCGACAACCGCTTCTTGAAAGCTCGCCGCAAGGTCAGCCTTATTTACTTCTTCGCCCCTTTGTTCAAGCTTGTGGGCGTAGTTTAGGACTGCTGTCTTAAGACCTGAGAAGGAAAAATCGTAGGACCCCTTCTCTAGCATTACCCTAGGAAAGTCTATAGCGTCTTTATTACCTTCCTTGGCAAGCTTATCGATCTTTGGCCCTCCTGGATATCCAAGTCCTATCTTTCTTGCGACTTTATCAAAGGACTCTCCTGCTGCATCATCCAAGGTTTTTCCGATAACTTCATAGTCAGTATAAGAATTTACCTTACATAGATAGGTATGGCCTCCAGATACTACTAGACTTATAAAGGGAGGTTCTAAGTCCTTGTTTGACAAATAGTTGGCACAAATATGTCCTTGCATGTGATTGGCTCCAATCAAAGGTGTATTTGTCGCAAGAGATAGGCCCTTGGCTGCAGAAATCCCAACCAAAAGCGATCCCATAAGTCCCGGTCCCTTAGTTACTGATATAAGGTCTATATCTTCGTAGCTTAAGTTAGTATCGGCTAGGGCCTTTTCTATGAGGGGATTTATAGCCTCAAGGTGCTTTCTACTTGCAATCTCTGGCACAACTCCTCCGAAAAGCGCGTGAATATCAATCTGTGATGATATCAAGTTCACCAATACTTCTCTATCGTTTTTGAGAATCGCCACAGAACTATCGTCACAGCTTGTCTCGATTCCCATTGTATAAAAATCACTCATATAATTTCCTTTTCATATTATAGGCATCTTCTCCCAATTTCTGATAATAGTTTTTCCTGATGCCATCTTTTTCAAAGCCAAATTTTTCGTAAAGTCCTATAGCCTTAAAGTTTTTGACAGAAACTTCTAGCCAAATTTCCCTAGCTCCGCTCTCCTTACTTTTTTCTATAAGATGAGATAAAAGTTCTTTACCGATACCACGCTTTCTGTAAGCTTCATCTACTGCTATGGTAAAGATTTCTACTAGGTCTAGGACCTTGCTCGCTATGTAAAAGCCTACTATCTCGCCATCTAGCTCATATACATAGTGGTTTAAGAACGAATTGGCAGTAAGCTCTTTTATAAGATTCTTCTTTGTCCATGGTTCAAAGAATGAAGCATTTTCAATCTCGTAAACCCTATCGGCGTCCTTTATTTCCATTCTTCTTATCATTTTTGGCTAACTCTCTTTCTGCCTGACTGGCTCTAAGGTAGTTTGGGACAATCTCGTAAAGTTCTTTTCTAGGAAAGTCTTCTTCTATGGCAATCTTAACCAGGGACCTTCCTATAGAATTATTGAAATTTAAAGGAAGGCTTGTAGCCTTATCAAACTTATCCTCATATTTTTCATTCAAAGTTCCAATAAGCTCAACTTCTCGTGCTAGGTTATTAACCCTACTTGCAAAGTCATCTATGGTATACAAATCTTCCCTAATAACTTCATTAAAGTTTTCATCATATACTGCCGCATAGACTCTATTACCCCTAGCATCTATCATTGGGACCTTTAATCTAGCTGAAGACGAATTGTTAGCAAGGGCTAGGAGGGTTGATATGGCGACAAGATCCTTCCCTGTAGCTTGGGCCAAGGTCTTTGCTATAGTCATCCCAATCCTAAGGCCTGTAAAAGAACCTGGTCCCTTGCTGATAACGAACTTGTCTATATCTGCTACCTTCATTCCCAAAAGATTTAATAAGGTCTCAATCATTGGAACCAGGGATTCGCTATGAGTTTTTTGTTGGTTTACATTAAAATCTCCAATAATCTCTGCCCCATCTGATACAGTAACGGTCGATATCATTGTAGATGTATCAATTGCTAAAATATTCATTTATTTCACTTCCTCTAATTGACCCAGAGTCAATTGTAATCTCTCTCTCATTTTCTCCTAGTTTTTCTATCCTTATATCTATCATATCTTCAGGCAAGTAAGGCCTTACATTTTCTGCCCATTCTAGTATTGTTATGGCATCTTCTGGATAGAAATACTCCTCGAAATCTATATCAAAAATCTCTTCTGGCTCATCAAATCTATAAAGGTCCAAGTGATAAATCTTCTTATCCCCCTCATAGATATTTACTATAGCAAAGGTTGGAGAAGAAGAGTCCTCTATGGCAAAATACTCTGATATATAGCCTGTTAGAGTTGTCTTTCCTGCTCCCATGGCTCCCTTAAGATTTATAACATCGCCCTCCTTTAAAAGATGCGCGAATTTATAAGCAAATTTTTTTAATTCTTCTAAGTTTTTAATAATCATAATTCCTCTTAGCTTCTATTATACTAAAGAAGACCCAATAAAAAAAGCCCAACCATAATGATTGAGCTTAAGAATCACTTCTTATCCTCTTTTGATGATTGGGGAAACTCTTTTATAAATTAATTCTGTTACAAAACTCGCTACAAAACCTTTGACAATATTAAATGGTGCAATAGATAAAAGCATTAGGCTGAAGTAGCTTTTAACTAGACCATTTGTCTTAGCAGTCATACCCACAAAGGCATTTAGGTCAAGGCCCATAACCTTAGCATAGGTTGGGAAAACTATAAAGGCGTTTGAAAGTGTAGCAACTGCTGTCATTGCAATAACTCCAAGAGCTAGAGAAAATATAGCTGTCTTTTTAGTCTTTCTATTTTTATAAATACTTGATGAAACATAAACAAAAACTGCCCCAACTATGAAGTTAGAAAGCTCTCCAACTCCCCCTGTAGTAGTCTTTGTTAGATTTAAGATATTTTTGATAAGTTGAATCAAAACACCATACCAAGGTCCCATTGCAAAGCCACCGATAAGGGCTGGCACATCAGCTAGGTCAACCTTCATAAAAGGTGGGGCTATTGGTATTGGGAACTGGATAAACATCAATACATAGGCAAAGGCTGCCAAGATACCAACTTTAACAACTGAGTTTAAACTAAATGTCTTACTTCTATTCATACTTCCTCCTTATGGGCAATAAAAAATGCCCGATATCAGGGCAAAAAAAGCAGATTACAATTAATCTTCTTTCATCCAGACTTTACTGTCGGTATTGGAATTGCACCAATTCAGTCGAATAGACTCGCGGACTTTACCGCCGGTTAAGGAATTTCACCTTTCCCTGAAGATATCGCTAAGCGATAATATTTAGTTTATTTCTTAAACTCATTATACCAGATAAAAGATCTTTTGCAATAAAAATGCTATTCGTTTTCACACTTATCTAGGACCCATTTGTAGCCCTTCTTGTTTACTGTCTTTATAGGACTGAGCTTTGCTTTTTTGAATTGGCTTCTAATCTTTCTTATGTACTCTCTGACTGATCTTTCAGTTGTGTCAAAGCCTTTTTGGGCCATTTCTTCAACTATTTCTTCCTTACTTAGGATCCTTCCCATGTTTTTGATCAGAATTGAGCAAATCGCTATCTCGCTTTTGGTTAGATCTAGGATATCATTGCCAATTCTAAAAATCCCATTATCTTCTTCGAGACTGCAGATGCCCATGCTTATGATGTTGGCTTCCCTTAGCTCTTCTACTTTCCTAAAGACATCCTTAATAAATTCCTGCCTAGTCACAGAATGAATGACAAATTCCTTATCATCAATTTCTGCCTCGTAAGGGTTTTTCTTATATCTCTCTGTTAGATATATGACAGGGATTTTTGTCTTTTGTTTTATAAATTGTATAACTTGCAAGCACTTGTTGTGGGTCATGTCGACTAAGATTAGATCGACTCCTCCTAAGTCCCTAAACAAGAGATCGTCTACTGAATCGATTTTTTCTACAAGTACTTCACTTTTATTGAAACGAGAATTAATAAGTGAGGATACCCCATTCTCATTCTCTACAGATAGAATTCTCATACTCTCCTCCATATCCAAGGATTAATTCCAAAATAGAGAAAGTGCACTAGCGCACCTTCAGAGTTAATTTTACCACAAATTGATAAATCCCGCAAAAAATAGCAATTTATCAAGTCCTGACCCTACATAATTAGATCAATTTATTCCTATATAAATTTCTGTACTTTAAAAGGAGTTAATAACTCCCTTAACTTAGACCGAATAGATAATATTTATCTTTGTCTAAAGAAGGGAGCTATCATCCTCCTTTATCTTATAGATAGTATTTTTTAACTACATTTAGCTCATCATCTAGTTCGTAAACTAGTGGTTGGCCTGTTGGAATTTCAAGGCCCATGATATCTTCGTCAGAGATTTTCTCTAGGTGTTTTGCTAGGGCTCTTAGGCTGTTTCCGTGAGCTGCTACTAGGACTGTTTCTCCATCAAGAAGTTGTGGAGCAATGTGGTCGAAGTAGTAAGGAAGCACTCTATCAAGAGTTACTTTTAGGTTTTCTGCTGTTGGAACAACGTCAGCTGGAAGGTGTTTGAACATTGGAAGTTCTGCTTGTTTTTTAGCTTCTTCTTCACTTAGTTCTGGTGGAAGTGTATCGTAGCTTCTTCTCCAGATGTGAACTTGTTCATCTCCGTATTTTTCAGCTGTTTCAGCCTTGTTTAGTCCTTGAAGAGCTCCGTAATGTCTTTCGTTTAGTCTCCAAGATTTTTCTACTGGAACGAACATTTGTCCTGAGTATTCAAGGGCATAGTTACAAGTTTTGATTGCTCTTGTTAGAACTGATGTGTGAGCATGGTCAAACATTATTCCTGCTTCTTTGATTTTTCTACCAGCTTCTTTAGCTTCTTCTTCCCCTTTTTCAGATAGGTTTACGTCAACCCAACCTGTAAATTTGTTGGCAAGGTTCCATTCACTTTGACCGTGTCTTACTAGAACTAATTTTTTTGTCATTATCTTCTCCTTAATTTCTCGTCCATTTCTAACTCTTTTTGTTTGCCTTTGATGGCATCATTTCTCTCTTCATCTAGGGAATCCATCCAGTTTAGGGCCTTGGATGTACCTATGATAACACACTCTGTCGCATCATCTGCGATTTTCGCTTCGATTTGAAGCTTTTCTGTAAGTCTTTGTCTAAGGCCTAGAGTGTAAGCTCCCCCGCCTGTAAGGATTATCTCCCTATCGTATATATCAGATTGAAGCTCTGGTGGTGTTACTTCTAGTACTTTCTTCACCCCATTTATGATCAAATCAATCTCAGGCCTTATAGCATCGTAGATTTCTGCAACTGGAAGGAAGATTTTTTGTGGGAGTCCATTTGATATAGACCTTCCACTTACTTCTATAGATTGCTCACTTCCTACAAGTCCTGCTTCGATTTTAATCTCTTCGGATTTACTATCCCCTATTAATATACCATATCTTTGCCTGATGTAGTCTTTTATTTTTTTATCAAAGGAAAGTCCTGCTGTATTAACAGACCTACTAGCTACAACTTGGCCCATAGATATGACTGCAATATCACAGGTTCCTCCTCCGATGTCTATCACAAGGCTTCCACCTGGATCGGTTATATCACATCCTGCTCCTATAGCTGCAGCTAATGGCTCTTCTATTAGATAGGTCCTATGACTTCCTGCATTATCACTTGCCGCAAGGACTGCTCTTTTTTCGACTTGACTTGATCTTGATGGAACACAGATTAATAGGTCTGGTTTGAGCAAGGTTTTCTTAACTGCCTTATCCAAGAAATATTTTAGCATTCTTTCTGTAGCTTTAAAGTCAGAAATCACCCCATCTTTCATAGGCATGATGGCCTTGATATTACCCGGAGTCCTTCCGATAAGCTTTTTCGCCTCGCTACCTACCGCAAGTATCTCATCAGTTAGTACATCTATCGCTATGACAGAAGGCTCTTCTAGAACTATTCCCTTGCCAGCGACATACACTAGGACAGAAGCAGTTCCTAAATCTATCGCTATAGATTTTCTTAGTCTTGCCATATCATCTCCCTAGTATTTCTTTAATTCATCAATCTTATCGACTCTTTCCCAAGTAAAGTCATTGTCATCTCTTCCAAAGTGACCAAAGGCTGCAGTTTTTTTGTAGATTGGTCTTCTAAGGTCGAGTTTATCTATTATAGCTTGAGGTCTAAAGTCAAAATTTTCTTTTACAATCTCTAGAAGTTTCTCATCGTCATATTTTCCTGTACCAAAGCTATCTACATAGATTGATAGGGGTCTTGCAACTCCTATAGCATAAGATAAGCCGATTTCTAACTTATCAGCAAGTCCTGCTGCAACCATGTTTTTGGCTGCATATCTTGCCATGTAGGCTGCAGATCTATCTACCTTTGTTGGATCTTTTCCTGAGAAGGCTCCTCCACCTGACTTAGAATATCCACCATAGGTATCTACTATTATTTTTCTTCCTGTAAGTCCGCTGTCGCCCTTAGGTCCTCCGATTACAAACTTGCCTGTTGGGTTTACGTAAATCTTAGTATCCTCATCCATTAGGGAAGAATCAATTACCTTATCGATCACTTCTCTTTTGATATCTTCTTTAATTTTTTCTAAGGATACTTCTGGGCTGTGTTGGGCAGAGATTACGATTGAGTCAATTCTTTTGAGAACTCCATCATCGTATTCTACGGTAACTTGGCTCTTTCCGTCTGGTCTTAGATAAGAAAGGGTGTCGTCACGTCTAACATCGCTTAGCTTTTTGGATAGCTTTTGGGCATAGACTACTGATATAGGAAGATATTCATCACTTTCCTTATCAGCATAACCAAATACCATTCCTTGATCTCCTGCCCCAATCTTATCGTAGTCTTCGTGACTTGTCTCATAATCTTGGGCTGAGTCCACTCCTTGGGCAATATCTGATGATTGCTCGATAAGAGAAGTTAGGACAGCTACATTTGAGTAGTCAAAGCCTAAGCTTGGATCATCGTAGCCTATTTCTTTTATAGTATCCCTTACGATTTTTTCTATTGGTGCATAGGCTTCTGTTGAGATTTCTCCTACAACTAGGACAAGACCTGTTGTTGTTACTGTCTCACAGGCAACTCTTGAATTTTTATCTTGTTTTAGACATTCATCTAAGATTGCATCAGAGATTTGATCGCATACCTTATCAGGATGTCCTTCTGTTACGGATTCACTTGTTATAAGTCTTTTCATTATTTCCTTCTTTCTAAAAGAACTACTGCACGAGCCTCAATTCCTTCGCCCCTGCCGGTAAAGCCGAGCTTTTCGCTTGTTGAAGCTTTGACGCTAATATTTTCTATATCTGTTTTTAAATGTTTTGCCAAAATCTTTCTGATGTCTTCACTAATTGGGGCAATTTTAGGCCTCTCGCAGATTGTTACTGTATCGAGATTTCCAATTCTGTAGCCTTCTTCTTCCATAAGGGCTACTACCTTATCCAAAAGCTCTATAGAATAAATATCCTTATAGGCCGGATCTGTATCTGGAAATAAATTTCCTATATCAGGCTTAGCAAGAGCTCCTAGGATGGCATCCATTATAGCATGAGTTAGTACATCTGCATCAGAATGACCCAAAAGCCCAAGATCATAATCAACCTTGAGCCCTCCTAGGTATAGGTCTCTTCCCTCAACTAGTTTGTGAACATCATATCCAATTCCTATTCTCATTATACGTCCTTTTTCCTCTGAAGATATGCATTTGCGAAAATTATATCTTCTTGGGTTGTTATTTTAATATTCGAGTATTCCCCATGAACTACCTTGACCTTCTCATCCCTATCGAAGAATTCAAATAGTTGGGAATCATCTGTTACTTTAAACTCGCTAGCAAGATATTTCTCATACATGGCATATATAAGCTTTTTGTCAAAGGCTTGGGGAGTTTGGATGTTGTAGACATAGTCCCTGTTAGGAGTAAAGTCTACGAACATATCATCATTGATGATTTTTACTGTATCCTTTGACTTGGTAGCAGTAATTACGGCCTTATTTTTCCTTAAAGCATTGATAGTCTTTAGGAAAAGTTCTTCGCTTGCAAAAGGTCTTACCCCATCATGAGTTAAGACCAATTCGCTTTTTGAATTAAGGGCTTTTAGACCTTCAAAGGTTGAAAGCTCCCTGGTTGTGCTACCATATACATATCTTATATTTCCATCATATTTTTCTAAAATATCTTTTATGAGATCTTCGTCATCTTTTCTTATGACAAGGATTATCTCATCTATCTCTTTTATTTTACTTACAGTATCTAGGGTAATTTCTAGGACTTTTCTGCCCCCTACTTCTATGTAGGGCTTATTAATCTTTGATCTCATCCTAAGGCCTGAGCCTGCTGCTGTAATTATTGCAGATAAAAACTTTCCATCAATCATTCTTATGCCTTACAAATATCATTCTTCCAGCTGATGTCTGAAGTACAGAAGTAACTGTAGCATCTATCGTCTGGTCGATATACTTTATTCCGTCTTCAACAACAACCATAGTTCCATCGTCTAGATAGCCTACTCCTTGATTTTTACCCTTTCCTTCCTTGATGACATCAATTCTCATCATCTCACCAGGAATTACTACAGGCTTTAGGGCGTTGGCCAAATCATTTATGTTTAATATAGGAATGCCCTGTACGTCAGCTACCTTGTTAAGATTGTAATCATTGGTAAAGACCTTGCCATTTAAATCAATTGCAAGCTTTAAGAGCTTGGAATCTACTTCCTTTATGTCCTTATAGTCTTTGTTTGTGACCTTTAGCTTAATCTTGTTATTTTCCTTGATTTTATTTATAGTATCAAGACCCCTTCTTCCCCTCTCTCTTTTAAGATCATCTGGGGAATCAGCTATGTGTTGGAGCTCTTCTAGGACAAACTCACTTACTATAAGCTCTCCTTCAAGAAAGTCCGTTTCTATAATATCAAGGATTCTTCCATCAATTATAACTGATGTATCGAGAATTTTAGGGCTTGCTGTGCGTTTATTTCTCTCAAAGATAAAGGATTTGTTATCCTTAGTCTCCTTATTTTCTTTTTTCTGAAATATTCCTAATATGTCTTCAGCATTATTGGATGCAACTCTCCAGCCCAAATATCCTAAACCTATATATAATAAAATAGATAATAGCACAAAAATTAGATTTCCTACATAAGGAATGGTTAGTTCGGTTAGGGGTTTGGTCACCAAAGCTGCTATCAAAAATCCTAATATAGCTCCTACAATTCCAACAATCAGTTTATTGGCCGGGACTTTCTTTAAATTCTCCTCGAATAGATTAAATCCTTGCTGAAACCTATCCGAAAACTTGTCCGTCAGCATATAAAAAACTAATGCTCCCAATAAAGCTGCGGCAATATGAGCAAAAATCTTTACAAAGCCGGCGCCTGGTAAAAAATCCGTGCCGGCATTTATAAGTCTTAAGATCACAATGCCAAGAACAGCTCCGATTATTGAAAGCACTAATCGAATTATTCTTTTCATTTGCTTCTCCTTAGAGTCCTATAGACTCGTCTATCATCGCTTCCGCTTCTTCTTTCTTTAGAGAACCTGCCATTACTAGCTCACTTGCAAGAATCCTCCTAGACCTGTTCAAAAGTTTCTTCTCTGTAGTAGAAAGTCCCTTGTCATTATCAAGGATAGCTAGATTTCTCACCATCTTGGCTATTTCAAAAATATCTCCGGTCTTTAGGATCTCTTGGTTTTGTCTATATCTTACAGTCCAGTTATTACTCATATCACTAGGCTCGTCGTCGAGGATCTTAAGCACCTCATCTCCTTCTTCCTTAGTGATTACATCTCTTATGTTCATCTCATTGATTTTGCTTGTAGGTATTGAAATATCCATATCTCCTATTGGCATTTTTAGGATGAAATAATCCTTTACTTCTCCCAAAAACTCCTTTTTCTCAATAGAGTCTATGGTACCTGCCCCATGCATTGGGTATACGATCTTATCGCCGATTTTAAACATTTTTACCTCCTAGGTCCTCTATTATATTATAACCTATTTGGCCCTTTTAGTAAATGCTAGACAAAACAGTATATCACAATCACCCAGCTCTTTCAATCCTATAAGCCATTTTTTATCATAATTCTCTTATTTAAAATTTCGATTTTTGCATCAGTACTTGAGCCACCATACTCTCCATCCAAGGACCAGGACACCTCTCTATCTGTTACTACCCTAAAAGACTTGCCTTGGCGCATTATCACCAT
>NZ_JALEIL010000016.1 GCF_022770135.1 Anaerococcus sp. | reverse complement strand
TTAGAGAATTGTAGTCGGTAGTGCTAGCCATCTCTAGGTTTTCCCTTACTTGATCTATATCATTCATGCCAGATAGGACTGTCATTACATTATCAAGACTTAGAGGGAACTTCAAGGCTTCTTGGGCAGGGGATAGGTCGGTAAAGTCCTTAAGTAAGTTTCTAACTTCTTCTGGAGGATTGGCGAGCCTTCCACCCTTAACTGGTTCCATTATAACAACAGGTATTCCCATTTTCTTAGCAAGCTCGTAGCCCTTTAGGCCTGCTTGGTAGTCTACATCGAGGTAGTTTAATTGGATTTGACAGAAGTCCCAGTCGTAGGCCTTGATGATTTCTTCAAAAGCTGGATATTCGTCATGGAAGGAAAAGCCAACATGCTTAACCAACCCCTTCTCTTTGATTTCTGTAAGGAAATCTAGGACGCCAAGCTCTAAAACTTGTCTAAATCTTTTTACATCAAGAGAGTGGAGGAGGTAGAAGTCCAGGTGGTCTGTTCTTAGGTTATCCAATTGTTCATTTAATAATTTGTAGAAGTCGTCACTTTCCTTGACAAGCCAACATGGAAGCTTAGTAGTAAGCTTAATCTTGTCACGGAGCTTATTTTCTTCAAGGAATTCTCCTATAAATTTTTCGCTCTTGCCGTCATGATAAGGATAAGCTGTGTCAATATATGTAAGTCCCTTATCGATTGCTTCTAATATGTCTTTGGATGAAGCTTCCTTATCAATCTTTCCATTATCGCCATCAATTGTCTTAAATCTCATGCAACCAAAACCAAGTCGTGAGATTTTTTCGCCATTCAAGTCAAAATATTTCATAAACACTCCTTTTCTTTATATATCCATTGTAACATATAATAATTTATAAACCTAGAAATATTTTAACAGGGGACTTAATTTTGATATAATAGAAGATAAGGAGGAATTTAATGAGAAAAGCAAAATTAAGATATTCCTACAAATCAAAGGAAGTGTCTACAATTCTTTCATTCGTATTGACTGGTATTATAGTTGGACTTGCTATAGGATTTTTCAAACAAGCCATTAGATTTGTATCGAGTAAAATGATAGGCTTAATATCCTTAGTTCACGATAAGCCGATATACGCCCTTGGGATTATTATTTTATTTATAATTATTGGAACATTTATTTATTTCTTATCTAAAAGAGATCCGAATATCAATGGATCAGGAATACCGATCATATATGGCATGCTAGATGATGAGTTTATCGTAGATAGCCCTAGGACCCTAATTAGAAAGTTTATCGCAAGTACTCTTGCTATAGGAGCTGGACTAACGCTCGGTAGGGAAGGCCCATCCGTGCAAATCGGAGGTCTTATAGGAGATATAGTCCACAAGGCTAGCAAGTCAAAGGAAAATAAGAGATACTTTATTGGATCAGCCGCAGGAGCAGGAATCGCTGTAGCCTTTAATGCTCCAATGGCGGGAATGTTATTTACGGTAGAAGAAATATTCAAAAAAACCGACAGGAAGGTCTTCCTTTCAACAGCTATTACTATATTTACTGCAATAATTACTGCAGATATTGCCTTTGGTAACCATCCAGCCCTACTAGACGTACCAAACTTCGAAGTCATGCACTTATCTATGATTGGAATCTTGATAGTTCTGGGAATTTTTGTAGGCCTATCAGGAGTATTCTTTAATTTTTGCGTAATAGGCTCTAAGGCTGTCTATAAGAAGATAAATATTAATCCCTACATAAAATACCTAATCCCTTTTGTAGTAACAGCAATTGTCTTGATGATAGACATAGACTTATTTGCCTCAAGTGAAGAATTTATCTTCCTTGCAACTAAGGGTGAGACTAGCTTAGTTAGACTAATCTTATTCTACTTCGCTAAGATATTTCTCCTATGCTTAGCCTTTGGAGCAGGAGTATCAGGAGGAAGCTTAGTTCCCCTACTAGTAATAGGTTCGCTCGTAGGAAACATTGTAGCGACAAGCCTAGTTATGGCAGGACTCCTTGACCCATCATTTATATTTGTATTTAGCATCCTAGGTATGTGCGGCCACTTTTCAGCTATAGTAAGAGCCCCAATCACAGCTATTATCCTAGTTTTGGAAATGACCGGAGGAGCCTTCGAATATTTACTAGGAATAGCAATAGTAAGCCTAGTAGCCTACAGCATAGCAGAAATCTGCAAATCCAAGCCATTCTATGAGCATTTGTATGAGTTGATGGTAGAAAAATAGAATTATAAGCAAGAATAAACACTCCCTTAATTGTAAAGAGAGTGTTTATTTTAGTATTTAAGATCAATTTCGTTTTTATCAAGAAATTCTATATATTCTTCTGACGGT
>NZ_JALEIL010000132.1 GCF_022770135.1 Anaerococcus sp. | reverse complement strand
ACCAGGCTTTTATACCTTAGAATATATTAGAGAAATTCTTCCTAATGTAGTTTTAGATGATGCCTTAGTCGACGATAATAAGATTCCCAAATCTCCAGGTCAAAAATACAAACACTACGCTCCTAAGGCTAGGATGCAGGTTTATGTAGGATCTAGGGCTTCTGATTTTATTTACAAAAAAGCTAAGGAATATGAAAATAAGGGACTCAAAGTAGGCGTCTTGATCTTTGAAGAAGATATGGAAAGATTTGAAGGATTTGAAAGAATTTCTTTTGGTGATAGAAGTGACTTAAGTCAAATGAGTCATGTCCTATTTACAGCTCTAAGAAAGATGGATAAATTAAAAGTAGATCTTATACTAGCCGAAGGTGTAATGGATAATAACTTGGGTAAGAGTATAATGAATAGAATGAAAAAATCTGCCGCTGGCAATATAGAATATTTATAGGAGGGCATATGGGAAAAGTAAATGTACTAGATCATCCAGTAATTAAACATAAGATAACAATATTAAGAGATAAGAATACAGGCGCCAATGAGTTTAGGTCTTTGGTAACTGAGATTGCAATGATTCTTGCCTATGAAGCAAGCAAGGATTTAAGTCTTGAAGAATTTGAAATGGAAACACCTATTACAAAGACAACTGGATATAGATTAGCAGGTAAAAAGCAAGCTGTAGTTCCAATCCTAAGAGCAGGACTGGGTATGGTTGATGGGGTCCTTGAAGTACTTCCAGCAGCTAAGATTGGCCATATAGGAATGTATAGAAACGAAGAGACTCTAGAGCCAGTCGAATATTACTGCAAACTTCCAAATGATATAGGAAACAGAGATATCTTGGTAGTAGATCCAATGGTTGCAACAGGTGGGTCAGTAAATGACGCTGTTGAAAGACTTAAGGAAAGAGGATGTAAGTCAATTAAGCTTCTTTGTATAATAGCCGCACCAGAAGGTATAAAAGCAATTCAAGAAAAACACGATGATGTAGATATTTTCGTAGCCCAAATGGATGAGAATCTCAACGAAAATGGCTATATTGTTCCTGGACTGGGAGATGCTGGAGATAGATTGTTCGGTACAAAATAAGGACTTAAGATGACTAAAGAGATATTAATAATAAATTCAAATGGACCACTTAAGGGAGAAGTAGAAATCTCTGGTGCCAAAAACTCTGCCCTGCCAATTCTTGCTGCTTGTGTTTTAGGTACTGAAGAAATAATCCTAGATGGTGTTCCAGAGCTTAAAGATGTTGAAATAATGGTAGATGTACTAAAACATCTTGGATCAGAGGTAGAATATATAGGAAAAAATAGTTTAAGGATAGACTCAAGTGGAATCAATACCTGTGAGACTCCTTATGAGCTTATGGATAAGATGCGTGCATCCTTTGTAGTTATGGGTCCACTTCTTTCAAGATTTCATAAGGCCTACACAAGAGCGCCAGGTGGTTGCAATATAGGTTCAAGGCCTATTGACCTTCACCTTAAGGGATTCAATGCCTTGGGTGCAGATACTAGGATAAATGATGATGAGATTGCTATAGAAGCAAATGAGGGCCTGATAGGTGATGAAATCTACCTAGATTTCCCTTCAGTTGGTGCTACTCAAAATATTATCATGGCTGCGACTCTTGCAGAAGGTGAAACTATAATAGAAAATGCTGCCAAGGAGCCAGAAATTGTAGACCTTGCTTCTTTCCTATCCAAAATGGGAGCAAAAATTAAGGGAGCAGGAACTTCTACAATTACAATTACTGGAGTTGAGAAGCTTACAGGAACCAGACACACTATTATTCCTGATAGGATAGAAGCAGCAACTTATATGCTAGCAGCTGCTATGACCAGGGGAGATGTGAAGATTACTAATGTGATAGGCTCTCACATAAGACCTGTTATAGCAAAACTTATAGAAATCGGCGCAGATGTCGAAGAAATCGAAGAAGAAGATATTATCTTTGTTAAGGCTCCAAATAGGCTCAAGGCAACCAATATCCAAACTCTTCCATACCCGGGCTTTCCTACAGACGTGCAAGCGCAGTTTATGGCCCTTCTAACCCTAAGCGATGGAGAAAGTAGGATTCAAGAAACTGTATTTGAAAATAGATTCATGCACGTAGAGGAGCTTTCCAAGATGGGAGCAGTAATAGCAACTTCTGGAAATAGGGCGACGATTGCAGGAGTTGAGAAACTTCATGGAGCAAGTGTCAAGGCAACAGACCTTAGAGCTGGAGCAGCTCTTGTTATGGCTGGCCTTGTTGCTGAAGGAGAGACTAGAGTTTCTGAAATTTATCATATAGATAGGGGATATAGCAATCTTGTTGATAAGTTAACCAAGCTTGGAGCAGATATCAAAAGAGTTACAGTTGATTAATAGGAAATAAAATGAAGATTAAAGGCATAGTTACCAACATTATATTTAGA
>NZ_JALEIL010000114.1 GCF_022770135.1 Anaerococcus sp. | reverse complement strand
TCCAGGTAGCGGCTCCACGGAGTGGTCGCAGGGCGAAGCAGAAAAATCAAATAAAATAGAAAACTTAGACTAAGGCCTTTCGGTTTTAGTCTTTTTATTTAAACTAAGCCCTTAGGGGCTTTTTTCTTTGCACTAATTAATAAAAGGGTAAAATCATTAGTAAGAAAAGGCTCATTAGGAGGAAGAAATGAAAGCTATACTAACAGTCATAGGAAACGACCAAGAAGGAATCATCTACAAGATTTCTAAAGTTTTATACGAATACAATATCAATATCCTTGATCTAAGCCAAACTATAATGGAAGATCAATTTGTAGGAATGTTTAATATCGACTTTACAAAGTCAAAGGCAGACTTTGCTGAGATCAAGAAGGCCTTTGATGATTTGGCCGAAGAGAACAAGCTCGAGATAAGAATCCAAAACGAAAAGCTCTTCGACGCTATGCATAGGATCTAATATGGATAAGAATAATATTATTGAAACAATCAAAATGTTAGATGAGGAAAATCTCGACATCAGGACCCTTACCATGGGTATTTCCCTTTTTGATTGTATAGACAAAGATTATAAAAAAGCATGCGATAACATTTATGAGAAAATCCTAAGAGAGAGCAAGGATTTTATCGAGACATCCAAGGAAGTTTCTGCAATTTATGGTGTGCCAATTATCAATAACAGGATTTCTGTCACACCAATTTCTCTAATTGCGGCAGCGACAGACCTTGACGATTATACTCCCTTTGCTGAGTGCCTCGATAGGGCAGCTAAGGATGTTGGGGTTGACTTCATAGGGGGCTTTTCTGCCCTAGTTCAAAAGGGAATGACCAAGGCTGATGAGATCTTGATCAGATCTATCCCAAAGGCCTTATCATCTACTGACCTAGTTTGTTCTAGTGTAAATGTTGGATCCACCAAGGCAGGAATCAACATGGATGCAGTCGCTATGTGCGGGGAAGTCGTAAAAGATTTGGCCGAGAGAACTAAAGACACAGATGCTCTAGGTTGTGCCAAACTTGTAATATTTTCAAATGCAGTAGAGGATAATCCCTTTATGGCAGGGGCTTTCCACGGAGTAAGTGAGGCAGATACAGTAATTAATGTCGGAGTTTCTGGCCCTGGAGTAGTAAAGGCTGCAATTTCAGGAAAGGATGATCTTCCAATTAATGAAATCTGTGAGATAATCAAAAAGACGGCTTTTAAAATCACTAGGATGGGAGAGCTTGTAGCAAGAGATGTCTGTGATAGACTTGGTAAAAACTTCGGAATACTAGACTTATCCCTAGCTCCAACACCAGCCATTGGAGATTCTGTAGGAAGAATCTTAGAAGAGATTGGTATAGATAATGTTGGAGGACACGGGACAGTAGCAGCCCTAGCCCTTCTAAATGACGCTGTTAAAAAGGGCGGCCTTATGGCAAGTGCCTCTGTCGGAGGACTTTCCGGAGCTTTTATTCCAGTAAGCGAAGATGAAGCTATGATTAAGGCAGTAGACGGAGGACATTTGACCTTTGATAAGCTAGAAGCTATGACTTCTGTTTGCTCTGTTGGTCTTGATATGATTGCAATCCCTGGATCTACAAGCCCTGCTACAATTTCTGCTATGATTGCTGATGAGGCGGCAATAGGAATGATAAATGCCAAAACTACTGCAGTCAGGATAATTCCTGTTCCAGAAAAAGAAGTAGGAGATTATGCAGAGTTTGGTGGACTTTTAGGCTATGCACCAATTATAGATATAGGAAATTCTAATTCAGATAAAATGATCAAAAGAGGCGGCCACATACCAGCCCCTGTTCACTCATTTAAAAACTAAGGAGGAAATATGGAAAACAAAAACCCAATAGTAACATTTGAAATGGAAAATGGAGATACTTTCAAGGCAGAACTCTACCCTGAAGTTGCTCCAAACACAGTAAGAAACTTTATCACACTTATCAATCACAATTTCTACGACGGAATAATCTTTCATAGGGTAATCAAAGGCTTTATGATTCAAGGAGGAGACCCAGAAGGAGTAGGAATCGGAGGCCCTGGTTATGCTATCAAGGGAGAATTTGCTGCAAATGGTTTTGAGAATAATCTAAAACACGACAGGGGAGTTCTCTCTATGGCAAGGTCTATGATGCCAGATAGTGCAGGCAGCCAATTTTTCGTCATGCACAAAGATAGCCCTCACCTAGACGGCCAATACGCTGCCTTCGGAAGGGTAATCGAGGGAATGGACACTGTTGATAAAATTGCAGAAACAAAAACTGACTTCCAAGACAAACCAAAAGAAGACCAAGTAATGAAGACTGTGACAGTTGAAACTTTCGGAGTAGACTACGATGAGCCAGAGATAATCGAATAATAATTTTAAGTACCAATCTATATTCTTATTGTGTTTATAGCTTGGTACTTTTTTATAATAGCAAATGAATAAAGATGTAAATTTATTTTTAAAATTCACCTGGTATAATATAAAAGTGAAATTTATGGAAGAGAGGTAGTATGGTTTTGAAAGAATTTGGGAATATGGCTTTTGACAAGAAAACTATGAAGGAAAACGTACCCTATCCAGTATATTTGAAATGGAAACAAGCGGCAAGAAACAATGCCACTTTGGATAGGGAAAGTGCGGATGCTATAGCTCATGCTATGAAAGTCTGGGCAATTTCTAAGGGGGCAACTTCTTACACCCATTGGTTCCAACCCTTAAATGGGAAAACCGCGACCAAAAAGACAGCTTTTTTGAATAGGGATGACAAGCACAATCCTATAAATAGGTTCTCAGGTAAGGAGCTTATAAAGGGTGAGCCTGACGCATCTTCTTTCCCATCTGGAGGAATGCGTTCAACCTTTGAGGCGAGAGGATATACATATTGGGATTTGACTGCTAATTCTTTTATCCTAGATAAGGTTTTGTATATTCCATCAGTTTTTGTATCATTTTATGGGGAAAAACTCGACAAGAAGCTTCCTCTAATCGAGTCCATGAACATGGTAAGTCGAGAGGCTTCAAGGGTGTGCAATTTATTCCTTAAGGAAGAGAAAACCTACAGGGTTAAAGCTAAACTAGGCCTTGAGCAAGAGTTTTATCTTATAGATAAAAAGTATTTTGATCAAAGAATAGATCTCGAATATTCTGGGATGACTCTTGTTGGTTCTGATCCGATGGTTGAAAAAGAACTTATTTCTCATTATCTAGGAGACATTCCAAAAAGAGTTGATGAATTTTTTGAAGATGTAAACAGCGAGCTTTACAAGCTTGGAATTTACATGGAAGCAGAACATAACGAGGTAGGACCTAATCAGTTTGAGATCGCCATAATGTATGAGAATGTTAATATATCTGTTGATAATAACCAACTCCTTATGCATATATTGGAAAAGACAGCCCTTGACCACGATTTAGTTTGCCTACTTAAGGAAAAACCTTTCAAAAATATGGCAGGGTCTGGTAAGCACAATAATTATTCCTTGGCGACAAATTATGGTAAGAATTTATTTACTCCAGGCAAAAGTCCCAAAAACAACCCAGTCTTTCTTTTATTCTTAGCTTCTATGATTGAAGTATGTAACAACTACCAGAAGCTAATAAGGATTGCCTCTTCATCTGTAACCAACGACTATAGGTTGGGTGGAGATGAAGCCCCACCTGCCATTATATCTTTATTTATAGGTCGTGACTTAGAAGAGGTATTAGAGTCTGTAGCTAATGATGATTTTGAGGAAAATATTATAAAAAATATGGTCACAATTCCTCATTTAGGAGAAATGAAAACTGACTCATCCGACAGGAATAGAACATCTCCTATAGCCTACACTGGCAACAAATTTGAATTTAGAATGCTAGGATCATCTAAATCTGCGGCAGACCTCAATACAGTAATAAATATAGGCTTTGCAGAGTCGGTGAAGAAGATAGCTGATAGGCTAGAGAAGGTAGATGAGGACAGGCTAAAGGAAGAAGCTTACTCCATAGTTAAGGAAATCTATCAAGAAAACAAAAATATCCTCTTTCAAGGCGACGGATACTCGGAAGAATGGGAAAAGGAAGCAGAAAAAAGAGGCCTAGAAAACTTCCCTAGCTTCTTGGATGCTGTAATATCAGCCAAGGCTACTAATGCCTATGACATATTTGAAAAATCTGGGATTTTCACTAAAAAAGAAATAGAATCCATAATCAAGGTCGAATATGAAGATGTTACAAAGTTTTTCTCTTCTCAACTAGAAATACTAAAAAACATGATCCACCAAGAAATCCTCCCATCAGCTATGAGAGAGATTGCAAGCATTAAGGATTATCTTTCTTTTGTAGAAAATGAAAGACTAAGACAAAGGGCTAGAAAAATAAATGAAAAAGTAGGCAAGCTCTTAGACTATTGTGATGTGATTTCAGATATCTTAGGAAAATCGGAAGATATCGAATCCTTAGAAGAAAAGGCTAAGTATCTTCAAAAAGAAACAAGGAAGGTCGCAGACGAAGTCCGCCAAATATCAGATTCATTGGAAAAGTTAATATCCAGAGAAAATTACTCTATGCCAAACTACGTGGATATGCTTAAGACTTTGTAGATATCCTATATTTTGAAAGTAAGCTAGGCACAAAATAAGACTTATGATAATTATAAAAAATAAGAGAAAGAGCTAGTCTAGATAAATTATTATGCTTATGATTAGTTTTAGATATTCCAGGAAATAGTAAAGAGTGCTGGTATAGGAAGAGCCCCAAAAGTTATAAGCGAGATAACTTGAGGAGCTAGTTCCTTTTACCGGCACTCTTTTTTGCTTAGCTTAATTTGTACTATCATACATTGCTAGAAGCTTCTCCAAAACTTTTATTTTTTCTCTTATATCGCGTCCTTCGTCGGTGTCTTTTTTGAGCATTCTTGGAAGGAGGATTTCTACTTCTTTTATATTTGGGGTGTAGCTAGATACTTTGTCTGTGATTGATTCGTAGCTTTTGTGTTCGGCTAGGGCTACGTGGTGGGAGTTAAACATCAAGGTGTAGCCTGCTATTCCTGTTTTGGCTTGGTAAGGTTTGGAGATTCCTCCATCTATTACGTAGAGCTTGCCGCCTCCCTTAATTGGACTATCTCCCTTTTTGACCTTTACTGGGACGTGACCATTTATTATCCTTCTTCTTTTACTTGTAATCTCGAATTCATCTAGGATCATATCTACGACTTCTTCATTCTCAGAAAGCTTGTAGTATGGGTTGTAGACTTCTCTTCTTAAGTCCTTATCGTCTACGAAGAGATTTTCGAAGTAGGAGTATTGGCTTTTGCCAAAAATTGGGGAGTATCTGCCGTTTATTAGATACCACATGACGTCTTTGGCAAAGATTGAATTGGTAAAGTAGGCATCACGAGCGACCTTGTCAAAGGCGTCCATAAGCTTTCTTCCAGAATATTTCTTCCCCTTTATTTCTATTTCTTGGAATTTTCCGTCTTCAGTTAGGGGGATGCAGCCATGAAATAGGAGAGAGCCGTTTTCCGTTTTATACATTGATCCATTTTTGTAGAGAAATCTCATATGGCGGTTGAGCCTGTTGCCCTTGATGAAGTCACTTTTTAGGATGTCTATGATAAATCTTTCGGCATCTGTTAGTTTGAGTGGGTCTTTTGGATCTATGGTAGGGAAGTTGGTATCTTTAAGTGGGACGTTTTTGTAGGTCATCTTCTCAAAATCGACGAATTTGAGGAAGTTCCTATCGTCTACGTTAAACTCAGGATTTCTAGCTATGAGGGCTCCGTCGAGTTTGAATCTTATGATAGAGATTGCCTTATACATCTTGGCTGCAACCTCGCCACTTACGTTGTCATAGATGTTCCTATCGAAGACTCTAGGCATGAAAAGCTCACATGGGTCGTCCTTGTAGGTGTGGATGGCAAATTCATAAAGAGGTCTTAGGTTTATCCCGTAGCCATCTTCTAACATATCGAAATTATTGTAAGAGATGGCATTGGCAACACAGGCTGCTATAAGAGCTTCGTTTCCACTGGCTGCTCCCATCCAGGCTATGTCGTGATTACCCCATTGGATATCGACATTAGGGAAGGTTAAAAGTTCGTCCATGATTATGTGTGGGGAAGGGCCCCTGTCGTAGATATCGCCAACAATATGGAGCTTGTCAACAGAGACTCTTTGGATAAGTCTTGCAAGAGCTATGATAAATTCTCTAGCAGAGTCGTATTTTACGATATTTGCAATAAGGGATTCGTAGTATTCTTTCTTGTTAAACTCAGAATCGTTGGTATAGAGTAGCTCATCAATGATATTTGTGTAAGATCCTGTGAATTTACTTTTGACATAGGCCTTTGGGTATTTGGTAGATACAAATCTAAAGAGATTGATCAGCCTATGGATGGTTATGGTGAGATAGTCTTCTGTTAATAAATCGTTTTCAGATAGGTCCTTAAGAACATGGACCGGATCGTAAATCAGTTCTGCTAATTCGTCTTGGTCTTCTTTGATTAAGGTATCTCCAAATAGCTTGGCAATCTTATCTCTGATGTTTCCTGATGCAGACCTTAATAGATGAAGGAAGGCCTCGCTTTCTCCATGGATGTCGGAGAAAAAATATTCCGTTCCCTTGGGTAGGTAGAGCTTGGAGTTAAGAGAAATTAACTCGTCTTTTATGTCGGATTTTTCGGGATAGATGTCTTTTAATAGTTTTAAATAATGTTTGTCCATAATACTCCTCATTTCTTCTTATATCCTATATACCCCTAAAGCAATGATTTTCCAAAAGAAAAATGGCCATGCTTAGTCTAGAGAGCTCCTTCATATATACAATTGAGCCAGTCCTAGCTTTAAGCTTGCCATTTATATTATTCGTCAATGTCCTTATCTATTTTATTTTCATTAGCGGACTCGGTTTGATCGAGCTTTTCTTCTAGCTCTTTATCCTCTAAGTTCTCCGAATTTTCCTTATTTTCCTTTGCATGGGAAGTCTCAGTCTCATCTTCTACTGGCTCTTCTTTTATAGCCTCATCTTCTTTCTTACTAGCGAAGTCAAGAGAGTAGACTCTGTTACTTGTCCTAGCATTTTCCTTCTCTAAATTTTCATTAGATATTTCTTCCAGGTCCTTTTCCTTTATTACGCCCTTATCTTTTTTCCTAATCTTTGTAGATTTTGAAGTTTTATCTTCTATATTATAGTAACCCTTACCCTTCGTAGCCATTGCCATAATTTGTGATAGGATTATAAGCACGTTTAGTCCAAGGGGGATTAGTATTAGTCTTTCTCTTACAAAGAAGAGTATTAGTAGGTCTATTACAACAAAAAGACTAGCGAAAAATAGATTTGATATTATCTTTACTCCAAACTTGCCAGAGTTAAAAATATTTCTCGTAATCTGTAGGTTTAATAAAAATAAAGATATGAGCACAAGTAGGGCAAAAGGTTTGGCAAAGCCTAGTGAAATATTGGATAGGCCAATTATATCAAGTAAGCTTGCCAAAAGCTTCTTGTCGACAAAGCCTGCAAAAATAGCCGCAAAAGCAAATAGTATTGTTATTATTGATCTAAATATACCACCTATGATGGTTAAAAATCTTGTAGTTTTTTTCATAATGCCTCCGTTTATACTATTATAGCATAAATAATCGATTTGTTTCTAGCTTTTATTGGAGTATAATAAACCCAAAGATTTGTTTAAGTCAAGGAGGTCTATATGTTATTTGATGAAGTAATAGATAAAAGATATTCTGAAAGAAAATATTCTTCCAAAGAGCCCTGCGATGAATCAATCGAAAAGCTCCTAGAAGCTGCTAGGAAGGCTCCGATTGCAAATGGCCAGTACGATAAGTGTAGGCTCACTGTCGTTAAGGATAAAAATCTTATGAAAGAATTTGTAAAGGAATATCAGGAGAAGACAGGAAAGAGCAAGGATCCGCTCTACGCAGCACCAGTATTTATTATCTTTTCATCAAGTAAGGATACATCGGCCCGTTTTGAAGATGCTGGTTGCGTCATAGAACATATATGTCTAAAGGCGACAGAGATGGGACTAGGCTCTTGCTATATAAGAGGAAGCGTAAATGCCCTAGGCAAGGACGCAGCTTACATCAAAGGCCTTAACTTAGACGAAGGATTCTTCCCTGTAAGCGGGGTTATAATTGGTTATCCAGATGGAGAAAGTAGCGCACGCGAGCACGATATCAAGACCAATTATATTAATTGAGAAACTATAGACAAAGAAAATAATTTTTGAGAAAAAGAAAGGAAATCTCGACAAAAGACTTGTATGGTTGATTATTTTATGGTATAATTAACAATTGCTAGAAATCTATAAATCGAGATTTTTTTATTTTTTTAACGAGTTTTTGAAGATGCTTTTTAGATAGAGAAAAGCCCATGAAACAGACAAGGAGTAATGATTAATGGCCCAATTCCATGAACAAATGTATGGAAGAACTAAGAGAAAGAGTTTTTCCAAATTTCCTCAAGTATTAGATTTACCAAATTTATTGAAAGTTCAAAAAGATTCTTACGAATGGTTCCTTAAGGAAGGTTTGGGAGAAATCCTAGAAGATATTTCTCCAATCGAAGATTATAACGGCAACCTAATTCTAGAATTTATCAGTTATGAATTTGATGAAGAAACAAAATATTCAGTAAAAGAATCCAAATACAAGGATGCGACCTACGCAAGAGATTTAAAGGTTAAGGCAAGACTTATCAACAAGGAAACAGAAGAAGTAAAAGAGCAAGAGGTCTTTATGGGAGACTTCCCAATGATGACAGACTCTGCTACCTTTGTTATAAATGGTGCCGAAAGAGTTATAGTAAGCCAGTTAGTTAGATCTCCTGGTGTTTATTATGCAGAAGAGACTGACAAGAGCGGGGATAAGATGTATTCTTCAACTGTCATCCCTAACCGTGGTGCTTGGATAGAGTTTGATACAGATGCAAGCCACACAGTAAATGTTAGACTTGACAGAACCAGAAAGCTACCTGCGACAACACTTGTTCGTGCGCTTTTATTTGAGACAGACGAAGAAATCATCAATGCTATCGGAGATACCAAGCACTTGAGAAATACTCTAGAGAAGGAAAACTCAGAGACTGCTGATGAAGCTTTGATTGAAATCTACAGGAAGCTTAAACCAGGGGACCCTGCAAGCGTTGAGTCAGCAACAAACTTAATCAATAATCTCCTATTTGATGATAGAAGATATGACCTTGCTAAGGTTGGTAGATATAAATATAACCTTAAACTTGCCCTAGCTGATAGAATCGAAGGACTAGTATCTAAGGACGATGTTATTGATCCAGAAACTGGAGAAGTTTTCGTATCAGCAGGAGATATTATTGACGGAGAAACTGCAAAGGCTATCGAAAACGCTGGTATTGTTACAGTTGATGTAATTAAAAAAGACGAATACGAAGAAGATAAGACTCTTAGGGTAGTTGGAAATAACTTCGTAGACTTTAACTCATTTGAAGAGCTAAAAGATGTCGATGTAACAGTTGATGACTTCAGTGAAAAAGTATATTTCCCAGTGATGAAAGAGATAATCGAAGAGGCAAATAGCCCTGAAGAGATCAAATCTCTAATGGAGAGAAGAAAGAAAGAGCTTTGCCCAAAACACATCACCAAGGCTGATATACTTGCTATAGTAAACTACCAATTCAACCTCTTTGAAGGCATTGGATATGTAGATGATATCGACCACTTAGGTAACAGACGTGTTAGAGGAGTTGGAGAGCTTTTACAAAATCAATTTAGAGTAGGACTTGCTAGAATGGAAAGAGTTGTTCGTGAAAGAATGACAACTCAAGACCCTGACCTCGCAACCCCACAAGGCTTAATCAACATCAAGCCAGTAACAGCTGTAATCAAAGAATTCTTTGGTTCATCCCAACTTTCCCAATTCATGGACCAAACTAATCCAATGAGTGAGCTAACTCACAAGAGAAGACTATCTGCTCTTGGACCAGGTGGTTTGTCAAGAGATAGGGCAGGAGTTGAAGTCCGTGACGTACACGATTCCCACTATGGAAGAATCTGTCCAATAGAGACTCCAGAAGGACCAAATATCGGACTAATCACTTCCCTTCCAACCTATGCTAGAGTAAATAAATATGGATTTATAGAAACACCTTATAGACTTGTTAAGGAAGGCGGTTATGTAACTGATGAGATCGACTACCTAACAGCAGACGTAGAAGATAACTTCATCATAGCCCAAGCCAACGAGCCACTTGATGAAAATAATAGATTCGTAAACGAAAGAGTATCAGGACGTGGTCTAAAGGGTGAGAATGATATCTATCCAAGAGAGAAAATCCAATACATGGACGTTTCTCCTCAACAGATAGTATCTGTCGGAGCAAGTTTAATTCCATTCCTTGAAAATGACGACTCAACCCGTGCCCTCATGGGTGCCAACATGCAACGTCAGGCAGTTCCACTTATTAAGACGGAAGCACCAATCGTTGCAACAGGTATAGAGCATAGAGCAGCCAAGGACTCAGGTGTTTGTGTAGTATCTAAGTCAAAGGGTGAAGTTGTTTATGTCGGAGATGATCACATCAAAGTTAAAAGAGCGAGCGACGGAGAAATCGAAGACTACGAGCTACTCAAATTTGAAAGAGCCAACCAAGGAACAACCATCAACCAAAGACCAATTGTCAAAAGAGGAGATAAGGTTGAGGCTAACGAAATCCTTGCAGATGGACCATCTACAGACAATGGAGAGCTAGCCCTAGGTAAAAACATCCTCATAGCCTTTACAACATGGGAAGGATACAACTTCGAGGATGCTATGCTTCTTAACGAAGAGCTTGTAATGAACGATGTCCTTACATCAGTTCACATAGAAGAGCATGAGTGTGAGGCAAGAGAAACTAAGCTTGGAGCAGAAGAGATCACCAAGGATATACCAAATGTCGGCGAAGATATGAAAAAAGATCTAGACGAAAATGGTATCATCAGAATCGGTGCAGAAGTTAAAAGCGGAGATATCCTTGTAGGTAAGGTATCACCAAAGGGAGAGACTGAACTATCTCCAGAAGAAAGACTACTACGTGCAATCTTCGGTGAAAAAGCAAGAGAAGTACGTGATACATCCCTCAAGGTTCCACACGGAGAAAGCGGAATAGTAGTAGATGTTAAAGAATACAACAAGAAGGACGGAGATGAACTAGCTCCAGGAGTAAATAAGGTAATAAGAGTCTATGTCGCTGCCAAGAGAAAAATCATGGTAGGAGATAAGATGTGTGGTCGTCACGGTAACAAGGGTGTCGTTTCAAGAATTCTTCCAAGAGAAGACATGCCATTCTTGCCAGATGGAACACCACTTCAAATCTGCCTAAACCCACTTGGTATCCCAAGCCGTATGAACCTTGGACAAGTACTAGAAGTTCACATGGGTCTTGCAGCAAGAACAATGGGCTGGAAGATTGCTACACCAGTATTTGATGGTGCACTCGATACAGAAATCGAAGAAGTCCTTGAAGAAGCTAAAAAGACAGCTCCTTACGTGAACAAAACAGGAAAGATCACTCTTCGTGATGGTAGAACTGGACTTCCTTTCCAAAACCCAGTAACCGTTGGAGTAATGTATATGCTTAAGCTCCATCACATGGTAGAAGAGAAAATCCACGCTAGATCTATTGGACCATACTCATTAGTAACCCAACAACCTCTAGGTGGTAAGGCACAATTCGGTGGACAAAGATTCGGAGAGATGGAAGTTTGGGCCCTAGAAGCCTACGGCGCAAGTCATACCCTTCAAGAAATCCTTACTGTTAAGTCAGACGATGTTACAGGAAGAGTTAAGACATATGAATCAATAGTTAAGGGAGAAAATATTCCTGAACCAGGTACACCAGAATCCTTCAAGGTTCTTGTAAAGGAACTTCAATCCCTTGCCCTCGATGTAGAGCTACTCGATGAAGAAGGCGAAGTAATCGAACTTAAGGAAAATATCGACGAACAAGATAGGTTCAGCCAAGTAGATAAGATCGATGCTTCTAAGGTTAAAAGTCTAACTAGAGCCCTAAATAAGGACCCAGAGACTAAGGCTAAGGTTACAAGCAAGGCAAATAGCGAAGATACAGACGATGAGAATATAGAAGAATAGGGGAGTAAATGAGCGAATTAAACCAATTTGATGGGATGAGGATGAAAATCGCATCCGCTGAAAAAATCAGATCATGGTCTCATGGCGAAGTCAAAAAGCCAGAGACAATCAACTATAGAACCCTAAAACCAGAAAAGGACGGACTTTTCTGTGAGAAAATATTTGGACCAACCAAAGACTACGAATGTTCTTGTGGTAAATACAAGAGAATCAGATATAAGGGCGTAGTTTGTGAAAAATGTGGGGTAGAAGTAACAAAGTCCAAGGTTCGTCGTGAAAGAATGGGCCATATCGAGCTTGCAGCTCCTGTAAGCCACATTTGGTACTTCAAGGGAATTCCATCCAAGATGGGACTTCTCCTTGACATGAGCCCAAGAGTACTAGAGAAAATCCTATACTTTGCCTCATATGTTGTAATCAACCCTGGTTCAACAGACCTTATGGAAAAGCAAGAAATCTCTGAAAATGAATACCAAGACGTCCTAGAAGCTTACCCAGACGATACAGAATTTAAGGCTGCTATGGGAGCAGAGGCTGTAAAAGAGCTTCTAGCTAACGTAGATCTTAAGAGAGAATACGAACTTCTCCTAAAAGAACTTGACGAGTCAACTGGACAAAAGAAGGTAAGAGTTTCTAGAAGACTAGAAGTTGTAGATGCCTTCCTTACAAGTGGAAACAAGCCAGAATGGATGATCCTAGATGTTCTTCCAGTAATGCCACCAGAATTAAGACCAATGGTTCAACTTGAAGGTGGAAGATTTGCAACAAGTGACTTAAACGACCTTTATAGACGTGTTATCAATAGAAACAACAGACTAAAAAGACTTCTAGATATAGGAGCTCCTGAAATCATCGTTCGTAACGAGAAGAGAATGCTTCAAGAAGCTGTCGATGCCCTAATCGATAACGGAAGACGTGGACGTGCTGTAACTGGAGCATCTAACAGAAACATGAAGTCCCTATCTGACCTACTTAAAGGAAAGAGTGGTAGATTTAGACAAAACCTACTAGGTAAGAGGGTTGACTACTCAGGACGTTCCGTAATCGTAGTAGGACCTGACCTTAAGTTTAACCAATGTGGACTTCCACAAGAGATGGCCCTTGAGCTTTTCAAACCATTTATCATGAACAAGGTAGTAGACTGTGGCATGGCCCACAACTTAAAATCTGCCAAGAAAATGGTAGAGAAAAAGGACCCAAGAGTTTACGAAATCCTTGAAGAAGTTATAAAAGACCACCCAGTTCTACTTAACCGTGCCCCTACACTTCACAGACTTGGTATCCAAGCCTTTGAACCAAAACTTGTAGCAGGTAAGGCAATGAAGCTTCACCCACTAGCATGTAACGCCTTCAACGCCGACTTCGACGGTGACCAAATGGCTATCCACTTGCCACTATCTAACGAGGCTCAAATCGAAGCAAGACTACTTATGATGTCAACTAACAACATCCTAGGTCTTAAAGATGGTAAGCCAATTACCACTCCTTCCCAAGATATGGTATTAGGTGCTTATTACCTAACTACTATCAAGAAGGACGCTAAGGGTGAGAATATGACCTTCGAATCATACGATGAGATGATGAAGGCCCTAGAAGCAGGTTATGTAGAATATCAAGCAAAAGTTAAGGTTAGAGTTAAGAAGAGTGCGGACGATCCAGGTAAGATCGTAGAATCTTCTGTAGGTAGATTTATCTACAACTCAGGAATCCCACAAGACTTGGGTTATGTAAATAGAAAAGAAGATCCATATTCACTAGAGATAGACACAATCGTAGATTCTGGAACCCTAAAAGATATAGTAGACAAGTGCTTTAGAAAACACGGCAATATCAAGACTGCAGAAGTACTAGACTACATCAAACAAACAGGATACAAATACTCAACCCTATCAGGACTTACAGTATCAATGTCAGACGTAAACATCCCAAAAGAAAAATGGGATCTTATCGCTCATGCTGATGCTGAAGTTGATAGATACGATAAGCTCTACAGAAGAGGTCTAATAACAGATCAAGAAAGATACGAAAAAGTTATAGACATTTGGGGTAAGACTACAAATGATGTAACAGATGCCCTACTTACAGAGCTTAAGCCTGACAACAACATCAAGATCTTCGCCGACTCCGGTGCCCGTGGTTCTACTAACCAAATCAGACAGCTAGGCGGAATGCGTGGACTTATGAGTCAGGCCGATGGTAAGATTATAGAAATTCCTATCAAGGCCAACTTTAGAGAAGGTCTTTCTGTACAAGAGTACTTTATTTCAACCCACGGTTCACGTAAGGGTCTAACAGATACCGCCCTAAGAACAGCCGACTCAGGATACCTAACTAGAAGAATGGTAGATATTTCCCAAGACGTAATAGTTACTGAAGATGACTGTCATACAGATGGATACGTCGTAGCTCACGAGTTTAAGGACGGAAATGAACTTATAGAAAACCTACAAACAAGGATTATCGGTAGAACATCTTTCGAAGAAATCAAAGATGAAAGTGGCGAAGTTATAGTTCACAAGGATGAGCTAATAGACGAAGACATGGCTGATAAGATAATTGATGCAGGTATCAAGGAAGTTAAGCTTCGTTCAGTACTCGAATGTAAGGCAAAACACGGAGTATGTGCAGCATGCTACGGTAGAAACCTTGCTACAGGCAAACACGTAAATGCTGGTGAAGCAGTAGGAATCATTGCTGCCCAATCAATTGGTGAGCCTGGTACCCAGCTAACCATGAGAACCTTCCACTCCGGTGGTATCGCAGGCGTTGGAATCACCCAAGGTCTTCCAAGAGTTGAGGAGTTATTCGAAGCGAGAAAGCCAAAAGGACTTGCCTACATCGCAGAAAACTCCGGTACAGTAACTCTTATACAAAACGAAAAGAAGACAGACGTAGAAATCCTATCAGACGATGGATTTGCCAAGAAATACAACATCCCATTCGGATCTAGAATTCTCGTAAGAGATGGCGATGTGGTAAGAAAGGGTGACCAACTAACAGAAGGTTCCCTTGATCCACACGATGTATTGAAGGTTCTAGGAAAAGTCGGAGTCCAAGACTACATCACAAAAGAAGTCCAAAAAGTATACAGACTTCAAGGTGTAGAGATCGACGACAGACATATAGAAGTTATAGCTCGTCAAATGCTTAAGAAAGTAAAGATTGAAGAAGCAGGGGATACAGAATTCCTCCCAGGATCCCTTCAAGATAGACGTGAAGTCGATATAGAAAACGAAAAGATGATAGAAGAAGGAAAAGAAGCAGCAACATATAGTCAAGAGCTCCTTGGAATCACTAAGGCTTCTCTTGCTACAGAAAGCTGGCTATCAGCAGCATCCTTCCAAGAAACAACTAGAGTCCTAACAGATGCCTCAATCAAGGGCAAGGTCGATGACCTCAAGGGACTAAAGGAAAATATCATCATAGGTAAGCTAATCCCAGCAGGTACGGGACTTAAGACCTACAATGATGTAGAAATCGACTACGAAACAAAAGAAGCAGAAGATGCACAAATAGCAATGAATATTGAAGCTATAGAAAAAGAAGCTGAAAGCGAAGAAGCTACACAAAAATAAAACTAAGGCCCGAGCAATCGGGCTTTTCTTGTGGGAAAATTTATTATAGACCCGATTAAATAAGGTGACCCCATAAAGTTGGACCTATTACCAGAGTTAGAACTAAACTAGCTCTGGTATTTATTTGTCCCTTCCTACCCCTAGCGGTAGGAAAATTTTATTCTAAAAATAGGGTATAATTATTAAAACCAGAAGGCAATTTATAAAAATTTATGGGAGGACCTATGCATGGATAAAGAATACTCAGTCTTTAAAGCTAAACCTATTGAATCTTTGAAAATTTATGAAATAGTCACTGGAATAATTACTAGCCTTATATTTATAATTTCTTATGCTTATCCAGTTTTTGTAGATATAAGTAGTTTTGGACCTAATCAAGGAAATTTTATAGTATATATTATATTAAGTCAGATTAAAATGCTGCTAGTTTTTGTAATAAGTATTTTAATCCATGAGCTAGGACACTTGTTTTTTGGTCTAATCTCTTCTAGGAAATTTCAATCAATTAGTATATTAGCCTTAACTTTAAAAAAAGAAGATGGCAGGTATGAATTTATCAAAAACAAATCTAAAAACCCAGGCATAGGTCAAGTGGTTACCACAAATTATGGTAAGTATGATAACAATAAATTTATCCTATACAATCTAGGTGGTCTTATATTTTGGTTTATTACTTTAATTATATTATTTTCCACTAATAAGGCCTCATACCTTAGATCAATTACCTTAGGTCTTACTCTAATAGAATTAGTGCCAATGAGATATGCCAGTGGAGTGGGTGGAAATGATATTTATAATGTCTTATCCTTGATATTTTCTCCAAATATTCGCTCATCTTTTAAAGTTTACGAAGAAATAGATCCTTTGTATGAGGATGTAAGCTATAGCTATGAAGATTTAAAAGAAATTGAAGATTGTCTTCTTAATTCAGGGTATTTTTTTAATAAACATCTATTATATATTTACTATGCAAACTATTTTGTTAAAGAAAGAAAAATATCAGAAGCAACACACTACTTAAATCTTGCAAAGTCAATGGAGGATTATTTTTCAGATGAAGAAAGGTTTTTTTATCTAGAAGATGATATAGAAAAGATAGAGAATAAGTTGGATTTAGTAGAAAAAACTAATGATTAAATAAAAACTGACCTTAATAAATAGTGAATTGACCCCTTAAAGTTGTCCAAGCAACTTAAGGGGGTCAGTTCAGCCTTTGAAGAGATTTTGTAATATTAAGATAAATACTGGTCGGCTTCTTTAAGACCCTCTATAATCTCAAGGTTTTGTGGGCAAATTCCTTCACATTTGCCGCATTCTATACATTCAGTTGGGCTAACTCCTTCTT
>NZ_JALEIL010000089.1 GCF_022770135.1 Anaerococcus sp. | reverse complement strand
AAATCTTCTTCTTGGAACTATTACTTTAATTTCTTGTTTATCCTTTAATTCTTTGGCTAAGGGCTTTTGGAAACAACTTTCTGTTCTCTTTGGTCTTATAGTTGGTTACATAATAGCTGTCTTTATGGGCATGGTTGATTTTTCGCCAATTGCCGAGGCAAGCGTGTTTTCTATGCCTAAGTTTATGCCTTTCAAACCGCAATTTAACCTAAGTGCGATTATAGCCATGGTTGTTGTATTTTTGGTATCTGCGGCAGAAACTATTGGAGATACTACTGCAGTTTGTGCTGGTGGTTTGGGTCGTGATATTACTGAAAGAGAAATTCAAGGATCCCTGGCCTGCGATGGTTTCCTAAGTGCGGTTTCTGGTCTTTTCGGATGTACTCCAATCACATCTTTTAGCCAAAACGTTGGTCTTGTAGCAATGACTAAGGTAGTCAACAGATTTACTATAATGGTTGGGGCTCTTACCGTGATTCTTGCGGGCCTTTTCCCTAAGATCGGTGCCTTATTTGCAACTCTTCCAGAACCAGTTCTGGGAGGATGTTCCATAATGATGTTTGGTTCACTCGTGGTAAGTGGTATTGGAATGATCGCTGATTGCGGCTTCAGCCAAAGAAATACTACCATAGCAGCCCTATCCTTGAGTATTGGTATTGGTTTTACCCAAATTCCAGAAATCTACCAACAACTTCCAACTCTCTTTAGAGATGTTTTCTCATCAAACCCTGTAGCTAATGTATTTGTCATAGCTATAATAATGAGTCTTGTTCTTCCAAAAGATAAGGAAGAAAAGCAAAAAGAAAATTAATTTATCTACTCCCAGGTCTTAACTGATTTGGGAGTATTTTTGTGTCCCAAACTATTAATTTATCTTAAAATATGATATATTATTGGTAAATAGTCGTAAGTTTATAGAAAGGAAAGAATATGTACGTAGGCAAAAAAATCAAGAGAGTAGATGCTTTTGACAAGGTCACAGGTAGGGCTAAGTTTACCGAAGACCTCGTTCCAAAAGACGCATACACTGCGAAAATCTACCATTCAACCATAGCACACGGCAAGGTTTTACATATAGATACCACAGAGGCCATGAAGGTTCCTGGCGTTGTCAAGATAGTAACTTGTTTTGACGTGCCAAAGATTCAATTCCCAACAGCAGGCCACCCTTGGTCTACCGAAAAGGACCACCAAGACGTTGCCGACAGGCTCCTTCTTAATGAGCACGTAAGATATTACGGAGACGATGTCGCTGTAGTTATCGCCCGTGACGAAGTAGCTTGTAAACAAGCTCTAAAGAAAATCGTAGTCGAGTATGAGGAGTATCCTGCAAATTTCGATGCCCTAGATTCAATCAAGGACGTCAAGGTTCCAATCCATGAGGAAAGCCCTGACAATATCCTAAAACATACTACAAATAACAGGGGTAACTTCGAAGAGGCCATCAAGGAAGAAGGACTAATCAAGGTGGTTGGAGATTATGAAACACCTATAATTTCCCATGCCCACCTAGAAAACCCGGACGTATATGCCTATGAAAAGTCAGGTAAGATCGTAGTAGTTGCCTCAACCCAAATCCCTCACATCATAAGAAGAGTAGTAGGCCAGGCCCTAGGACTTGGTTGGGGAAAGATTCGAGTTATCAAACCATACATAGGGGGAGGATTCGGCAACAAACAAGATGCCTTGTACGAGCCACTTTGTGCCTTCCTAACAACCCAAGTTGGAGGTCATCCTGTTAAGCTTCTCCCAAGTAGGGAAGAGACCTTCGTTTCAACTAGAACAAGACACGCCATGAAAATTCACATAGAAAGCTATGTCAGAAAAAACGGCGATTATGTAGCAAGAAGGGTAGAGACCTACTCTAATGGAGGAGCCTACGCATCCCACGGCCACTCTATAGCAGCCAAGGGACTAAATTGTTTCCACCAACTCTATCCTTGTGAGAATATCAAGGGAGATGCCTACTCAATCTATACCAACCTTCCAGCAGGAGGAGCCATGAGAGGTTACGGTATCCCTCAAGCCATGTTTGCCTATGAAGCCCACCACGACGATGTGGCAAAGGCCTTAGGCATGGATCCACTAGAGCTTAAGCTTAGAAATGTCATGCCAAAAGGCTATGTAGATCCTTTCTCTCACAATGAAAACTATTACGATTCTTTCAGAGACTGCCTAGAAAAGGGAGCAGAAGCCATTGATTACTACGCTAAGAAGGAAAAATACAAAAACCAAACAGGAAATATCAGATACGGAATAGGTTGTGCTGTCTATTGGTACAACACTGGAGTATTTCCAATATCTCTAGAGTCTTCATCTTGTAGGATGATAGTAAATGAGGATGGGTCTGTTCAAATCCAACTACCTGAGACAGAAATCGGTCAGGGAGCAGATACTGCCTTTACTCAAATGGCAGCAGATTCACTTGGTATGAGGATAGAAGATATCCATATCATATCAACCCAAGATACGGACGTATCTCCATTCGGCCTTGGAGCTTACGCTTCTCGTCAAACCTACATGGCAAGTTTTTCTATCACCAAGACTGCCAAGGAACTTAAGGAAAAAATCCTAGACCAAGCCTATCTACAGACGAGAATTACTCCAAACAATCTCGATATAGTAGATTCAACTATAGTTAGGAAAACTGACGGAAGAAAGCTTCTTACTATGGAAGAACTCGCCACAGAGTCCCTCTACACCCTAAAGACAGAAAACCAACACATCACAGCAGAGACAACCCACACAGTTAGGACCAATGCCTTCTCCTTTGGAGCAAGCTTTGCCGAAGTCAAAGTCGACATAGACCTTGCCAAGGTTGAAGTGGTCAAGCTTATAAATGTTCACGATGCCGGAAATATCATCAATCCACAACTTGCCGAGGCCCAGGCCCACGGAGGAATGAGCATGGCAGTTGGCTTCGCCCTAACAGAAGAGATGAAATACAATGATAAGGGAAGAATCCTAAACAACAACCTCCTAGATTACAAGCTAGGAACAATTGCAGATACTCCAGAGTTTGAAGTTTACTTTATAGAAAACCCTGAACCAACTTCTCCTTACCACACTAAGTCCTTGGGTGAGCCACCAACATGCTCTCCAGCTCCAGCTATAAGAAATGCAGTCCTAAACGCAACTGGTATTTCAGTAAACAAGATTCCTATGACCCCACACGTCCTTTTCCCATTATTTAAGGAAAATGGACTCATAGACAATGATTTATAAGGAGGGATAAATGTACGATATCAAAGAAATAAAAGAAGCTTACTCCATAGGTGAAGCTGTGAGCTTATTAAAAGAAGATCCTGAACTTAAAATCATAGCAGGTGGGACAGATGTTCTAGTAAAGCTAAGAGAGGGATCAATTGAATCACCAAAACTCCTATCAATACACCTCATAGACGACTTAAGTCAAATATCAATAGATGATGAAGGTTCCATAGAAATCGGAGCAATGGCTACCTTCACTCACATAGCAGATCATCCAATCATAAAAGAAAATATAAATCAACTCGGAAAGGCCGTCCTTACAGCAGGAGGACCTCAGCTTAGAAATGCTGCGACAATCGGGGGCAATGTATGTAACGCCGCTCCTTCAGCCGACTCCGCTCCAATGTTATTTTGCCTAGACGCCTTGGTTAATATTGTAAGTGCAGATGGCGAAAGGACAATGCCAATTACAGACTTTTATATAGGTCTGGGCCAAGTTGACCTAAAGCCAAATGAATTTGTCAAAAGCTTTACTATAAAGAAGGAAAACTACGAGGGCTATTCTGGTAAATACTTCAAATACGCCATGAGAAACGCCATGGACATAGCGACAAGTTCTTGTGCGACTATGGTAAAAGTCGGCGATGATGGGAAAATCGAGAAAATCAAGGCCTGCTACGGGGTAGCATCGACAGTTCCTGTAAGAGTCTATAAGGCTGAGGAAGAATTTGTTGGGAAGAAACTTGATGATGAAAACATCACAGCCTTTGCCAAACTTGCCCTAGAAGAACTTTCCCCAAGAGACTCTTGGAGAGCGAGCAAGGCCCTCCGTACCCAAGTCCTTTACGAAATATGTAGGAGAAACCTAGAGGAAAGCCTAGAAGAATACAAAGGAGAAGACGATGAAGACTAAACACTCTAGAGAATACGGTCCATTTGCTCCCAAGAGAGTCAAACTAAGCTATCAAAAGCCTAACTACAAGAGGGTAAAATGCACTATTAATGGAATCCCTGTAGAAAAAATGGTCGACGTAAGGGCAAGCTTAACAGACTTTTTAAGAAATGACTTCGGCCTTACTTCTGTAAAAAAGGGCTGTGAAGTTGGAGAATGTGGGGCTTGTTCTGTCCTAATAGACGGAGAAAGTGTGGACTCTTGTCTTTATCTTGCAATCTGGGCAGAAGGAAAAGATATCTGGACCACAGAAGGACTGGTAGCAGATGACGGTTCGATTTCAATCATTCAACAAGCCTTTATCGACCAAGCGGCAGTCCAATGCGGCTTCTGCACACCAGGCTTTATAGTAACAGCGACAGAAATCGTAGCAAGAGGTAAAAGATACGACAGATCTGAGCTAAGAAGACTCCTTGCAGGAAATATGTGCAGGTGTACAGGCTACGAAAACATCCTAAGAGCTGTGGAAGAAGCCATAGAAATAGAAATCAAGGGAAGGGCAGAAGACTACGAGACAGACCTTGCAGTTGACCCAGACAATACAGGCCACGACCCTATGATCAAGGACTAAATACAAGAACTTAGGCGATGAAGTAGATTAAATTCTACCACCGCCTTTTTTTGGGGAAAATTTAGGAGAATTTAGCAGGGAAGTATAAACATTCACTCGAGCGTCAGTCGAGACATCTCTTACGAAGATATAAAATAATATATCAAACTGTTATTTTTGTATTCCTAGCTTAATAATTTTATAAATAAAGGAAATTTCAATTTCAATCTAGTCCCTTCAAATCCCTCTTTAGCCAAAACAATAATAGAATTTATATTTTCTATAAAAGATTATAATAAAGATGAAAAATAGATAAAATCTGTTATAATAATACCATGGAAAAAATTATAATTACAACAAGTTTTGGCTTGGAGGCTTTAGTCAAGAGGGAACTTATCGACTTAGGCTTTGAGGATTTTTCTGTAAGCGACGGGATGATTACTCTTTCAGGCGAGATTTCTGACATAGGAAAACTAAATATTAATCTTAGATGTGCCGATAGGGTCTATCTCGTCGTAGATGAGTTTAAGGCGACTTCTTTTGATGAGCTTTTTGAAAATATCAAGAAAATCAGCTGGACTGATTATCTAAGGAAGGAAAGTAACTTTATAGTAAACGCCAGGACCTATAAGTCTAAGCTTTTTGCCTTAAGGTCGATCCAGTCTATCACAGAAAAGGCAATTATCGATTCTTTGAGGAGAAAATTTAAGCTTTCGACCTTCCCTAAATCAGGGGAGAGGATAGGAATTGAGGTTATGGTCAATAGAAATATTGCCACAGTTACAATAGACACTTCAGGCGAAGGCCTTCACAAGAGAGGCTATAGGGAAGATTCTGTCAAGGCTCCCCTTAGGGAAAATCTTGCAGCAGCCCTAGTAGATCTTTCCTTCTATAATCCTGATAGGTTCCTCCTTGATCCCTTCTGCGGATCTGGGACAATCCTAATAGAGGCAGCGAGGAAGGCTCGTAACATCGCCCCAGGTATTGATAGGGACTTCGACTTTAAGCATTTCGTCTTTATGGATTCTAGTATCTACGAGAATGAAAAGAAAGAAGCCTTGGGGAGGATCGATTATTCTACTAAGCTTCATATCCTAGGCTCTGATATATCTGGTAGGGCCATAAGCCTTGCCAAGAACAACGCCATAAATGCTGGTGTTGAGGAAGACATAGCCTTTGTCAAAAGAGATGCAGGTTCTGTTGCCGTATCAAGGGACGACTACGGTGTATTGATAGCCAATCCTCCCTACGGTCTGAGGTTATCAGATACGGATTTGGGAGATATTTATAAGAAGATAAATAATAAGTTTATGAAGCTTGATACCTGGTCCTTGTATTTTGTAACAGCTGATGAGAAATTTGATAGAAACTTTAGAAGGAAGCTTTCCAAGAAGAGAAAGCTCTACAACGGTGGTGAGAAGGTAGATTACTACCAGTATTTTGGCCCAAGGCCAAAGAATTAGGAGGATATTATTACAGACAATAAGAAAAACAACAAGACCTGGCCTCTTGTCGTACTAGGAATAATAGGTATTTATTTGATAGTGACTGTTATATTTTCTTTTATAACCCTACCAAATACCTATATAAATGGAAAGAGTGTTTCATTTGCTTCAAGAGAGTCCGCCCTAGAAGCTGTTGGAGATGATTTTACTTTAGAAGTTAAGGGAAGAGATGATAGGAATTTCGTCCTAAATTCTAAGGATATCGCCTACGATGCGAAGATTCCACAAAATGCATCCATCGATCAAAATCCTTTTGCTTGGCCAATCTATCTTGTAAATGGCAAGAAGGATGATTTAGAATTTGATTATAATATAAAGTATGATGAGGCAAAGCTAGATGAACTTTTAAAGGAATCTCCACTTTTTACTAATGTAACAGAGCCAGAAGATGCAAGTCTTGTCTTTCATGATGGTTCATTTGACGTAAAAGATGCGGTAATGGGTAACAAACTCGACTACGCCAAGGTTAAAGATCAAATAGTTAAGGCAATTAATTCTGACCATGGTGATATTGAGCTTACTGATGAAGACTATCAAAATCCAGAAGTCCTTTCAGACTCTAAGGAGCTTAACGAACTTAAGGAAGATGCTAAAAAAATCGAAGCTATGAATATCAAGTTTAATTTTAACGGCTTTGATATAGGCCTTAAGGGAGATGAGCTTGTAGATATGCTAGTCCAAAAGGGCAAGGTCTTCGAGCTTGATTATGATAAGCTTCTTGCCTTTATGGGAGAAGTTGCTGATAAGACTGACACTTACGGAACTGAAAGAAAGTTTAATGCGACAGGAGTTGGCGAGATTACAGTAAATCCTGGTGTCTATGGTTACTTGCTTGACCAAGCGGCAACAGCCGACGAAGTTCTTAAGCTTTTCAATGAGAGAAAAAGCGGAGAAGTTGAGCCTGTTTATGAAAGATACGGCTATGAAAGAACAGCCGACGGGACAGATATTGGAAATACCTATATAGAAGTAGACATCTCCCGCCAATACCTCTGGTTTTACAAAAATGGCGAGCTTGTAATAGAAAGCCCACTTGTAACAGGACTTACATCACCAGGATGGGAGACTAATGTCGGAGTTGGATCAATCCTATCCAAAGTGCCTAATGCTAAGCTTGAAGGAATCGACTTTACAGGAGAGGCCTACAAGACACCAGTTGATTATTGGATGCCAATAGGCTGGGACGGCGAAGGCTTCCATGATGCCCCATGGAGGGGAGGAGCCTTTGGTGGAGGAATATACTTCTCAAACGGAAGCCACGGTTGTTTGAACCTTCCACCTCATGTAGCCCAAGTGATATTTGAAAATGCAGAAATCCACACACCAGTCATAGTATATGAGTCAAGCACAAACAACTCACCTGCTATGGCCTACTAGGAAGAGAAATGATAAAGATAGAAAACTTAACCTACGTCTATCCGACAGGAGAGGACGAAGAAGAGAAAAAGGCACTCGATAATGTGTCTATAGAAATTAATAAGGGAGACTTCATAGCCATCCTTGGCCACAACGGATCTGGTAAGTCTACCCTGGGTAAGCTCTTAAATGCCCAGATATTTCCAACATCAGGAGATATTTGGGTGGATGATTTAAATAGCAAGGACGAGGATAGGATATGGGATATCAGAGAGAAATGCTCCATGGTATTCCAAAATCCTGACAATCAAATGGTAGCCACAACTGTAGAAGAAGAGGTGGCCTTCGGTCCTGAAAACCTAGCCGTTCCTAACCCAGAGCTTAGAGAAAGAGTTGATTCGGCAATTGATCTTGTGGGAATGACAGACTATAAGAGGAGAAATCCATCCAATCTTTCTGGAGGGCAGAAGCAAAGAGTATCCATAGCAGGAGTTATCGCCATGCTATCAGACTATATAATCTTTGACGAGCCAACAGCCATGCTCGACCCCAAGGGAAGAAAGGATGTAATAAAGCTTGTCAAAGACCTCAACAAAAACTATGGCAAGACAATAATCTACATCACCCACTATATGGAAGAAGCAGTCCTTGCAGATAAGATCGTAGTTCTAGATAGCGGCAAGAAGGCCCTAGAAGGCACTGCCAGAGAAGTCTTCTCCAAGGTAGATCAGATGAAAGAGCTAGGCCTTGCTGTTCCCCAGGTAACGGAAGTCGCCTTCGCCCTTAGAAATTCAGGAATCGAGATGGATGAGCTTCCCCTAAATATCGAGGAGTTTTTAGAACTTATATGAAAATTGAACTAAAAAATGTTGATTACATCTACAATGCTGGCCTTCCTTCAGAAGTCTACGCCCTTAAGGATATCAATCTAGAGATCAACTCTCACGAAATCGTAGGTCTTATTGGCCAAACGGGCTCTGGTAAGTCTACCCTGGTCCAACTTCTAAACGGCCTACTCATTCCTACTAATGGAGATTGCATCATAGATGGGATCAACTCAAAAGATAAGAAAAAAAGAAAAGATGCGAGATTTAAGGTAGGTCTAGTTTTCCAATATCCGGAAAACCAACTCTTCGAAGAGACCATAGCCAAGGATATTGCCTTTGGTCCCAAGAACATGGGCCTAAGTGAAGAAGAAATCGATAAGCGTGTAAGAGGAGCTATGGCAAAAGTAGGACTCGACTATGAGACCTACAAGGATAAGTCTCCCTTTGAGCTTTCTGGAGGTCAACAAAGAAGGGTTGCCGTTGCGGGAATTCTTTCCATGAATCCCAAGGTCCTCGTCTTAGACGAACTTACAGCAGGCCTTGATCCAGTTGGTCGCGATGAGATATTTGAAGAAATCATCTCCCTCTACGAGGCCGACCCAGAGCTTTCTATAGTATTAGTAAGCCATTCCATGGAAGATGTGGCAGAGTATGTAGATAGGGTAATTGTGATGAACAAGGGGGAAGTCTACTCAGATAAGTCTACTTATGACACCTTCACTCAAGCAGAACTAAGTAGCATTGGCCTAGACGTGCCACAAATTACTAAGTTTATGAGAGCCTACAAGGAGAAGAATCCAGCAGTAAGAGATGATATCTACACGGTAGACGAAGCCATTTCTGAGCTTAAGAGGGTTCTAGGAGGAAAAGATGGCAAACATTAGCATAGGACAATACCTTCCTTTCGATACTTTTATCCACAGGCTCGACCCTAGGGTAAAGATCGTGGGAGTATTTTTGTATATAATAACAATATTTTTTGTAGATAGCTTCTACGGCTACATTCCCTTTGTGATTTTATTAATAGCCATGCTAGCTGTCGCAAAGATTCCAATAAAGAGCGTCCTTAAGTCCCTAAAGCCCGTGATTTTCATCATAATCATTACAGGACTTATCAACCTAATCACAACACCAGGTAGGGCAGTTTTTGAACTTGGACCTGTCACAATAACAGCTGAGGGAATCTACAGGACAGGCTTTACAGTCCTAAGACTAATCCTAATAATCCTATCGACCTCTGTTTTAACCTACACCACAAGTCCGATGGAGCTAACCTATGGACTAGAAAAGCTCTTCTCACCGCTTAAGAAATTCGGTTTCCCTGCAGGGGAGCTTGCTATGATGATTTCCATATCCCTTCGCTTTATCCCAACCCTCTTTGATGAGGCGCAAAAGATAAGGATGGCCCAAATGGCAAGGGGAGCGGACTTTGAATCTGGTAATATTATTAACAGAGCCGTAAGCATGATCCCTCTTCTAGTCCCACTATTTATTAACTCCTTCAAAAGAAGCGATGACCTCGCCACGGCAATGGAAGCGAGGATGTATAGGATAGGACACGATAGGACTAAGCTTAACGAGATCAATATGGGAAGGGTTGATTGGCTAGTCATTTCCCTATTTACCATATTCTGCACAATAGTAATCGTCCTTCACTTCCTATGATTAGAAATGTACTTCTAGAAACAGCCTACGATGGGACAGACTTCGCAGGCTTTCAATACCAAAAGGACGAAAGAAGTGTAGAAGAAGAGTTAAGAAATGCCATAAGGAAGGTAACGGGAGAGGATAATAGGCTTGTATCTTGCGGAAGGACTGATAGTGGAGTCCACGCCAGAAGCCACTTTGTAAACTTCCTTACAGCGTCTGATATCAATCCTAAGGCCTTTAGCTTTCATATCCAGCCCCATCTTCCTGATGATATCTTGGCTCTTTCTTCTAGGGAAGTTGACCTAGACTTTCATGCGAGATTTTCATGCAAGTCTAAGCTTTATAAGTATGTGATCTACAGGGGAAGGCTCATGCATCCGGTCTACAGGAACTACAAGGAAGAAATATCCTACCCCCTAGACCTTAAGAGTTTGGAAGAAGGTCTTAAGATCCTTGAGGGCGAACATGACTTTAGGCTATTTATGAGAGAGGATAAAAATCTTAAGATAAATACAGTAAGGAAGATCGACGAGGCCTACTTCGAGGAAGAAGGAGATGACCTTGCTATTTATTTTAAGGGAGAATCCTTCCTTCATAACCAGGTAAGGATTATGGTAGGCTCTCTTATAGAGCTTAGCCGAGGAAGGCTTAGCCTTGATGATTACAGGAAGTTTTTTGATAAGGATAATAATAAAAGAGCCAATCCTGCCTTGGGAGCCCAGGGCCTATACTTGTGGAGGGTAGAATTTTGAAAGAGAAAACTTTAAATGAAATAAAGGCCATAAGTCTTTTCGCTTTCCTTATAGGATGTGGATATTACCTAAGAGAAGGGATGGGTATTTACTATCTTATAGTTACAATCCTGTTTGTATATCTGGATTCAATCTTCATCAATAAGGAAGGCTTATTTGTGTCCAAACACATATTCTACTTACTACTTGCGATTTATAATGTAATTAGTCTGGCCTTTATGATACAATATATAAGAGGAGACAAGCTCGACGATATATTTCTCGCATTCCTTAAACCCTTCTTGGGAGCAAATGAGATATACTTCGTAGGACTTATATTAATATTTACAACAGGACTGATTATTAAACAGAACATTATCGGAGCTAATAATGGGAAAGAATAGAAAAAATACGAAAAAAACTGACAAAAAAAGACAAAATATTCTGGGATTTACTAAAAAGAAAATTATAGCTATAGTTGGACTAGTGATAGTCCTTGCCCTTGCCATATATTTTGGAACAAGTAGGAGAAATCCCATCTCAAACAAGCTAGCTACTACTACAGAAATCGACGACAATTCCTACAACCAATCTAGGATTATGCGTGTGGATTTAAACAAGATTAAGACCATAAACTTTGACCTAGGCACATGTGATGTGAGAATTCAAAGATCAAACACCAACCCTTATGTCGAATACACTGTCCTCTACAGGGGAGAGGAAAACTCCTACGATATGGAAGTAAGCTTCAACGAAGGAGAGCTTAAGCTTAAGAACAAGGTTGTCGGCAAGGAACTTTACATGAAGGATAAAATTCCAATAGTTAGAATCTTCCTGCCAATGGAAGGAGGTCTAGATGAGATCAAGGGAAAAATCACTGCAGGTGATGTCAAAATCACAGACCTTGAAGTAAAAAACTTCGACTTAAGACTTGATAGCGGAAATGTGAGTGTAGATAACGCCTACTTCCAGGGAGCAATCTCAAATGGCTCTGGTTCAATCAACCTAAACAAGGCTGAGATTAACAATACCAAGCTTGAAACTACAACAGGCAACATCAACATAGTAGATTCTACCCTTGGAAATAGACTAGACTTCATCACTCAAACAGGGGATATAATTGTAGAAGCAAATAAAACAATCGATAACTACAATGTAAACGCCAAGCTATCAGTAGGAAACTTCGTCCTAGGAAACATATCCTACAGAAATATCAAAGACGGCTACTCCAGCGAAAACGACGGCAAATACAAGATTTCCATGAGAACAAAAATAGGAGATATAATCTTTAACCGTGGTGAGGGAGCAAGCGTAGACAAGGAAGAATACATCACCAACAAGAGCAAATCTTCGAATGAAGAGGAAGAAGAAAAGAAAAAAGATACTGAAAAAGATTCTGAAGAAGATTCGGAAAAAGAAGAAACAAGTGATTCCGATACAGAAGATACTGAAAGTACACAAGAAGATGAAAGCTCGGACTACGAGGGTGGAGATACAGAAGAAGAAAATAATTAGGCTTAGGGCTTAATTATTTTTTTTACAGAAATATGGCCGAGATTAGATCTGTGGAACTTTATTAGCTAGTTCATTATAAAAAAGGCGAAAGACACTGCTAGCTACCGTTTCCTTATCCTAATAGGAATCCTCCTTTATCCCGATCGTTTTCAACCCTTATCCCGACCGAAGCGGAGGGATCTCTTGAGATATTTAGGCTACGACCGTTATGGTGGGAATGGAATATAGACCGAAGTTGAGAAATCCCACACGAGATATCTCGACTCCGCTACGCTCCGCTCGATATAAGGGTGATGTGGGAATCCCGACATTTCCTCCACCTATCAATTATCTGGTCATCCCCTTATCCCGACCTTCTCCTATCCCTTATCC
>NZ_JALEIL010000086.1 GCF_022770135.1 Anaerococcus sp. | reverse complement strand
ATTTTAATTAGCTTTTATACTCGCTATTTCAAATAATTGTAATAAAAATATGTTTGTGAATTTGTATTATTACTTATATTAAAGAAAATTTCAAACTAATGATGGTAAAACAACTATGAATATTATAGAAAATCAATAGTTAATTATGAAGAAATTGATAAAGTAAAGAAATTATAATTAATATATTAGTAGTTACGAGATAAAGTATCAAGAGTTAGAAGATTTATTATATCTTAAACTATGAGGTGGGGAATGAAAAACAGCAAAAATTTTAATCTTTTTTTAATGGATGGTGAAGTTACAGGAAGAATAAAGTGCACCTTATCAAATTGGACAGGATTAGCATATAAAGTTCCGAGACCATACCTTGAAAAATGCAAAGACAGGCAGGATTTAAAGCAAAGCGGAGTATATTTTTTATTCGGAAAGAATGAGGATGGTGATGATGAAGTATATATCGGCCAAGCTGGGATAAGAAAAAATGGCGAAGGAGTTTTATTTAGAGTAGCAGAACATCTAAAAGATGAGATTTATTTTTCGGATGCAGTTATGTTAACTACTCAAAATAACTCATTTGGACCCACGGAAATCTCATATCTAGAGAATAAATTCACCAATATGGCTATAGATGTGGATAGGTATAAAGTAAGAAATGGGAACGATCCAAACCCAGGAAATGTAACAGAAGAGAAAGAATCAGAATTAGAAGATTTTATAGAATATTCTAAAATGGTGCTTGGTGTATTAGGATATAAAATTTTTGTTCCTATGGTAAATAGAGAATTTAAAATAGAAGAAAAAATAGATGATGAATTATTGTATCTAAATACCAAAACAAAAAAATCAGGGAAAGTTATAAAGGCCAAATGCAAAAGAACAAGTGAAGGATTTGTTGTTTTAAAGGATAGTATGATAGAAATTATTGACTCAAAGAGTTTACCAAAAAGTATAAAAGAACTTCGAGATAAGTGTAAGGTTAACAGTGAAATAATAGATGGAAAATTAACAAGAAACTTTTTATTTAATAGTCCATCATATGCAGCAATGTTTGTACTTGGCATGAGCAGAAATGGAAAAACTGAATGGAAAACTAAAAATGGAACTACATTAAAAGAACTAGAGGAAAAAGAACTGAGAGATACTAAGTGAAGAAGATATGAGATTACTATATCGTCTTTTATATATTTAAATATTGTAACATGCGTAAGAAAAAGTTTTAAGTAATCATTCGTAAATTCCCATGATAAAATGTATACAAAGAGGGAAGGTTTAAGAGACGGTGCAATACCCAATAGGAGTTACATTTAAGTAATACCAGCCCAATTATTTAATTATTGTTGCTAGCTCTTAATTTTATCCTAAGCTTCCCCGCCTTATCAATAGAAAAAGAAGGCCCCTTTGAGTATAATGAGAAAAGATTAAAAATAAAGGAATGATTATGGATAATTTAAATATACCGACTCATGTTGCCATAGTCCTTGATGGGAATGGCAGATGGGCTAAAAAGAAGCATATGCCTAGGACTTACGGTCACAAGAATGGGGCCGAGAATGTTGTAGATATATGTCTTCATGCAAAAAAGCGCGGAGTAAAGTACATGACTCTTTACGCTTTTTCGACAGAAAATTGGAAAAGACCTGCCGAGGAAGTTAATTACCTGATGAAGCTTGTGATTAAATTTATTGAAAGTAAGCTAGATATATTGATGAAGGAGAATTGTAAGCTAAACTTTATTGGAGATTTGGACAAGCTTCCAGCTTCTACTAAGGAGATTTGCATAAAAGCAATGAAAGATACCAAGGATAATGACGAGATCACCTTAAACATCGCCCTAAACTACGGGGGTCGTGACGAGCTAGTACACGCCTTTAAGTTAATGTTAGATGAGGGAGTAAGCAAGGAAGATGTTACAGAAGAGATGATTTCTTCTTACCTATATACCAAAGATCAACCAGATCCTGACCTTCTCATTAGGCCAGGTGGGGAGCTTAGGCTATCAAACTTCTTGATATACCAACTCGCCTATGCGGAGTTTTATTTTACAGATACCTTGTGGCCTGACTTTGATAGGAAGGCTTTTGATGAGGCTTTGGAGGAGTTTTCTAGGAGAAATAGAAGATATGGGGCCTTGTCATGAACTTGTTTAATAGGGCAATCGGAGGAGCGATAATCCTCGCTCTTTTGATCCTTATAACATTTATGGGAAGAATCCCTCTAGCTATAGGAGTTATGATCTTCTCCTATATTGCCCTTCATGAGATGAAAGAGGCTCTGGAAAAGATTGGGATTACTCTTCCTATGAAGCTTTTGTATGTGACTAATACGATTATCATGCTTGCAGCCTATGTCAATAATTCTGATATTTATATAGCAAGTCTTGTGGCTTCTGTAATTTTTATGATGATGTATATTATCTTGAAGGGTCACTATAGCCTATATGATGGTTTTGCGACATCTTTTGTCTTACTTTATGTATCACTTTTGATGAGTCATATATTAAGGATAAAGGATGTAAATTTCGTATGGCTTTTGTATATTACAGCTTGGGGTTCAGACACCTTCGCTTATCTTGTAGGTTCCACTATGGGTAAGCATAAGTTTGAATCCATAAAGCATATTAGTCCTAACAAGACCATCGAGGGATCTATCGGCGGAATAGTTGGGGCTTGTGTCCTAAATTCGATTTTTATCAATGAATTTGGACTTGGTGTTAAGATATATGAAGTCATAATTTTTACTATTATTGCAGCTGTTTTGTCTCAGGTTGGAGATTTGATAGCTTCATTTATTAAAAGAAAAACTGGAGTCAAGGATTTTGGACATATTATTCCTGGCCATGGAGGAATCCTCGACAGGTTCGATTCCATGCTTTTTATAGCTCCGGTTTTATATCTATTTTCAAGATTATAAGGAGAGTTGATGAGTAAAATAATTATAGCTATAGTTATGTTCTTATTTTTGATTCTTATTCATGAATTTGGACATTTTCTTCTAGCGAAAGCATCCGGAATAAAGGTAAATGAGTTCGCCATTGGTATGGGGCCTGCTATCTTTAAAAAGCAGGGTGAGGAGACTCTTTATTCCTTAAGACTCATACCAATCGGCGGATATTGTGCTATGGAAGGAGAGGATGACGAAAGTTCGGATCCTAGGTCCTACGATAGGGCACCTGCCAAGAGTAAGTTTCTTACAATTCTTGCAGGACCTGTGATGAATTTACTGCTTGCAGTTATTATATTTTTTGTAGTTGCTCTTAATACAGGAGTCGCCACAAAGACAATCGGAGGCTTTAGTAAAGATTCTCCAGCAAAGGCCGCTGGTGTAGAATTAGGGGATGAAGTAGTAAGTCTTGCGGGTCAAGAAGTGACAAGCTTTACAGATATTTCTACTATCCTAAACGAATATTACAAAAACAGGGATAAGGATGAAAAAATTCCCCTTGAAGTCTTATCTAATAATGAGAGTAAAACTTATGAGATAAGTCCTATGGAAGAAAATGGGTCTTATTATCTAGGAATCGAGTCAAAGCTTAGAAAGGCTGGTATCGGTGAGTCTATTAAGCTTGGATTTATCGAAACAGGAAAGAATATCGCCCTAATATTTGTAGTCTTGGGGAGACTTTTTACTGGAAAGATTGCTTTTTCAGCCCTTTCCGGTCCCGTAGGAGTGGTCAAGGAACTTGGCAACCAAGCCCAAAATGGTTTGATGAGCCTTTTATATTTCTTAGGCTACATCAGTGTCAACCTCGGAGTATTCAACCTCCTTCCAATACCGGCCCTAGACGGATCAAAGATAGTAAGCGCTCTTTATGAGATGATTACAGGTAAGCGTGTCAACAAGAAATTTGAAGAAAAAATCACACTAGTAGGTTTCGTTCTTCTTCTGGGACTAATACTAGTGATTTCAATAAAAGATATAATTAATCTATTTTAAAGGAGATAAAATGAGAAAGAAAACTAAGAAGATTTATGTAGGAGATGTTGCAGTAGGAGGCGACTCTCCTATTTCTGTCCAATCAATGACAACAGCAAAGACAAGTGATGTCGAAAGTGTAGTAGCACAAATCAACGCCTTGGAGGAAGCAGGTTGTGATATAGCAAGGTCTGCTATTAACTCTATAGAAGATGCCAAGGCAATTGTCGAGATTAAGAAAAGAACTAATATTCCTCTTGTAGCGGACATTCAGTTTGACTATAAGCTTGCCCTAGCTGCCGTGGAATATGGTTGTGATTGTCTAAGATATAACCCTGGAAATATCGGAGGAAGCGATAAGGTTAAGCTTCTTGTAGATAAGTGCAAGGAGAAAAATATCCCTATAAGAATCGGAGTAAACTCAGGTTCTATATCAAGGGAAATTGTAGATAGATTCGGTGGAGTAAACTCAGACTCCCTAGTAGCAAGTGCCCTAGAGGAAGTGAAGATCCTAGAGGAGATGGACTTTACCGATATCAAGATTTCTGTTAAGTCAAGCGATGTTAACACCATGATTGATGCCTACAGGAAATTATCAGCTAAGGTTGACTACCCACTCCACCTAGGTGTAACAGAAGCAGGTCCTTTGTACCAAGCTTTAGTGAAATCCTCAATCGGCATAGGCTCTTTGCTTAAAGATGGGATAGGAGATACAATAAGAGTTTCAATCACAGGAGATATCCTAGAAGAAGTTAAGGCTGGTAAGGCAATTCTTAAGGCCCTTAACCTAAGACGAGATGGTCTAGATATAGTATCTTGCCCAACTTGCTCTAGAACTACAGTTAATCTTCCTGAAATCGTAAAGGAAGTGGAAGAGAAGAGTAAGGGTCTAGATATATCTGCCAAGGTTGCTATCATGGGTTGTCCTGTAAATGGACCAGGAGAAAGCAAGGAAGCAGATTATGGAATTTCTGCGGCAAATGGCATGGGCTTTCTCTTTAAAAATGGCAAGACTATCAAGAAGGTAAGAGAAGATGAGATAGTGGATACTTTGATAGAAACTCTCAAAGAAAGCAAAGAAGATGAGAATAGACCTTCATAATCTTATTGATGTCAAGGAAGGGAGTTTCTTTGTAGTAGAGGCAATCTACTTCACGAAAACTAACATTCTAAGCCTTGAGATCGAAGCTGATAGCTATAACTTCACAAGGGAAGAAAGGGAGAAGCTCTATGAATATTTCTCCTTTGTAAGCCTTGAAATAAATGTTAGAAGAAAAGAAGATGGCGAAGAGGAAAATAAGCTTGGAGATAATGAAGAAGCTTTAGAAGAAGCAAGTCCTGGCAGTATAGAAGATGAGGAAAAAGTAAAAGAAGAGCCTCCCCTTAGCGAAACCGAACGTCTCATCAAGGAAAGAGAAGCCAGGGTCCAAGACGCCATAGATTTTACTATCCAAAACAGGGAAGAAGAAAAGAAGGAAGAAATCCACGTAGAAAACATTAACTTCGGTAGGAAAATCAAGGAAGATGTGATAGATATTAGAGATCTCTACGAAAGAAAGGGAGTGGCCTCTGCTCTTATAGGTAAGGTCTACGGCCTAGATGTATTCGAAACTAAGGGCGGATATTTTATCTATACCTTCGACCTAGAAGATAAGACCGATGCGATTTCATGTAAGATTTTCGCAAACGCCAAGAATAACTACAAGCTAGAGACCTTAGGGGAAGGATCAGAAGTTATGGTTGAGGGAGTACTAAACTATGACGACTACGCCCACGAGGATGTATTTACAGTAAATGGTATGGTAGATGCAATCCTTGGAAAGAGGACTGACACAGCTCTTGACAAGAGGGTTGAACTAGAAGTCCACACCAAGATGACCAACCTCGATGGTTTCGTAGACAATAAGGACCTAGTAAGCACCCTAAAAAACTGGAAGATGGGAGCTGTTGGAATTACTGATACAGCAACCCTCCAAGGTCTTCCAGATCTCTACGAGGCCCTTTCTAAGGAAGGAATTAGGATGCTTCCAGGAGCTGAGCTTCTTTTGGTAGAAGACGAGCTAAGAGTCCTTACCAATCTAAGCGACAGGGAAGTTTCCGAGACCCAAAATATTGAAGAAGAAAGCTTTGTCGTATTCGACCTTGAGACAACAGGCCTTTCTCGCTACAAGGATAGGATTACAGAAATCGGTGCCTGTAGGGTAGAAGGCGGCAAGATTACAGAAATCTACAACGAACTGGTAAATCCTGAGATGGTGATACCAGAAAAAATAATCGAAATAACTGGCATTACCAACGAAATGGTAGAAGACTGCCCTAAAATCGAAGATGTCCTTCCAGGATTTTTGGACTTCTGTAAGGATTCAATCCTAGTAGGACAAAACACCGACTTCGATGTGGGCTTTGTTAGAGAAAACTGCCACAGGATGGGGATAGACTTTAATCCAATTTATCTCGATACCCTTCCAATGGCAAGAGCCTTGTTTAAAGATATGAAGAAGTTCTCCCTAGATAAGATAGCAAGAAAACTAGAGATTCCTGCCTTCAATCACCACAGGGCAAGCGATGATGCAAGGGCAACTGCTCAGATTTTCATCAAGATGTTTAAGATGATTATGGAAGAAGATGGGATAAATCTTTCTACTATTAACAAGCTAGAAAGCCACCGGCCAAAGTCAAAGCACGAGTATTTCTCTGCCACAGTCTACGCCAAGGATAAGGTTGGACTTAAAAATCTCTATAAACTTATTTCCGAATCGAGGATGAATTATTTTAACTCCGAGGCCAAGACACCTATCTCAGTGCTTGAAAAATACAGGGAAGGCCTCCTTGTAGGTTCAGGTTCTGACGAAGGAATTTTGTTTTCATATTTACAAAATAAGAGAAACAAAAAGGATATGAATAGGATTAGAGACCTCTTTGACTTCTATCAAATGGCTCCTTTAGGAATTTATAATGATATGGTAAATAAGGGTAAGATTCGTGATTTCGATCAAGTTATAGAAATAAACAAGCAAATCTTAGACTTTGCCAAGGAGGATAATAAGCTTGCAGTCGCAACGGGTGCTGTAAGATATCTAGAAAGGGATGATTATATCCTGAGAAATATTCTCCACAAGGGCCAATACTTCAGATATCACGAGGATGAGCCTCTTTATTATCTAAGAACTACAAAGGAAATGATGGATGACTTCTCCTATCTAAATCCAATCGATACTGAGGATGTTGTAATCAGAAATCCAAAAAAAATTGTCGATATGATAGAAGATATTAGACCAATTCCTAAGGGGACCTTCCCACCTAAAATCGAAGGATCTGATAAGGAACTTAGGGATACTTGCTTTGCCAAGGCCCATTCAATATATGGAGACCCTCTACCAAAGATAGTAGAAGATAGGCTAAACCGTGAGCTTAACTCAATTATCTCTAACGGCTATGCGGTTCTTTATATAATAGCCAAGAAGCTTGTAGGAAAGTCTAACGAAGACGGCTACCTAGTAGGATCGCGTGGATCTGTTGGTTCTTCATTTGCTGCTACAATGGCAGATATTACCGAGGTAAACCCACTTTCTCCTCACTATGTCTGTCCTAATTGCAAGCACTCAGAGTTTTTTGAGGAAGATCTTTTAGGAGCTGGAATCGACTATCCAGACAAGGCATGTCCTGAATGTGGAACTATGATGAAAAAGGATGGTCACAATATACCATTCGAGGTTTTCTTAGGCTTTGAGGGGGATAAGGAACCAGATATAGACTTAAACTTCGCAGGAGAATATCAACCTACCATTCACAAATACACTGAGGTCCTTTTCGGTGAGGGCAAGGTCTTTAGGGCTGGAACCATAGGAGCCATCCAGGATAATACCGCCTTCGGTTATATCAAAAAATACAGCGAAGACTATCAAGTAGAATTTACCAATGCTCAGGTAAGGAAGATCCAAAGAGGGCTTAAGGATGTCAAAAGAACGACCGGCCAGCACCCGGGTGGGCTAATTGTAGTACCAGATGATATCGAAATATTTGATATATGTCCTATCCAATATCCAGCTGATGATGGAAGTGGAGATATAAAGACAACTCATTTTACCTACAATATGATGCACGAGACTCTCCTAAAGCTTGACCTTCTTGGCCACGATGTTCCTTCGATAATCAGGGCCTTACAGGACTTAACTGGAACCAATCCTCTAGAGATTACTATGGGAGATCCTAAAGTTATGAAGATATTTTCTTCTACAGAAAGTCTAGATATCAAGCACGACTTTTCCAATAATGAAATAGGAACCTTGGGTATACCGGAATTTGGTACAAACTTCGTAAGGTCCATGCTTAAGGATACCTTCCCAACTAAGTTTTCGGAGATGACTAGAATTTCTGGCTTATCTCACGGTACAGATGTGTGGCTTAACAATGCCCAAGACCTTGTAAGAAATGGTACGGCAAGCTTTGATGAGATAATATCTACCCGTGATGATATAATGAACGCCCTAATTCAGCAAGGGCTAGATAAGAAAAAGTCCTTCTCTATAATGGAAAAGGTAAGAAAGGGTAAGCCTCTTTCTGATGAAATCCTAGCCTATATGAGGGAAAATGGTGTGCCAGAATGGTACATCGAATCATGTCTTAAGATTCAATATCTTTTCCCTAAGGCCCACGCCGTGGCCTATTGTCTCATGAGTTACAGAATCGCCTACTACAAGGTATACTACCCTGAAGCCTTCTATGCGACCTACTTCAATACCAAGATTAACGACTTTAAGTATTCTACTATTATAAAGGGTCTAGAAAGTATTCAAAGAGCCCTTAAGGAAGTTGAGGGAAGTTTTGATATATCTCAAAGAGATAAGCAGATAAGGACTGTCCTTGAGGTAGCTGAGGAGATGGCAGCAAGAGAGATTAAGCTTGAAAAGGCCGATATCTATAAGTCAGATGCCAAGAAGTTCCTTCTAAGCGATAGGAAGGGCTATATTTTACCTCCACTTTCTGCAGTTGATGATGTAAGTGAAGCAATGGCTATAGACATTGTTAATGAAAGAGAAAAAGGTGAATTCATCTCTTTAGAAGATCTTAAAACAAGAACTTCAGTAAACAAAAATGCAATCAACAGCCTCAAATCCTTGGGCATAATCGACGGCATCCAAGAGAAAAATCAGATGTCCTTGTTTGATGGAATGTTTTAGAATTGAAATTTAGTAAAAGTTAAATAAAAAGCAAAGTAAAATAGGGGCTATGAAGCGGTAAGTCCCTATTTTTATTTCTTTAATAATTCTTTTTTGATAAGCCTTGTGGCTTGACTTGCAAAATGACTTAAATCTTTGATTTGATAGAAATTATTGTAGTAAAGATAGCAGGCATTTCTAGCCTTGTCCTTGTGAATTAGGGCACAGGTCTTGATATTTTTCCTCCTAAGCTTATCGAGTTCTTCCTTAGTATCCTTAAGGGCAATCTCTTCCTTGTAGGCTTTGTTTGGACTGAGCCCTTCTGTGATTAAAGGCTTTAGGTCGCTTGGGTTCGCATCGGTAAGGATTAGTAGGAGATGGTCTTTGACCTTTCTTTTGGGAATTAATGAAGAGTAACTTCTAAAGGCCAGCCCGTCTCTATTAAAGCCTAGGCACTTGTAGGAAAATATTCTTGCATCATTAGTTTCTTCATCGAAGTCCTTTAAGATAGTAAGGACAGTGTAGTCGGAAAGGGTGCTGTAGGAGATGACCCTGTGGCTGGTTTTATTTTTAGATAGAGCTCTAGATAGGATATAGGCTTCTGTTGCTACGACTTCTTGCTCATACAAAAGTGAAGCTGACCCATCTAAAAGGATATCAACCTTGTAATCTCCCTTTTTCTCAAAAGATTTCCTAGTAAAAATCTTATTGTAGTTAGGAATTTGACTTTTCCATGCTAGGCTTGGGCTGAGGTTACCAGTCTTGCTCATTTCAAAATCCCTATTCTCGGTTGATTTAAGGGAAAGGTTAATCGATTTGGCGAGATTTTTGATGATTCTTTCATAAAAGTTTTCTTTATTCTTGTAAAAATTTAGATTATTTTCCCTAGCCTTTGAGTTTAATTCATTTATTCTATCAGAATTTACTTTAGCGATACCCTTGGTGAAGAATATCTTAGATTTTCTATGTTTATCTTTCGCGTAGCTTTGGTTAATATAATCTTCTTTTTCTTCTGAAAATAAAGCCTTACCAAAAGTTTCCTCTATATACGCTCTCTTAGCACTTTTCCTTTTAAGTAAGAAATAAGTTAGGGGATTTAGGTCCTTACTATCATAATTTCTGAAAATATCTGCTCTATTAGATCTTTCAAGTTGGTAAGAACCTTTTAGGTCGAAGAGGAAGAAATTTATAGGAAAATGCGGCTTATA
>NZ_JALEIL010000060.1 GCF_022770135.1 Anaerococcus sp. | reverse complement strand
TCAAAATAACCCTTATTTCGACCGAACGGAGTGAGCGGAGAAATCTAATGAGATCTCTCCATGCGTTCGTTTCACTCTCTTAGTCGAGATAAGGGTAACTTAACGATAAAATAAATTTCGATTGAAGTTACTTTGTCTACGCTCTGTGATTGGCTTACGCCAATCTTTTTTAGTAGGCAGAACCCTTCGTTTTAGTTTGTTTTAAAGCTGGGAATTCCTAATCATCGTTCGCTAAAAATTTATAACTCGCTTCGCTCAAACAGATAAATTTTCTTAACGCTCACTCTGATTATACATGCTACTCGGTAAAGGTATTTGTAAGATATGCTAAAGCATATTATGTATCTTTATCTGAATAAACTGGAAAATTCTTTCTAGCTTCGCTAGGTCAGAATTATTTTTTAAAGTTATATGTAATATAAAGAATAAAAAAATGATACGCTTTGCCAAAGGCAAAGCTTACCCCTTCCCTCACCCTATGGACGGGTAGAAATGTCTAATCAAGTCTCTCGTTAAGAAAATCGATTTGTTTGAGCGTTAGCGAGTTATCGATTTTTAGAGAGACGGAGATTAGACATTGTTAAATCCAAGAACAATTAGAGCGAAGGGATCCCCCTACCAACAAAGATTTGCGAAGCAAATCGACCTTTTCCGCACTCCGCTTAAGGAGCAGAGGGGGTGAGGGAAAAGGGGGCTTGGGGGAAAGCTGGAGGGGGCATTTGCCCAAGCGGCATTTAGAGCGCTGCCGCCCCCTTAGCGTTCCCCCAAAAATACGAAGGGATACCTTCATAAAAAAGTATATTCTAATATCAAGATATCCTAATATCAAATATTTTTAGTCTCAGATATTTGAAATAAAATATCTCCTACAAAATCTTTTTAAGATACTGTCCAGTATAGGACTTTTTATTTTTTGCTATTTTTTCTGGCGTACCGCTGTCTACTAAGGTTCCTCCACCGTCTCCTCCTTCTGGACCTAAGTCTATTAGGTTGTCAGAGACTTTTATTACGTCTAGGTTGTGCTCTATTACAACTACAGTGTTATCCTGGTCTACTAATCTATTTAGGACTTCTATTAGTTTGTGGACGTCTGCCATGTGAAGGCCTGTTGTTGGTTCGTCCAGGATATATAGGGTTTTTCCTGTGGATACTTTGGCTAGTTCTGTTGCAAGTTTTACCCTTTGGGCTTCTCCTCCGGATAGTTCTGTGGATGGTTGGCCTATTTTGATATAGCCAAGGCCTACATCGTAGAGGGTTTGGAGTTTCCTCACTATGCTTGGGTGGTTTTGGAAGAATTCTATTCCTTCTTCTACAGTCATATCGAGGACGTCTGATATGTCCTTGCCCTTGTATTTGACTTCTAGGGTCTCCCTGTTGTATCTTTTGCCGTGGCAGACTTCGCAAGGAACGTAGACATCAGGCAAGAACATCATATCTACCTTGATTGTTCCATCTCCCTTACAGGCCTCGCACCTTCCTCCCTTGACGTTAAATGAGAATCTCCCCTTATCATAGCCTTTCATCTTGGCTTCGTTGGTCATGGCGAATACATCCCTAATGGCATCGAAGACCTTGGTGTAGGTTGCTGGGTTTGACCTTGGGGTCCTTCCGATTGGGGATTGGTCTATGGCTATTACCTTGTCAATCTTATCAAGTCCTAGGATTTCCTTGTGCTTGCCAGCCCTTACCTTGGTCTTGTTAATTTTCTTTGTTGCTTGCTTGTAGAGGATTTCGTTTACTAGAGAAGACTTACCAGAACCTGACACTCCCGTTACTGTTGTAAGTACTCCTAGGGGAATTTTTACATCGATGTTTTTGAGGTTATTTGCTGCAGCCCCCTTTATTTCTATATATTCATCGCTTGTTCTTCTTTCTTTAGGAACTGGGATTTTTTTCCTACCAGCTAGATAGTCTCCTGTAATCGACTTTTTGGAATTCATTATATCGTCAAGACTTCCCTTGGCCACAATCTCTCCACCGTGAACTCCCGCCTTTGGTCCAATATCTACTATATAGTCTGCTTCCTTCATAGTATCTTCGTCATGTTCTACTATTATTAGGGTGTTTCCAATATCCGTGAGATTTCTAAGGGCTGCTATTAGCTTGTCGTTATCTCTCTGGTGAAGACCTATAGAAGGCTCATCAAGGACATAGCAAACTCACACAAGGCCAGATCCTATTTGAGTCGCAAGTCTTATTCTCTGACTCTCCCCACCAGATAGGGTCGCTGCTGCCCTGTTTAGGGTAAGGTAAGTTAGCCCTACGTCGTTTAGGAAAGACAGTCTCGCCTTTATTTCCTTTACTATAAGGTCTGCAATCTTCGCCTTCATTGGAGAAAGTTCTAGTTTGTCAAAAAAGTCTACGGACTTTTCTACAGAAAGTCTTGTAAGCTCAGAGATATTCACTCCTCCTACCTTGATAGCAAGGATTTCTGGCTTTAGTCTATCTCCATGGCAGGTATCGCACTCTTCTTCTGACATATATTCTCTAAACTTTTTCTTTTGGGCATCGGAATTCGTCCTTTGATAGCGGTCGTAGATGTTTTTGATAGCACCTTCAAAGGGTCCAGTATATCTTTTCCTACCGGAAAAATGACTGTCGAAGACAAAACTCAAATCGTAATCTGTTCCATTTAAGATATCCTCGATCATCTGTTTTGGAGCATTTTTAATTGGCTCATCATGAGAGAACTTGTAGTAATCTGCTATAGCCCTTATTATTTCATAATAATAGCTCTCCTTGGTAGAAGTCGCATAAGAGTCAATAGCTCCTTCGTTTATAGATAGGTCGTAGTCTGGTATAACTAGGTCCCTATCGACTTGAAGATGAAAACCAAGCCCATTACAGTCAGGACACATCCCTATTGGGGCGTTGAAGGAGAACATATTTGGTGTAATCTCTGGGAGGGATACGTGACCTTCTGGGCAGGCTAGCTTAGAAGATAAGAGTATTTCGTCTTCCCCTATCACATCTATAATAACCAAGCCATCTGCAAGACCCAAGGCTGTTTCTATTGAATCTGCAAGTCTCGCATCGATTCCATCCTTGATCACAATCCTATCTACAACTACGGAGATGTCGTGTTTTTTGGTCTTGGATAATTCGATTTCTTCTGCCAAGTCGTACTTTTCTCCGTCGATTAGAACTCTTACATAGCCGTCCTTTTGGATATTTTCTAGGGCTCTTTTGTGGGCTCCCTTTTTTCCTCTGATCACTGGGGCAAGGATTTGAATTCTCGTTCTTTCAGGAAGTTCCTTTACCCTATCGACCATCTGATCTATACTTTGCGCCTCGATTGGTCTACCGCAGACTGGGCAGTAGGCATCTCCAATTCTTGCGTAGAGGAGCCTATAATAATCATAGATTTCTGTAACAGTCGCTACAGTTGATCTTGGGTTCCTGTTGGTTGTCTTCTGGTCGATTGATATGGATGGGGAAAGTCCCTCAATGGAATCCACATCTGGCTTATCTACATTGCCCAAAAACTGTCTGGCATATGAAGATAGGCTTTCTACATAACGCCTCTGACCTTCCGCATAGATGGTATCAAAGGCAAGAGTCGACTTACCTGAACCTGAAAGGCCTGTAAATACAATCATCTTGTCTCTTGGAAGATTGATATCTACGTTTTTGAGATTGTTAGTTCTTGCTCCCTTTATCTTAATTTCTGTCAATTAATCACTCCTGTAAAATTATCTTTCATAGACTTAATCTGATCACGGAGGGCTGCAGCACGCTCGAAGTCAAGCTCCTCTGCTGCCTTATACATCTCAGCCTCCAGATTGATAAGTATTGTCTCTATATCGTCTTTGCTGAATTCTTCAATTTCCTCTTCTTCCTTCTTCTTGGTGATTTGGATGATTTCAGCTATGTTTTTCTTGATTGTAGTTGGCACTATGCCGTGCTCTTCGTTAAATTCTTCTTGGATTGACCTACGACGTTCTGTCTCGTCAATCGCCTTTCGCATAGATCCTGTTATGGTATCGGCATACATGATTACCCTACCCTCGGAGTTTCTCGCTGCCCTTCCTATAGTCTGGATAAGGGAAGTCTCCGAACGGAGGAAGCCTTCCTTGTCAGCATCGAGGATTGTGATAAGAGAAACTTCAGGTATATCAAGTCCCTCACGGAGGAGGTTGATTCCTACAAGCACGTCAAACTCTCCTAGGCGGAGCTCTCTAATAATCTCACTTCTTTCGATTGTCTTAATGTC
>NZ_JALEIL010000046.1 GCF_022770135.1 Anaerococcus sp. | reverse complement strand
TTCTTCTATATATTTATCATAATAAGCATCAGTTACTTCCTTCTTGACATCTCTAATATTTACGCCAGCTTCATAGTCGACCCTGGTACAGGTCTTCTTGCAAAACTCATAGCAGGTCTCTGATAATATAGCAGGAGCGGTGTTGTCTATGGCTATAACTTCCATGGCCTTCTTGTAGTCTCCCACTTCTGCAAAGTGAAGGTAGGCTGGAACTTGTTGGCCTATAGGACAGGCTGAATCCTTGCAAGGAGCACTATAACAATCTGTCATAGGAAGCTCACTCGCCCATTTTCTTGTCCTTAGTCTAAGCTTAGGATTTTTGGCATAAAGTTCATTGGATTTAAGGCTTGATACGAGATTTCTTAATTTCTCGTTATCTATTCCCTCATAAGCTCTTCCTAGAAGTCCCTCGCATTTTTCTGCAAGTTCTTTCATCCTGTAATAGCCACCTGGCTTGAGTAGGGTTGTAGAAACTGTGATTGGTTGGTTAAAAATTTCAAATATTTCGTCTATATTTAGTCCATCAGCCCCACCGCAGTAGCTCATAGGAAGTTTGCCATCGAAGGCTTCTGATAATTTCAAGGCCGCAGATATAGTTAATGGAAGAAGGGCCCTACCTGACATATACATATCTTCACTAGGTAGCTCTCCCCTTTTTTGTATAACTGGGAAGGTATTTGATAACTTGCAGCCAAAGACTAGGTTGTTTTTACGAGCAAGATCTAAAAGTCTCGTAAATATTTCTATAGATTCATCAAAGCCAAGGTCATGGTCAAACTGAGCCTTGTCAAAGTCTATGTATTTGTAGCCTAATTCATCAAGGATATTTCTAGCATAGTCGTAGCCAACTAGGGTTGGATTGCATTTTACAAAGGTATTGAGTCCCTTTTCCTCAATCAGATAGGCCGCAATCTCTTCGATTTCATGAGCAGGTGTTCCGTGCATGGTCGAAAGAGTCATAGAATTACAGATTTTACCGTCGATTTTTTCTATATCTTCAATACTAACGTTTTCAAACTTGTCTATATTATCCTTAAGATATTTGATAGCATCCTTGAAGACTTCAGTCTCACTTGCATCCATCAAGGAATTGATAAAGCCGTCTACCTTTTCTGACTTGATACCTTCTAGATTGTAACCGACAGACATATTAAGAACAAAGTCCTTATGATCTGATAGGCCAAACTCCTTAGCAAGAACTCTTATGGCAAGCTCTGCCTTTATGTACTCACTTGCTGCATCTTCTATCTTAAGCTCTGTGGACCACTCGCAGTTGTAGGCCTCATCTTCTGAATTGATACATGGTTTTGGAATTGCTGCCATTAACTCTTCACCGTCCATTATCTGGCAGGTCTTAAGCTCCATATATCTTCCGCCTACTAGATAGGAAGCTATGAGATTTTGGGCAAGCTGAGTGTGAGGTCCCGCAGCAGGTCCTACAGCAGATCCAAGCTCATCGCCAAAAACTGTCCTTAGGCTTTTATTAGTTTTATTTTTGTAAAATTTCTCTTTGGCAATAGAAAATACACTTCCCTCATTCTTGTATTCCTCAAGGGCCCATTCTATAAGCTTCGGAAATTCTATCGCTCTCATATATTCACTCATACTCAATCCTTCCTATAAAGAAAAACCCATACAATTCTTTCAATCATATGGGTTTGTCCTCTATCCGATCCAAGTTCCAGTCGCACCATTTAGGGCGTCTTTTGCATTTTCTAGACTTGTTATTACTGCTTCTCTTCCCTGTTTGCTAGTTACAAACTCCAAGGCTGCTTCTACCTTTGGTAGCATAGATCCCTTGGCAAATTGTCCTTCTGCGATATATTTTTCTGCTTCTTCGACAGATAGACTATCGAGGTCTTCTTGGTTTTCCTTACCGAAATTAATGGCAACCTTTTCTACTGCTGTAAGGATTACCAAAATATCACAATCAACAAGCTCTGCGAGTTTCGCTGATGAGAAGTCCTTATCTATAACAGCATCAACACCGACATACTCGTCATTTTGTCTGATAACTGGAATACCGCCACCACCTGCTGCTATTACCACACAACCTGCGTCATTTAGGGTTGTGATAGCTCTTTTTTCTACTATATCGACAGGCTTAGGACTTGCAACAACACGTCTATATCCACGTCCTGCATCTTCCTTCATCACAAAACCTTTCTCCTCTTCGAGGGCCTTGGCTTCACTTTCGCTGTAGAAGTCGCCAATTGGCTTTGTAGGATTGGAAAATGCTGGGTCCATTTCATCAACCATAACTTGGCTTACCAGACTTACGACTGGATTTTCAATAGTTTCTTTAATAAATTCATTTTCAAGAGCATTTTGCAAATGATAGCCAATGTAGCCTTGGCTCATAGCTCCACACTCTGGAAATGGCATAAAAGGTATCTTGTCATTGGCCTCAGCTCCAGCACTCATGGCGAGATTGATCATCCCAACTTGAGGTCCGTTTCCGTGACAAATTATAACCTTATAATCTTCCTTAACAAGCCCTGCAATAGCAGAAGCTGTTGTCTTTACTGCTTCCTTCTGCTCTGAAGGAGTATTGCCCAAAGCATTACCCCCTAGAGCTACTAATATTTTCTTACTCATTTACTTCTTACTTATTTATTTTCTTGTGTATAAACTAGTGGTAGAGCTGCGTATACTGCTGCACATGTTACTAGGTCTTGTTTGAATGTTACTTCGTTTGGTGCGTGGGCTTGGTCTTCTGCTCCTGGTCCAAATCCTATGGTTGGGATATTGTGACGACCCATGATTGCAACACCATTTGTTGAGAAGGTCCATTTGTCTGTTAGTGGACGAGCTGCTCTTTTTTCTTCTTCTTTTGCTATAGGAGGAGCAATTCTCTTATCTCCGTAAAGGTTCTTGTATGCATCTTCTAGAGCCTTTGTTACTACGTGATCTTCTGGAATTACCCATGTTGGGAAATAGGCTTCTTGTTCGTATTCTAGTCCTGTCCAGCTTGCTCTCTTGTAGTCGTACATAGAAACTTTTGCCCCATGCTTTTTAACTGATGGTAGGTCTTCTATTTCCTTGATACAAGACTCCCAAGTTTCTCCTGCTGTCATTCTTCTATCAAGTGAGATTGAGCATGAGTCTGCTACTGCACATCTTGATGGAGATGTAAAGAAGATTTGGCTTGTTGTAACTGTTCCACGTCCTAGGAAGTTTGCTTCCTTGTATTCTGAGTTGTATTTTTCGTCAAGCATCTTTACTAGACCCTTGATTTCTACTGAATCATCAGCTGGGTTTTCGTTAAGTTGTTCGATTTCCTTGAGGATGTCTGCCATCTTGTAGATTGCGTTGTCTCCTCTTTCTGGAGCTGATCCGTGACAAGATACACCTTGTACGTCTACTCTCATCTCCATTCTTCCTCTTTGTCCTCTGTAGATTCCACCATCTGTTGGCTCTGTTGATACTACAAATTCTGGTTTGATACCTTCTTTCTCGATCATGTATAGCCAGCAGTTTCCGTCACAGTCTTCTTCTTGAACTGTTCCTGTTACGAGAACTCTGTATTCGTCATTGAGATAGCCTAAGTCTTTTAGGATTTTTGCTCCGTATACCGCAGATACTGGTCCACCAAGTTGGTCAGATCCACCACGTCCACCGATTAGGTTTTCGTCTTCGAATCCATCATATGGGTCAAATTCCCAGTTTTCGATGTTTCCGATTCCTACTGTATCGATATGGCCGTCGAAGGCAATTTGTCTTTTTCCTTGACCCATTTCTCCAAGTACGTTTCCTTGGCCGTCAATCCAAGCCTTGTCGTAGCCAAGTTTTTCCATCTCTTCTTTTATTCTTTTAGCCTTGTCGCCTTCTTCACAAGATTCGCCTTTTAGCTTGATCAAATCTCTTAGGAAAGCAACCATGTCTTCTTTGTATTCGCCAGCTTTTTCTTTGATTGCATCAAAGTCTATATTTTTAAATTCTGTCATTTCTACCTCTCTTATTATCTTATTTGTCTATTCTCTTGTTTGCCTTGTCAACTAGCTCTCTTAGTTTTTCTTCTGGATTTTCGATCTTTTGTAGAAGAATCATTGCTGCTATGATGTATGGTTTGAAGCTTGCTTCCTTGTATAGAGGAACTCTGTATCTATCAAATACTGATTCAGCTACTTCTCCGTGTTCTGCAGAAACGCCTGTGATGTCTGCTGGTAGACAGTGCATGTATAGGGCTTTTCCATCTTTGGTTAGTTCCATCATCTCTTCTGTACATTCCCAATCCATGTGCTCTTTATTTTGTTCTAGTAATCTTTGTTCTAGTTCGTCAATTCCCTTTTGGTCGCCTTCGCCGTAAAGTTTTGTTCTTTCTTCCATAGCTGCGAATGGTGCCCAAGATTTTGGATATACTATGTCAGCATCCTTGAATGCTTCTTCCATTGAGTTTGTAACTGTGAAGCTTCCGCCGTATTCTTCAGCGTTTTTCTTAGCTATTTCTTCAACTTCTGGCATGATTTCGTATCCTTCTGGGTGAGCGAGAACTACGTCCATTCCAAGTCTTGTGAAAAGTCCTGAGATTCCTTGTGGAACTGATAGTGGTTTACCATATGATGGTGAGTAAGCCCATGTCATTGCTACTTTTTTACCCTTTAGGTTTTCTATTCCACCGAATTCGTGGATTACGTGGTTAAGGTCTGCCATGGCTTGGGTTGGGTGGTCGATGTCACATTGAAGGTTTACTAGAGTTGGTCTTTGTTCAAGAACTCCGTCTTCGTGACCTTCTTTTACATATTCAGAGAAGTCTTTCATGTATTTGTAGCCCTTGCCTATGTACATGTCATCTCTTATACCTACAACATCTGCCATGAATGAAATCATGTTTGCAGTTTCTTTTACTGTTTCACCGTGAGCGATTTGGCTCTTGCTTTCGTCAAGGTCTTGTACTTCAAGTCCTAGAAGGTTACAAGCTGAAGCGAATGAGAATCTTGTTCTTGTTGAGTTATCTCTAAATAGGGAGATTCCAAGTCCTGAATCAAAGATTTTTGGAGAGATATTTTCTTCTCTCATAGCTCTAATTATGTCAGCTGTCTTCCAGATTGCCTTTAGTTCGTCTTGTGATTTATCCCATGTATGGAAGAAGTCATCACCAAATAGGTTCTTGTGGTCTAGTTCTTGTAGTTCGTCGATTAGTTTTTTGATATCTTGTGTCATTTATTTCTCCTTTTATTTATTATTTATCTTTGTATTGTGTATGTGTAGTCTTCTTCGTTTGGATAGATTCCATCCCAAACAACTCTTCTGTAGTGAGCGTAGTCTGTGTCTCCTTCTGTTGAGATTAGAAGGATTACTGAATTTTCGTCAAGTTTTAGGTCTTTTTTGATCTCTTCTAAATCTTTCCTTTGAAGGATTTCTGAAAGAGGACCCATTGTTGCTGCTCCACTTTCTCCTGAGATTATCTTCTTATCGTCCTTCAATGGATTTCCTAGAATTCTCATTCCTCTTGCTGCTGCCTTGTCAGGTACTGATAGGAAGGCATCTGCATAAGAGTGAAGTACTGGCCAGCCTACTGTTACAGGCTCCCCGCAAGCAAGTCCTGCCATGATTGTATCCATCTTACCAGTTACATTGTGGATCTTTCCGTCATCTGCTTCTGCTGTTATGAAGTTACAGTTGGCCTTTTCTGGTTCTACTATAGTTATAAATGGCTTTTCCTCTCCCTCATATACTGAAGAGAAATATCCAGTAACTCCTGTTGCAAAGGAACCTACTCCTGCTTGAGCGAAGATGTGAGTTGGCTTAAGTCCAGCTTCTTTTAGTTGATCGTTACTTTCCTTGGCAAGGGTTGCATATCCTTCTATGATCCATGTTGGAATCTTTTCGTATCCTTCCCAAGCTGTATCTTGAACCATTACCCAGCCTTTTTCCTCAGCGTTCTTGTTGGCAAGGCGTACGCAGTCATCGTAGTTAAGCCCATCCATTATGTCGCATTCTGCTCCCAAGGCTCTGATGTTGTCACGTCTTTCTGTAGCTGATCCATCTGGCATGATTACCACGCATTTTTGCTTAAGTTGGTTGGCAGTCCAAGCTACTCCCCTACCGTGGTTTCCGTCTGTCGCTGTTACGAAGGTAATATCTCCAAGCTTTTCTCTTACCTCGTCTGAAATCATTTTCTCAAATGGTAATTCTTCGATATCAACTCCCAACTTATCAGCTATGTACTTTCCAATGGCAAATGATCCACCAAGTACCTTGAAGGCATTTAGGCCAAATCTGTAAGATTCATCCTTTACGAAGATATCCTTTACACCAAATTGCTTGGCCAGGTTACTTAGTCTTACCAGTGGAGTTGGCTCATAATCAGGGAAACTCTCATGAAATTTTTGTGCAGTGTTAACAACTTCCTCATTGATAAAATCTAGGGAAGCCTTTTCTCTTTTACTAATATCATTTAGTACTATCTTATATTTCTCTTCCAAAATTACATCCTTTCGATTATTTCTCGATACATCCTTCACATTGCCCTTATTCGGCATTTGCAAATTCTCTATCTTAAGCCATAATAATAAGTGGTATGTGATATATCACTATTATTATAGGACGTATTTCTAAGATTGTCAAATAAATATTAAACGCTTTCATAGATGTGTTATAATGATTGTAGAAAGGTAGAAAAATGACAAGAGAAAATAAAATAAAAAGAACCTTCGTCAAAGACGAAGCTTACAATATACTTCACGATAAGATTATTTCCGGAGAGCTTACTCCTTACACCCAGCTTAAGATCTCAGAGCTTTCTAAGGAACTTGGGATTTCACGAACTCCAGTAAGAGAAGCCATCCTTAAGCTAGAAAACGAAGACCTCGTTATAAGCAAGGCCAACCAATGGACCATGGTCGCTCCAATCAAGGTCGAAAGGCTAAAAGACATCTATCCACTTGTCCTCGAGCTTGAAAGTTATGCCTTAAGGGAAAACTTTGATAATATCACAGATGAATTTATAGATGAGCTCGAGAAGATCAACAAGCAAATCAAGATGGAGCATATGAATGAAAATATAACTAGAGTAATCGAGCTTGATGATGACTTCCACGACCTAATCATAGGGCTTTCTCCAAATAAGGAGATCAAACCAATTATCGATAGGCTAAAGAAGAGAGTCAAAAGATTTGAAATAGGCTTCTATCAGGCCAAGGACGTCCACAAGGCTCCATCGACCTATGACGAGCACCTAATCTTAATAGAAAGTCTTAGAGAAAGAGACCTAGATAAGTCTCTCGACGCCTTAAGGAAGAATTGGACTACAACTATTACAGATGAGTCAATAGAGAAAATAAGTAAGCTCCTTAATGTTGAAAAATAACTGAGAGAAAAATAAACATTATAGGATAGCTCTGCCCTCTTAGCTTAGTAATTATTACATAATAAATCTCTTAGAAAACGAGAGGGTAGAATATAAAATAATTCCCAAAGCCCTGCCTTTTTAGTAAATATATGCTAAGGGCGGGCTTTTCGTCTTTTAAAATACTTTCGACATTCAGGTAAAAATAAAAGGCTGTTACAAGTTAATGAATAATTATCCTAACATAGTTAGAAAGTGCTCTTGAGGAATTTCACATCTCCTGGCCAGAAGGACAATTAGCTCCTGCCGACTAATGTATGAAATTACACCATCCGCTCTGTGAGGATTCAGTTATGATTATTCTAACTACGATTTATTCATTCTGTAACAACCCTAATTTCCTATTCGTGTTTGTCACATCCTACGATTGTCTCAAGGCCGTGAATTAGGAAGGGCTTTATGATTTCAAAGTTTTCCCTACAGGCTTTGGGGCTTCCTGGGAAGTTTATAATTAGGCTCTCTCCCCTAATCCCTGCCACAGCCCTCGAAAGATAGGCCATAGGAGTGATCTTTGCGGATTCATTTCTTATAGCTTCCACTATCCCGTCCGCTCTTTTTTCTATTACGGCAAGGCTTGCCTCGGGTGTGATGTCTCTTTGGCTAAAGCCTGTGCCTCCGCTGGTAAGAATTAGGGAAATTTCTTCATCAGCATAGGCTAATAATTTCTCCCTTATACTTTCGAAATCATCGGCCACTATCTCGTATTTCCTAACTTCTAGGCCGAATTCTTCCAGTAATTCTTTAAGGACCTTCCCGCTTTTATCCTCATAGATTCCCTTACTTGCCCTATCTGAAACCGTAAGGACTCCTGCAGAAAATTTCACAAAAGTCCTCCTTCTGCCATCTCTAGGAAGTCTTCTCTTTTTAGGTCGACTCCTGCAAAGACCCTAGGAAGGAAGAAATCAAAGCTTGTAATCTTTGAGTGGATACTTGCTCCAGGCACTCCCATAAGATAGACTCCTCCATCTCTTGCGACCATGAGCATATTACCCGGCTGCATAGGGATTCCTTGAACTATGACCTCTGCGTGAGTTTCTCTGATGGCCCTTGGCGTAATGTCATCAGGGTCGACACTCATTCCCCCAGTAAATATAACAAGGTCCGCACCTTGCCCTTTGAATTTCTCATAAGCTTCAACTACCTTATCCTCATCATCTGGGAGAAATTCATAGCCTAGGACTTCTGCATCAAATTCAGATAGCTTTTCCCTAAGAACTGGCCTAAAGGCATCCTTGATTCTTCCATAGTAGACCTCATCTCCAGTTATGATGCATCCTACCTTAAGCTTCTTAAATTCCTTCACTTCAAAAATAGGACCTTCCTTAAGAATCTCCTTGGCTTTCTCTACCTGCCATCTTTCTGTCCACAAGGGAACGATTCTTGCTCCAACGAGCCTGTCGCCTTCTTCTACCTTGCTGTAAGACTTTTTGCAAGTTATGGTATAATCGCCGATTTCGTTTATTTTTCTTAGAAGAGTTCTGTCTATAGTAAAAAGTCCCGTAACCTTGCTGGTAAGATTAATCTTGCCCTCACTAACAGCAGACCTTTTGATATTTTCCCCAAAAAGCATATCTGCGATTTCAGAAATTGCATCTTCCTCATGGACTTGGTCTGCCTCAAGCTCTCCTACATATATATGGTCCTTGCCTATGTTTTTGAGGGCCTCGATATCAGCTTCTTCTACCACATGCCCTCTCTTAAACAAGACTCCCTTGAAGCCATCTTCCATAATCGCTGTAAAGTCGTGGAGGAGAGGGAGACCTACTGCATCTTCTACTCTAATTTTCTCTATCATAAGCTATCCTTATATTATCTTCCGGGTAGATAAAGCCTTCTTTCTTAACAATAGCGAAGATTCC
>NZ_JALEIL010000053.1 GCF_022770135.1 Anaerococcus sp. | reverse complement strand
GAAGAATGGTCATTCCTAAAATCAGTATTTGAAGGAACATTTACAGTACCTTCAGACGGTTGTATAGATTTTGAAGCTATAATCGATATGATCTTAGAAGATGGTTATGAAGGATGGATCGTTGTAGAAGCTGAACAAGATCCAGCCCTAGCAAACCCATTCCTATACCACAAAAAAGCTAAAAACTTCATGGATATGCTTATAACAAATAAGCTTATTGCTAAGAAATAAAGGTAGATATTATGTTTTTCGTAATAGCAAGCTTTGCTATAATAGTATGTCTTATAGGCTTCATCGCCTATAAGAAAACTATTGGGCAAGTTGATACATCATCATCAGAGGGATACTTCCTTGGAGGAAAATCATTAGCAGCACCAGTAGTAGCTGGAACAATAATAATGACTAACCTCTCAACGGAGCAGATAGTAGGTCAGAATGGTCAGTCTTATGTAGGTGGTATGCAAGTAATGGCTTGGGAAGTTACCTCAGCCGTAGCTATAGCACTTCTAGCAGCTGTATTTTTACCAAAATATTTTAGATATGGTATAAATACGATTTCCGACTTTATAGAAATAAGATATGACACAATGACTAAAAGAATTGTATCAATTCTATTTATTATTACATACATGGTATCATTCATGCCAGTAGTTCTCTACTCAGGGGCTTTAGTATTTAATAAATTGTTTAGAGTTGATCAAATGCTTGGGATATCACAAATTTCAGCTATAACTATAATGGTAATATTTATAGGAGTTGTAGGAGTTTTGTATCTCTTCTTAGGTGGTATGACTCTTTCAGCTTATTCTGATACAATTTATCAGTTTGGATTAATTATAGGTGGTCTAGCAGTTCCTTTCCTAGGATTAAAATTATTGGGAGATGGGTCATTCCTAGCAGGTATTGAGCATGTAACACAAAACACTCCGGAATTATTAAATTCGATAGGAGCTGTAGATTCAGAGATCGTGCCTTGGCCAACCCTATTCACAGGAATGTTTTTTAATAACCTTTTCTTCTGGTGTACTAACCAGATGATAGTTCAAAAGGCCTTCGCAGCTAAGAACCTGAAGGAAGCTCAAAAGGGCGCACTTCTTGTTGGAGTATTTAAGATATTTGGGGCACTATTTTTAGTATTCCCTGGAGTAGTAGCAAGAAACTTATTTGGAGATCAATTCCTAACAGCTCAAGATGGAGCCTACCCACAACTAGTAGTAGAAGTTCTACCACAATGGGCCATGGGGCTATTTGGAGCAGTTATATTTGGAGCTATCCTATCATCATTTGCAGGTAGCTTGTCATCTACATCTACCTTATTTGCCTTAGACTTCTACAAGCCAATAATAAATAAGGATGCGACAGACAAACAAATGGCAAGAGTTGGAAGAATCACAAATATCACTCTAGGAGTAATATCAATAGTCGTAGCACCTTTCATATCTAAAGCAGGATCAGGCTTATATGCCTTTGTTCAGGAGTTCAATGGTCTATATAATATGCCACTTTTGATTATGATACTATGTGCCTTCTATTATAAGAAAGCAACAGCTACAGCAGCCAAAACCACTATGATATTCCACGTTGTAGTTTACGCTTTATCAAAAGTTATCCTAAAAGATGTACATTTCTTATATGTATTGAGTGGTTTATTCTTCATAGATTTATTAATCATGATTATAGTAAGTAACTTAACATATAAAGGAAAAGTATTTGATATAAATCAATATTCAATAGCCCAAGAAGTTGGCGTAGAGCCATGGGCAAAAGTTAAAGTATTTTCAATATTAATCACAATAGTAGTAATTGCAACTTACTTGTTCTTCTCACCATTGGGAATAGCAAGTGTATAATAAAAAAATAAGGAGAAAATTATGAAAAAATTAAACGTAGGTATTTTTGGAGCAGGTAGAATCGGTCAAATTCACGCAATGAATCTAGTAAACAACCCTAATATTAACATCAAAAGAATTGTAGATCCATTTGCAGATAAGCTAAAAGATTTCGAAGAAAAAATAGGTATCAAATTGGAAACAGATCCAGATGTTATCTTCAATGATGAAGAGATAGAAGCAGTATTAATCTGTACACCAACAGATACTCACGTAGACTACATCGTAAAATCTGCTGAGAAAGGTAAACATATATTCTGTGAAAAACCAGTTTCGCTTTCTGATGAAGAATCAATGAAGGCTTACAAGGCTGTAAAAGAAGCAGGAGTTAAATTCCAAATAGGTGTAAACAGAAGATATGATAGAAACTTCGCCTATGTAAAGAAATTAATAGATGATGGAAAAGTTGGTGACCTTGAATTAGTAAGAGTAGATTCAAGAGACCCAGAAGCACCACCACTATCATATGTTAAATCTTCAGGCGGACTCTTTATGGACATGACAATACATGATTTCGACATGGCAAGATTCTTAACAGGCAAGGAAGTAGTAGAAGTTTATACACAAGCTACAGTTAAGTGCAATAAAGAAATCGAAGGTGTAGATGTAGACACAGCCATCATTAACTTAAGATTTGA
>NZ_JALEIL010000003.1 GCF_022770135.1 Anaerococcus sp. | reverse complement strand
GAAGATTTTGATATGACCATTGCGGGGGGTGCTTTCAAAAAACCTCTTCATAGTTGGGAACTTATCATCGTAGGCCTCGTCCTTCTCGAAGACTTCCACATCAAAATATTTAGGATTAAGCTCTCTACTTATATCATTTATCACATAGCCCTTGCCAGATGACTCGAAGCCATCAACCATGATAAGAATTGGAATCTCTAGGTTCTGGCAAATCCTAGCAAGTCTTCCCACTCTCTGGGCAAGCTCTTTCCTTTTAAAATCAGTAAAGCGCATTTCTCTTTTTTCGTTCAACTTCATGGACAATCCCCCTTTATTGATTCATACCCTACTTTTCATTCAAATCTTTAAGTTTCTCCTCAATTCTTAGCCTAAGATTTGGATAGGCCCTGATAATCCTTCTCTCGGATTTCTTATCTAAGACTTTCTTTAGGTCAAGCCTTAACCTCTCCCCTCTCCTATCGAGATTTTGGCCAAGCTCGCTATTTTCAAACTCTTCTCTTTTCTCCTTAAGGTCTAGGCTTCTTTCTGCAACCTTCCCACCAATCTTATCTGAAACTTGCTTGATCCTAGCTGAAGACTTTTCAATCTCCTTGAACTTCTTGTTGACTCCTAGAATCATATTAACTGTAGCAAGTAAGTCCACAAACAAGACTAGGGCAAAGATTAAATCAAATCCTAAGAGAAATTTTGTAGAAAACTGACTTACTAATTGAGCTACTAGGGGATGGATTACTTCATATAAGATAAAGCAAAGTGCAGCCCAAATTAGGGAAAACTCAAGACAAATATAGCCTCCTATATTGAGGACCTTGTCAGAGTAGTCCCACCATTTCATATGAAAAAGCTTCTCCAAAACAAAGCCTGTGATAAGCTCGATTAGACTTGCTATAAACATAGAGGCAACTAAGAGGATTAGCTTGTTAGAAGAATCCACCAAGCTTAAAAAGTACAAGACTGCCACAGCTCCAAAGCCATAGACAGGACAATAGGGTCCATTAAGAAAACCACTATTTACAAAAACTCCCCTCCTCATTGCCTTAAATGAAACTTCAAGTATCCAGCCTATAAAGGCATAGATAAAAAAATAAGTTAAATAATATTCAAAATTCATAACTACCCTTTCTAAGAAAATTATTATTATATATAACTATACCCGCTTTGGGACAATAATATATTGTTAAGGAAAGAAAGACATACTTTATCTTAAGCAAATAAGAAGCTAGCCATGGCTTATTTGCTTTATTTATATAAGATAAAAGAACTTTTCCTTATATCGACCATCTACCCCTTATGTCGAGCGAAGTCGAGACATCTCACTGAGTTCCCACCTCGACAGAGCGAAGCGACGAGAGGTCTACAGTCTAAGACGACATGTATAATTAAAGATAAAGTATATCTAAGAAACTACATTGATCTCAAGAGACTTCTCCACAAGGTCGAAGTAAGGGAACATCATCGCTTCACACAACATTATTGAAGCACATTTCCCTTATATCTAATGGTTCTGGCCACAATGAACGATAGTAAATTGATGGCAGCCCTTAATCGAGGGAGCCCTCGTCATGGGCCACTATTTTGCAGAGCAAAATAGTGCAGTATCCTTTGTTAATATTAACAAAGGATAAAAGAACGATGACTATCGTTCTAAGTTAATAAGATGAAGGTCAAGCTATGCTTGTCCCGAATCCGCAAACTACCGTCGAGCGGAGCGAAGCGTAGTCGAGATATCTCACAGAAATCACCAATTGGATATGTACTCTTATCTTTAATGGTATATCCGCTATGGACTCTATCCCTTATATCGACCGAAGTGGAGATATCTCATACAATTTTCCACCTCGACAGAGCTTCCACGAGGAAGCGACGAGAGGTCTACAGTCTAAGATGACATGTAAATATAAATATAAAAGTTATCTAAGAACGTACACTAATCACAAGAGGCTTCTCCGCAAGGTCGAAGCAAGGGGGATTTTTGAACAATGTAATAGTAAGCAATTTCCCTACCTTATGTCTAGCGAAGTCGAGATATCTCACGAGCATTCTACGGCCTAAAACGACACTTATATATTTAAGAGAAAACACAGCCTTACAAAAAATATTTCTTAAGCAACTTTGAAATTTCCACCTACTTGTGTTAGAGTGTTTAGAGAATATAAGCCCTTTAAAGTTAAAAACCATAAATCGAGAGGAAAAATTATGACAGAAAACAATAAAATTTCGGCCAAGGCTTTGATTCCTTTTGGGATTTTCATTGGCCTTTACCTAGCCACAGGCCTAATTCTACAAATCAAAGGAGTCGAGATGGCCTTTTACCAGCTACCTGCCCCTATAGCAGTCTTTGTCGCAATTATAGCAGCCTTTTTTATATTTGAAGGAAGTATAGAAGATAAGTTCGATACCTTAGTTTCAGGTTGTGGGGACTCTAATATCATTATTATGTGTTTGATCTACCTACTAGCAGGAGCCTTCTCCTCCCTTGCCAAGGCCTCAGGCGGAGTAGACTCTGTAGTTGCCCTAGGACTTTCCTTTATCCCAACAGGCTTTCTTACAGCAGGAGTCTTTCTCATAGCTTCCTTTATATCAATAGCTACAGGATCATCTGTAGGCACTATCACCGCCCTTGGCCCAATCTCAGTAGGGCTTGCTAATACTAGCGGTATAAGCCTTGCCCTAATGCTGGGTGCCTTGGTGGGCGGAGCAATGTTTGGGGACAATCTTTCCATAATCTCCGATACAACCATAGCCGCAACCAGGAGTCAGGGTTGTGATATGAAGGATAAGTTTAAGATGAATGCCAAAATCGCCATACCTTCCGCAATCCTAACTATAATCCTTCTTCTAATATTCGGAGCTCCGGAAGCTACGACAAGTCCGACAGACCTTACTTACGACCTTTTATCAATTATCCCCTATCTATTTGTCCTCATAGTTGCCCTTATGGGAGTCAATGTATTTGTCGTACTTACTGGAGCAATTGGACTTTCCTCTGCTCTTTTGCTCCTAAGAGGATCTTCCATTATAGATATATCCCAAATTATCTGGGAAGGCTTTACAGGAATGTTTGAGATTTTCCTTCTTTCTATGCTTATAGGAGGCCTGTCCAAGATGGTGGCAGATGAAGGAGGAATCAATTGGATAATATCCAAGATTAAAATCTTCGCCACAGACGTTAGGACAGGAGAGCTTGGCATAGGGGCCCTCGTATCCCTAGCGGATATTTGTGTCGCCAATAACACTGTAGCAATCATAATCTCAGGGCCTATAGCTAAGAAGATGTCTAGAGAATTTGGGATTGATCCAAGGCGTAGCGCCTCACTCCTCGATACCTTCTCCTGTGTATTCCAAGGAATAATCCCCTATTCAGCCCAGGTCCTCATAGCGGCAGGCTTTACCGGAGGAGCCCTAGCTCCCTTCGAGCTTATTCCTTTCTTCTGGTATCAATTTATCCTTGGCATCTTCGCCATAATCTCAATCCTAGCTCCTAGTAAGAATAAAGAATAATCCTAATTTTAGGCAAAAGAAAGCCCTAGCTTCCATATTTGGAAAACTAGGGTTTTTCCTTTGTCTATTTTAGACTATTAGCTTAAAGGCTCTTTTTTCTTCTTAGTGTAGATTAAAACTCCTCCAAGCATTACGATAAGTCCAATTATCGCAAATCCAATCCATACACCAGGTCCACCTGTGAATGGGTATTCTACCTTGCGGTTTTCGACTGGTATTGGCGTAATATTTGACTTATCTACATCTACATAGATTGGACCAGTGCTTGATAAGCTATTTATATCAAGACTGTAATCAGCAGTATCTAGTATTGTGTTATCGATAATTTCTGCTCTTTGATCTACTTTTGTTGTATCAGTAGCTAATTGTCCAGTGTATTCTACAACTATAGTGTCAGTTGTTGATACGTCTGAAGTTTCATCTCCTTTTCCAAGAAGTTCTTTTAGTGAATATCTT
>NZ_JALEIL010000024.1 GCF_022770135.1 Anaerococcus sp. | reverse complement strand
CTCTCAAAGATTCTAACGAATCTTTTCGCTTAGTTCTCTGGGTTCAGCATTAGCCCGTCCGGCTCGTTGAGGACTTCACCTCAGAGATGACGGATTAAAATCCGCCACCCAATCAGGATGGGACTACTTAATTACCTTTGTAACAACTCCAGATGCTACTGTTCTTCCGCCTTCACGTACAGCGAATCTTAGTCCTTCTTCTAGAGCGATTGGTTTTTGGAGTGTGATCTTGAATGTTGCGTTGTCTCCTGGCATTACCATTTCTACGCCTTCTTCTAGTTCGATGTCTCCTGTTACGTCTGTTGTTCTAAAGAAGAATTGTGGTCTATATCCACTGAAGAATGGTGTGTGACGTCCACCTTCTTCTTTTGTTAGTACGTATACTTGGCCTTCGAATTCTGTGTGTGGGTTTACAGAACCTGGTTTTGCTAGTACTTGTCCTCTTGAGATTTGATCTCTTGTTACTCCTCTTAGTAGTAGTCCTACGTTATCTCCAGATTCTGCTTGGTCTAGTGATTTGTGGAACATTTCTACTCCAGTTACTACTGTTTCTTTTGTATCTTCTGTTAGTCCTACGATTTCTACTGTATCACCAACTTTTAGTGTTCCTCTTTCAACTCTTCCTGTTGCTACTGTTCCACGTCCTGAGATTGTCATTACGTCTTCTACTGGCATTAGGAATGGTTGGTCGTTGTCTCTTTCTGGGATGTCGAAGTATTCGTCTACTTGTGCCATTAGGTCAAGGATTTTGTCTGACCATGGGCCTTCTCCACCTTCTTCTAGTGATTTAAGAGCAGATCCAACTACTACTGGAGCGTTGTCTCCGTCGAAGTCGTATTCTGATAGTAGGTCTCTGATTTCCATTTCTACTAATTCGATTAGTTCTGGATCGTCTACTTGGTCTTCTTTGTTTAGGAATACTGCGATTTTTGGAACGCCTACTTGTCTTGCTAGTAGGATGTGTTCTCTTGTTTGTGGCATTGGACCGTCTGCTGCAGATACTACGATGATAGCACCATCCATTTGTGCTGCACCTGTGATCATGTTTTTAACGTAGTCAGCGTGGCCTGGAGCGTCGATGTGGGCATAGTGTCTGTTTTCTGTTTCGTATTCTACTACAGAAGTGTTGATTGTGATTCCACGTTCTCTTTCTTCTGGAGCCTTATCGATGTGTTCGTAGTCTACGTACTCACCTGTACCGTATTTTTTGTTTAGGGCTTGAGTGATTGCTGCTGTTGTTGTTGTTTTACCGTGGTCTACGTGACCGATTGTACCAATATTAATATGTGGTTTGCTTCTTTCAAATGTTTGTTTGCTCATTATATTCTCCTATATTAATTATTTATCTAATACTTGTTCTTTAACTGATTCTGGAACTTGTGCATAGTGGTCGAATTGCATTGAATATGTCGCTCTACCTTGAGTTTTACTTCTTAGGTCTGTCGCATATCCAAACATTTCTGATAGTGGAATAAATGCATCAAGCACGTGAATTCCATCTTTAGGGTTCATTCCATCAATCTTACCTCTTCTTGATGAAACATCTCCCATTACATCACCAAGATATTCATCTGGTGTTGTAATTTCTACCTTTTCAAGTGGTTCTAGTAGAACTGGACCTGCTTTTTCAACAGCGTTCTTGAAGCCCATGCTTCCTGCAACGTGGAAGGCAACTTCTGATGAGTCGACTTCGTGGTAAGAACCATCAACTAGGATTACGTGTATGTCTACCATTGGGTATCCACCAAGGATTCCGCTTGCTGCAGCTTCTCTTACACCTGCCTCAACTGGCTTGATGTATTCTTTAGGTACTGCACCACCGACAATTTTGGATTCGAATGTAATTCCAGAGCCTTCTTCTCCTGGCATAACTTGAAGAATAACATCACCGTATTGTCCTGAACCACCGGATTGTCTAACGAACTTACCTTGTGCTTCAGCTTCTTTAGTGATAGATTCTCTGTATGCTACTTGTGGGTTACCGATGTTAGCTTCTACTTTGAATTCTCTTAGTAGTCTGTCTACGATTACCTCAAGGTGAAGTTCACCCATTCCAGAGATGATTGTTTGACCTGTTTCTTCATCTGATCTAGTTTGGAAGGTTGGATCTTCTTCTGCTAGTTTTTGAAGTCCTACGATCATCTTATCTTGACTTGCTCTTGTTTTTGGCTCGATAGCAACTGAGATTACTGGGTCTGGGAATTCCATGTTTTCAAGGATAATTGGGTTATCTTGGTCACATAGGGAATCTCCTGTTGTTGTATCTTTAAGTCCTAATAGGGCTACGATATCTCCAGAAAATCCTTCTTCGATTTCTTGTTGCTTGTTGGAGTGCATTTGCATAATACGTCCAACTCTTTCTTTCTTGCCTTTTGTAGCATTGTAGATGTAAGAACCTGATTTAATTGTACCTGAGTAAATTCTTACATAGATTAGCTTACCTACATATGGGTCTGTTACAACCTTAAATGCAAGTGCAGCTAGTGGTTCGTTATCTCCAGGTTTTCTTTCTAGAACGATTGAATCATCTTTAGGATCTGTACCATCAATTGCTGGAACATCCTCTGGACTTGGCATGTAAGCTACGATTGCATCAAGGAGTGCTTGTACACCCTTGTTTTTGTAAGCTGATCCGCATAGACATGGGAATATCTTCTTATCGATTGTTCCTTTTCTTATTGCAGCATTGATCTCATCTTCACTAACTTCTTCTCCTTCAAGGTATTTCATCATGATGTTATCATCGATTTCTGAAAGTTCTTCAAGAAGGTTAGCTCTGTATTCTTCTGCTTGTTCAACAAGTTCAGCTGGGATTTCACCTTTAATTGGGTGAGCTCCTAAGTCTTCTGTGTTGTATGTTACAGATTCCATTGTTACAAGATCAACTACTCCTTCGAATTGTTGTTCTGCACCTATTGGAATTTCTATTGGAACTGCGTTTGCTTTAAGTTTATCTTTGATTGTATCAACAGCCATGAAGAAGTCAGCACCTGTAGCATCCATTTTGTTAATGAAACAAAATCTTGGGATGTCATACTTATCAGCTTGTCTCCAAACTGTTTCTGATTGTGGTTCTACACCGCTTTTAGCGTCGAATAGTGCAACAGCACCATCTAGTACCCTTAGTGATCTTTCTACTTCTACAGTAAAGTCCACGTGGCCTGGGGTATCTATGATGTTGATTCTGTGATCATTCCAATAACATGTTGTAGCTGCAGATCCGATTGTAATTCCACGTTCCTTTTCTTGGTCCATGGAGTCCATTACTGCAGTACCATCATGTGTATCACCGATTTTATAGATCTTACCGGTATAGTATAACATTCTTTCTGTTACAGTAGTCTTACCAGCGTCTATGTGAGCCATGATACCTATGTTTCTGGTGTCCTTTAATGAGACGTCTCTTTTCATTTGTCCCCCTATTTCTAGTATCTATAGTGTGCGAAAGCTTTGTTTGCTTCAGCTGCTCTGTGCATTTCTTCTTTTCTTCTTACTGCTGCACCAGCGTTGTTTGAAGCATCTAGGATTTCCTTAGATAGTCTTTCCACCATAGTTTTTTCACCACGAGCTCTTGAGAAGTTTACGAGCCATCTAAGAGCTAGTGTTTGTCTTCTTTCTGGTCTAACTTCCATTGGTACTTGGTAGTTGGCACCACCAATTCTTCTGGCTTTTACTTCTAGTGTTGGCATTATATTTTCCATAGCTTGATAGAATACTTCTAGTGCATCGTTGCCAGTTTCTTCTGCAATGATGTCAAAAGCATCATAAACTATTTTTGTAGCAAGGCCTTTCTTACCATCTAACATTACGTTATTGATTAGCTTAGTAACAACTCTATCGTTGTACTTAGCATCAGGCATTACCTCTCTTTTTGGTATATGTCCTTTTCTTGACACTTTTCTTCCCTCCTTTACCAATTATGTGTAATATCTTGAGTACTCGACAATTTCTTGCCGTCAGTGTGCACATATACCTTGTATATAAATAGGTACATTATGCACTTATTTTGCTAAATATTAAGCTTTTTTAGCTCCGTATTTAGATCTTCCTTGTTTTCTTCCGTCTACTCCTGCTGTATCTAGAGTACCTCTAATGATGTGGTATCTAACACCTGGAAGGTCTTTTACTCTTCCACCTCTGATCAATACAACACTGTGTTCTTGAAGATTGTGTCCAATTCCTGGAATGTAAGATAGTACTTCAGCTCCGTTTGTAAGTCTAACTCTGGCGATCTTTCTTAGCGCTGAGTTTGGCTTTTTAGGTGTTACAGTTCTTACAGATGTACAAACTCCACGTTTTTGTGGTGATTGGTTTGGTGTAATTCTACTTTTAAGTGTGTTGTAGTTGTAACCTAGAGCTGGTGTATCTGATTTAGATTTTTCGCTCTTTCTACCTTTTCTAACAAGTTGATTAATTGTAGGCATAATGCACCTCCTTTTCTTTTATAATTTAAATAATTGGCAATCTATGCCAATCCTTCAATATTCTACACGTCCAATCCTTTTTTGTCAAGTAAATTACTTATTTTTCTAGACTTTGGGTATATAATCTAAAAGCGAAAAAGGAGTGTATATGAAAATTGCTATAGTAGGATTTGCCTTATCTGGCTTTTCCTTTCTCAAATCAATAATTGATAATAAGAAAAATGATAATTTAGAAATCGATATATACGAAAAACGAAGCGAATATCCAGCAGGTCTTCCTTACGAAGATGATAGTTACGATAAGCTTTTAAATGTAGATAGCGACGAGATGATTTATCCAAAAGAAAATAAGGATGATTTTAAAGATTGGATGGAAGATAATAATAAGAAAATCGACCCTATAGAGAAGATGGCTCCTAGGATTTATTTCGCTTCTTTCCTTAAGGATAAGGCAAAAGATTATATAGACCTTCCCTTTGTCAATATTATAAATGAAGAAGTTACTGATATTAGTGTCTCCATCAATGATTATAAGGAAAGCTATGAGCTTAGGACAAAAGATAAAAAGTCCACTTATGATTTTATCTTCCTTGCAACCGGGGCAAGCTTCTACCAAGATCCCTACGGCCTTCGCGGAGAAGATTCCTATATAGAAAGTCCTTATCCTCTAAAGGATAAATTAAAAGATATAGATGATGACTCTTCAATAGCTGTAATCGGTACTTCTGCCGCCTCAACTGATGTCTTCAGATATCTTATGAAAAATAAGAATCTCACAAAGCCTATCAATTTCTTTACGGGTGAAAATGAATATAAGATAGTTGACATTCCTTATGAAGGAAGTATTTACGATAAATATTCTCTAGACGATGCTTGGATTAATAGAGCTCTTAGCGATAATGAATTCATAAATCTTGATGAATTAATAGATAGGATCGAGAAAGATTTTTCTGATAATGGATTCGACTTAAGATATGCTTACAATACCTACAAGGATCACAGTCTAGACTTAAGCAGGAAGGCAATTACTGAAAACGATCAGGCCCTCGCCTTTTGCGAGGACTATTTTATGCAATTTACAGTCTACGTGGCTGACATAATCAATAATCTAAGACCCCAAGATAGACAGATTTTTCTAAATAAATACTACAAATATTTAAGCTTTCTTGGAGGAAAGACTCCCTATAAATCTATGAAGCTAATCCTTAAAGCCTACGATGAGAGAAACATTGATATAATTACCAATAGCAAATCAATAGAAAAGACATCCAATGGAAGCTTTCTCCTCAAGGGAGATAGGTCATCCTATGCAGATGTCCTAATCAACTGTTCAGGAATTGAAACTAATCTAAATAAAGTGGCTGATAAGCTTCCTCTCTACAATAATCTCTTATCAAAGGAAATGATTATGGCAGATAAGGATGGAGAATGTATAGCTGTCACTTGGCCTAGACTTAATCCACTGAGCAAAAAATACGGCTGTCTTAGAAATATTTCAATAACAGGAATGATGGTTACAACAACTGATATTGACAATAACGACGCAAGATGCATACAAAAGTCCGCAGAAAGAATTGGGAAAATCCTAGTCGATGATTACAATTTGTAAATCTTAGACTGGGGCTTTCCCCTTTTATTTTAAGATAAAAAAGATAAGTATTTTAGAATTATGAAATCAATCACGACATAAAATTGTGATATAGGCGATATTTTCATCCTTTGATTGAAGTCAAATACTTCGTGAGTTACAAAGGAAATATTATAGTCAGATAAGTGGGATATGGTGTTGTTGGATAGCTTGGTGATAGAAGCTATAGTTACATCTTTCTTAAGGGATTTTATAAAATCAATCAACTTCTCATTTTCTCCACTAAAGGATATTACAAAGAGGACATCTCCATCTTTTATAAGACTCTTATATCTCTCATAATCGGAGTCTTGGTCAAGGATATTAAGAATCTTACCGACGTTAAAGAAATTTCTCTTAAGCTCCTCTGCTACATTTAGTTGTGTATAGCCATTTCCTATGACAAATATGTCCCTTGCCTCATTTAATTTCTTAAATAAGCCATCGAGATTTAGGGAAGTCATCATGGTCATAGTTAGATTGATGTCGTTTTTAGTATATTCGATTTCATTATTATCAAAGGAAGAATTCTTAGCTTCTTCGCTCCATTTTATAAGATATTTAAGCTCACTGTATCCATCTAATCCGAGCTTTTTGGTAAATGTCATTATGGAGCTAGTGCTAAGTCCTAACTCATCTGCCATTTGATTGATATTTAATTCGTTAGCCTCACTCTTATTCTGGATTATGTAGGAATATATTCTAAGGTCATTATTATTGAGATTAGCGTAATTTTCCCTAACTAAGTTCATCAATATCATTGCTTTCCCTTTCTAGAAATTCTATAAAAAACTTCTCTAGTTCTATTATATAGGGGCTTATTAGCCTAACTTCTCTTTCTTCTTCGGCTAGGAAGATATTATAGTCACTTTTTGTCATAGACTTGTACTCACTTCCTATAATTAGTTTGATGCAATGGATGGATGCTATCTGAAACATCAATTCCTCGCTTCGTGCATCTTCGGAAAAATCCACAATCACCACCAAGCTATCTTCAAGCATTTCTCTATCGAATGCGACTATCTCCATGGCCCCAGCATATGTTTCTGATAGGATTCCTACATCAAAAAGCAGTCTTTTGACCGAATCTTTAATTATATCTTCATAGGCTCCATTACCATAGATAAAGGCTCGTTTAACTTCCCTTAGCTTCTTATAAATCAAGTCCTTTTTTGCATCGAAACTTGTCGCAGAGCTTGTCACTATATCGACCTTGTCATTTAAAATATAGTACTTGAGGTCATTGTAGCCATTAAAACCAAGCTTTTTGGCAAATCTTAGGACAGAGGTCCTCGATGTGTAACAAATACTCGCAAATTCGTTAATTGTAAGATTGTAATTAAGACCGTTTTTTAGTATTTCGTTTGCAATTACATAGTCTGTCTGGGTAAATTTATTTTCATTTTCCCTAATAAGTTTTTCTAATCTGATAATATCACCTCACAAAAAAATCCCTACTAAGCATATTATACGCTAAGTAGAGATTTTTCTTATATAACTAGGTTTTTCTTTTATTAGTTAAGTTCTGGCCAGAAGTCCTTGTTTGCTTCGATTAGATCATCAAGAAGTTCTTTAGCAACTTTCGCACTTGGTACTGTTGCTGAAAGTGTTAGAGCTTGCCACATCTTTAGGTAGCTTCCTTCAATCCAAGCTTCAACTACAAGTTTTTCTACAGATACTTGTTGTTCCATAAGTCCTTTTTGGAATTGTGGAATTGCACCTTGGTTGATTCTTTCGATTCCGTTTTTACCTACTAGACATGGGATTTCAACCATTGCTGTTGGGTCAAAGTTTGGAATTGCTCCGTTGTTTTCAACTATAAGAAGGAATCTTTCCTTTGTGTTTTCTGCAAGGGCAATAGCAAGGTCTACGATGTAGGTTGCGTGTGCATCAAGCTCGATTTCAACTCCTTCTGCTGTTCCCTTATCGATTATATTTTGGCAGAAACCAAATACATCTTTTTCTCTTCCTTCGCGAACTTCGTCAACTCTTGTGTGGTTTGGATCAGTATGTTCCATTACGAAGTCTGGGTAGAAGTAGTATTTTAGGTAAGTGTTTGGAATTGTTTCTGGGTCTAGGGCATAGACATCTTTTGCCTTTGTAAATGTCTCAACCCATGATGGATCAAGGTGTTGAGCTGTTCCTATACCATCAGCAAAGCCGTTTACAGAAACGTGTTCTTTGATTTTTGGCATAAGGTCGTTTCCTTCCTTATCAGAAATTGCTGTAAACCAACCAAAGTGGTTTAGGCCATAATAAGAGAAGTCAAGCTCTTGCCATTCTTTTAGTCCAACCATATCTGCCATCTTGTACATTAGGTCAATTGGCATGTCACAGATGTTAATAATCTTAGAATTTGGTCTTAGTCTTCTAGTAGCTTCTGCTACGATTGCTGCTGGGTTTGAGTAGTTTAGCATCCAAGCTTCTGGAGAGTATTTTTCCATGTAGTCAAGAATTTCAAGTACTCCACCGATTGAACGCATACCATAGCTCATTCCACCTGGTCCGCATGTTTCTTGTCCGATACATCCATGTTTTAATGGAACTTTCTCATCCCTATCACGCATCTCGTATTTACCAACTCTCAATTGAGCTAGAACAAAGTCAACCTCTGTAAATCCTTCTTCAGGATCTGTAGTATAGACTAAGTTGATTTCTGGGTGTCTTTCTTTTAGTACGATTTCTAGTGCCTTACCGATAACGCCTTGTCTGTCTGCGTCGTTATCGTAAAGTTTGATAGATCTAATTGGGAATCTATCAAGGTTATCTAGAAGCATTCCTATAATTCCTGGTGTAAATGTTGAACCACCACCAGCTACAACTATTGAATATTTTTGTGTCATTCTTAACTCCTTTTATATTAATTCTTTTCTTAACTAATTAACTTTTCTAATCTAATAATTCGCCAAAGGCATCTGCTACATATTGGATATCCATTCCCACTATAACGTGAACCGAATTTCCACTCTTGGCAGTACCATAAGTTCCAATTTCTCTAAAGTATGAATCATCTGCAACCTTTGAAGGATCGTTGACATTTACTCTAAGCCTTGTTACACAGTTAGTAAAGTCTTTGATGTTTTCGGCACCACCTAATCCTACTAGGATTTCATCAGCCATAACTTCAAACTTATCTGCAGATTTTACAATTTTACCTTCAGTTCCTTCTTCCTTCTTCTTAGCCTTGTAGTCCTTCTTTGTGTAGAGTTTTGCTGAATCCTCTGCAGTTGTCCTACCTGGTGTCTTGAAGTCAAACTTAGTTATAAGGAAGGTAAATACTAAATACCATACTGCTATCGCAACAAGTCCTATCACAAGCATTATGAGATAAGTCTTCCAGTGATTTGCCGCAAGAGGTATCCAGTTTAAGGAAGCCATCTCTATAGCTCCTCCGGAGAATATTCCTACCACCCCAAATATATTCATTGCAGTTGCTAGCAAAGAAGAGAGTACAGCGTGAACTACAAATAGTTGTGGTGCTATAAAGAGGAAGGTAAACTCAATTGGCTCTGTAACCCCACTTAATACAGCTGTTAGAACAACCGGAATCATAAGACCTGCTATCTTCTTCTTATTTTCAGGAAGAGCTGTCTTATAGAAGGCAAGTCCTACACCGACACATCCAAAAATCTTAGACCAACCTGTAGCTGTAAGCTGAGCGTAAGGGGCAATTTCTTTTAGTGGTGCTGCACTAGCCGCAATCTCTGGCAGACTCTGAGCCCAGGTAGAGTAAATACCACCAGATACTATCAAGCTATCATAATACATTGGAGCATACAATAAATGGTGAAGTCCAAAAGGTATTAATAGTTTTTCCAATAGTACAAAAACTGAAACACCAATTGTACCTGAATTAACTATGAAATCTCTAAACACATTCATTCCCGCTTGAATCTTAGGCCAAACCAAAACTGCTAGGAAAGCTATTGGAATCATAACAATAAATCCAATACCTAAGACAAATGCTGAACCTTTGAAAACTCCTAAAGCTTCTGGAAGTCTAGTATCGAAGAATCTGTTATGTAGATAGATTGCAATACCAGATATTAACAAAGCTCCCATCATTCCCATATCAAGGGTTTTAACATTTGCAATCATTGCAAGACCGCTTGCTCCACCAACCTCTTGTGAGAAGTCTACACCAAATGTAGGTCCCCAATGTTTAAGTATTGTTGAAACATAATTTAAGAAGACTATGTAGATTACAAAAGCTTCCATGCTCGCTCTGGCATTTTGCTTTTTGGCAAGTCCTATCGGTAGGGCGATTGCAAATAATAATGGCACTTGATTAAATACTACCCAAGCTCCTGACAAGACCATGTCCCAAAATCCAAACCAGATTGTTCCTTCGCTGGCCATTGGTCCCATGATTACTTCAGTAGTAAACAAAGTACCAAAGCCAATTAGTAGAGCTGAAACTGCAAAAAGCATTACAGGTGTGAACATCGCTCCACCAAATCTTTGAATTTTTTCTTTCATGGTTCTCCTCCTATTGAAAACGTATTATCTTA
>NZ_JALEIL010000007.1 GCF_022770135.1 Anaerococcus sp. | reverse complement strand
ATGGCTAGGTCCTTATCAAGATCAGTTTGGTTGTTATCGTATTGGTTTTCTTTGTTTTCCTTAGCGAATTGTTCCCAAAGACAGTCATCAAATTGGATGATTTGTCCACCGACTTTTTTGAAGTCGTCTAGGAAGTCCTTGTAAGCTTGGATTAGGTCCCTACAGAAGTCTTCTCTTGAGTTGTAATAAGAAGATTCCTCAACGAAGCCAAAGTTTGTAAGCTCTCCATATATGTGAGCAGGAGAAGGGATACATTGTTTAACTTCAGCTCTTCCATCGACAAGGTCCTTTAGTCTTTTGAAATGTTCGATAAAGACGTGGTTTTTTCCAGAAATCTTGCCGGTGATTTTAATCCCGATATCTTTTCTAGTCTCAAACTTCTCATCAGAATCTTTTTCTCTGAAGAAGTAGCCGGTTTTGTTGATAAATCTCTCACACCCATCTAGACCCCAAACGAAGTCAAGGTGCCAGAGTGATTTGGAGTATTCACCATCTGTTACTTGTACGAGACCGTGGTCTAATTGTTTTTCGTCAATCTCTGCAACTGACTTATCTTCACATTCCTTGTAGCCTGGAAGATCGTCGTAGAAAGGATAGGTGATATCTTCTCTTCCTTCGATTTCTCTCTTGTATTTTAGTAGTTCTTCGTTTCTTAGTAATGATCCAACAGTTAAAAATCTTTTTGACATATTAATTTACCTCTTTAATAATTTCTAATAATTTATACCATGCATAATATATTCGGTATATATGAAGGGACAGGTTAACAATTGGCGCCATTAGAAAATTTAACTATGTATCCTTATATCAAAAAAAGCTCCGCCCCCAAAGGACGAAGCTTAAAGCTCGTGTTACCACCTTAATTCATATTAATCTTGCGATTAATAACTCATCGGGTACTAGCATACCCTATCGCTATAACGTGCGAATACGTCTTACCTTAAATATCGGGCAAGAAACTCAAAGGCCATTTTCAATTCGACTTTTCTAGACTATTCTCACCAACCATAGCCTCTCTGTGTAGGTCCATCAAATCTACTTTTCTTCTCATAGTTTGTTTTCTATGTTTCAAATTATACATGGACTTTTGAAACTTGTCAAATAAAAAATGAAATAATCTATGGGATGGGGATAGTAAGCCTGAGAAGATGAGATTTGCTTTTTTCTTTTTTCCTTATGTTAAGGTAGCAATAAGTACTCCCAGAGCCGGAAGGGTTTTTCGAGATGGCGGTAATTATAGTTTTGATTTAATTATGAGTTTTAAAATAATTATGATTTTACTTCTACTCGTGAGGCTTCTCCACGTTGGTCGAAGCAAGGGAAGAAGAGAGAAAACTTCGTTTTCTTTCAATCCCTTATCTCGAGCGTAGTCGAGAGATCTCTTATCATATTTTGTATTTTTTATTAAAAATTTTCATTACTTGCCACCTCGAACTTTATGTGAGAGGTCTACAGAACCTTGGGACATTTTTGTTTGGAGTTTTTGTTAGTTAGGTATTCTCCTAGATAAGTTAATCTTTATAATGCACGAGTCATCATATACTGTAGATCTCTCAGTCGGTCACTACGTTCCCTTCTTCGAGATGGAGAATTTCTATTTGAGTTTATTCTTAAAGTATACACGATGATCTTAAGATATAGTTTATTAAATGAGATTTCTCCACAAGGTCGAAATAAGGGGATAGGGCGGGAAAGCAAGCTTTCCTACATTCCCCTGGTCTCGAGCGTAAGTCGAGATATCTCCTTTGATATATTTCTCAGAACAAACCTTCTTCTGTAAGTATATAGTCTAGGGCCACATCATTTTCATCTTTTGGGATTTCTATTGATTCGAAGGGGCCCATGAATAGGCCTAGGCTGCTTGTTTTAGTTTTTGCTAGGAACTTATCGTAGTAGCCTCCTCCGTAGCCTATTCTGTTTTTATTTTTGTCGAAAGTTAGGCCTGGGACTAGGGTCAAGTCTGGGTTTTCTATTGAGATATCTGAGCTTGTGGTTTTTATTTTAAATTTACCTTCGACCAGGTTTTCGTATTTTTCTAGCCTTTTTGCCTTCATGGACTTTTCTTCTATGAATGGAACGTAGATCTCTTTACCTTCTTCGATGGCTTTTCGGATGATTTTTTCTGTATTTATTTCCTTATCCATCGATACATAGACAAAGATGGTCTTTGCATTTTTGTAGAGGTCGGTTTTAATTAGATTTTCATAGATTTTATCTGAATATTTTTCTATTTTCTCTTTTCCCATTTCTCGACGGAGATTTAGGAAGAATCTTCTCATCTCATTTTTCATTGCTTTTTTTCCTTATCAATTCTATTACGTTGTCTTTTAAGCTTGACTCATCTTCTGTATTTACTTCTTTGTCGAAAAAGTCTTCCTTGTAGCCTTCCTTGTAGGCTGCTATGCATTCTGCACCGAGGATAATGATGGTTGATACCATTAGAAGCCAGATAAAGAGGGCAAGGATTCCTGCGAGTGCTCCGTAGACTAGGGACTGGTTGGAGTAGTTGTTTACGAAGTAGGAGTAGATAAAGCTTGCTATGAATATGGCAACTGTTGCGAATAATCCTCCACAGAAGGCTTCCTTGATGCTTATCCTGTTGTTGGCCTTGGATGGGGAGTATCTGTAGAATACTCCTATAGCTATGGCCATTATGAGGAAGGGTAGGACAAAGGTTATTAGCTTAAATAGGGGCGAAGATATCATGTCCAGGGCCTTTTGGATATTGGTATTAAAATGTATGGTGATTTTCTCTATGATTTGGGCATTGAAGATATTTATGATGCTTGTACCATAGATTTGAAATATCAACATGAAGACTATCAGACTTATAAAGATGAGGGTAAAGAGTACGCTCATGAGTCTTTGCTTGATAGCTTGTTTCTGTTTGTGGAGGCCGTAGGCGTGATTTATCGCATTTACTAGCTTGTTGATACCACTTGTCGCAGACCACAAGGCAAAAATAATCGTCAAGGTGGTCACTGTTGGAGATTGGGAGGAGATAAGTAGGATATCTATCACTTCCGCTATTAGTTCTATTGTGGTATTGGGCAAAAAGTCCAGAAATCTATAGATGATATCCTCCCTACCTGATATAAAGTAGGACAGTACACTTACGAGAACCATCATAAGTGGTATGGATGCTTGTAGGAGGTAGAAGGATAGGGCAGCCGAGTAGGTCATGATGTCATGTCTGGCTACCCTATTTATTAGATTCAGGAGAAAGTTTTTTGTCTTAGGTTTGTTTTTATTCATCTTTGAGATACTTATCAAACCATTCTTTGATTGCTTCTAGTCTCTTGATCCTGCCCTTTGGTTTTCCAGATCGAGATAGTTCGTGATTTTCCCCATGGAAGATGTACATCTTAGTATCTGTGCCATTTTCCTTTATTCTTGTATACATTTGAAGCCCCTGCTCAAGTGGACATCTATAGTCTTCATCAGAGTGGATGAAGAGGGTTGGAGTTGTTACATTTGGGGCGTATTTTATTGGAGATTGGTCCCACATTTTGTCAAGATTATCCCACATATCGCTTGCTGTCTGGTCAGGAGCGAAGTAGTAGCCAATGTCTGATACTCCATAAAAGCTTGTCCAGTTTGAGATTGATCTTTGGGCACAAGCAGCGGCGAAACGATCGGTGTGGCCGATAGTCCAATTTGTCATAAAGCCACCATAACTTCCTCCATAGACTCCCATTTTTTCTGTATCGATTTGTGGGTATTTTTCTATGGCAAGGTCGGTAAAGGTCATGAGGTCATCGTAGTCGATATCTCCGTATCTGCCACGGATGTCAGAGAACTTGACTCCTCGACCACTTGAACCGTGTGGATTGGTGTAAATTACTATATAGCCTGCTGATGCAAACATCTGGTGTTCGTGGTGGAAGATGTCAGAAAACTCTGTCTTTGGTCCGCCGTGGACGGAAAGAAGGGCTGGGTATTTCTTCTTCTCATCGAAATCTTTTGGTAGGAGGACGTAGCCAGTAAGATCATCTCCATTTGATACGAAGTCAAAGGTCTCGATGGGGAGGACTTCTGAAGGGACTTTGTTTTTTATAAGAGTTTCGCCTGTAGATTTTCTCTTGAGTTCGGAAAGAGTATCAACTCCCATTGCAAGATAGTAGATATCATCATCTGCTAGGACAAAGTCTTCAACTCCTTCTGAGATTTCCTCTCTTATATCACCATCAAGACTTATGGATAAGAGCTTGGAATTTTCATAGTCGGTTACGACGAAATATAGTCTATCGCCTTTTACATCAAATGTCTTGGAAGAACCAAATCTTGCATCAGTACCGATAGAATTACCGAAGGCCATATCAAAATCGTCTGGGCTGATCTTCTCATATTTTCCTTCAAAGTCAGCTGAGTAGATAAAACAATCTTCATTGACCCCGCCCTTTTCCATATCGGTCGCCACAAAGATTATCCTATCTTTGATAAATCTTGCGGTGTAATAGGAGAATTTGTTCTCGATTAGGAGGGTGATTTCACCTGATTTTGTATCAAGAAGAAGGAGGTCTTCCTTAAGTTTCATTACAGAGTTATCAGTGTAATTTCCCCTAAGAAGGAGGATTTTGCTAGAATCTTCGTTGATATCGACAAAGCTAAGCTTATCTTCTGCCTTGAGGTTTTTAATAAGTTCAAGCCTATCTTTTGAAGCATCATAAAAATATAGGGCAGAGTCCTCATCCTTAATAAAGCCAAGGCCATTTAGGTAGAAAGGAAGCTTGTCGATTTCCTTAAAGTAGGAGTTTTCCTTATCCTTCTCCTTATCTTCCTTGCTTTTCTTGTCTTTTGCTTTCACTAGAAAGAGGTCGTCTCCTAAGTGCTTTATCATCTCGACATCTTTGTCTATAGAAAAGTACTCATGGCCTAGGCCTGTACCGTCTTTGACATAGAAAATATCAGCCTCATCTGTGGATTCTTTCTTGTAAACTAGATTAGAATCCTTGTTAAAGGCAGAAATTTGTGCCTTGTTATCATCAGTAATCTGATAGTTCTCGCAAGTTTTAGTGTCATAAATCCATAAATTGCTGTCGTATCTATTTTCCTTATAATCTCCTTTTGTCTTCTTGTAGGAAATTTTTCTATAATCATTTGAAATATCAAGACAAGATAAGAATTCATAGTCCAAGATATCTCTTAATTTTGTATCTTTCATAATTACTCCTTTACATATCTTTCTTTATTATACTTTATTAAAAATATTGAAACACTCTTATTATGATAATAAGGATGGATATTAAGAAAAAATAATGAGAAAACGTTTATTAATTATAAATTTGGGTAAAATAATAAAAAGACAATAGGAGGGTATTATGAAATTAAATTTAATAGCCAAGAATTTTACACTAACAGACGATATCAGAAATGAATCTATAAAGAAATTTGATAGGCTAGATAAATACTTCCATGACCAACAAGAAATGGATGTTAGGTTTGCCAAAGAAGGAAATGACTTTGTAGTTGAGACTACAGCCTTCCTCGACAATGGTAGAATCCTAAGATCTGAAACTAGTGATGAGACTTATCCAACAGCAATCGATAGAAATATCGACGGTCTGCTCCGCCAAGTAAGGAAGAATAAGACAAAACTTATGAGAGATAGACAAAGCGGAGAAAGCATCAAGTTTGAAAGCTTCGAGCCTTATGATGAAGAGGAAAACGATGATAAGACCAACATCAAAAGAGTAAAGGAAATCCACGTTAAGCCAATGTCAGCCGAAGAAGCAATTCTCCAAATGGAACTACTAGACCATAATTTCTTCGTATACCTAGACGCAGAAGACGCTGACGTTAGAGTAGTATATAAGAGAAGAAAAGGAGACTACGGTCAAATTATTCCTAGACTTAAATAAATATAGGAGATAACTTATACATTATATAAAACTTCATATAGATAGAAAGAAGGTCCTGTGGGGCCTTCTCAGAGCGTAGACAAAGTAACTTCAATCGAAATTTATTTTATCGTTAAGTTACCCTTATCTCGACTAAGAGAGTGAAACGAACGCATGGAGAGATCTCATTAGATTTCTCCGCTCACTCCGTTCGGTCGAAATAAGGG
>NZ_JALEIL010000154.1 GCF_022770135.1 Anaerococcus sp. | reverse complement strand
CTACTACGGCGGCGTGGCTTGTCATTCCTCCACGAGCTGTAAGGATTCCCTTAGCAGATACCATTCCTTCTAGGTCTTCTGGCGATGTTTCTTCACGGACTAGGATTACTGCTTCGCCGTCAACTGCTCTTTTGGCTGCTTCTTTTGCAGAGAAGGCAATCTTACCTACTGCAGCCCCAGGAGATGCTGCAAGTCCTTTTGCTACAGGTTCATTTTCCTCTTCAGACTTTTGTGTAAAGGTAGGGTGGAGGAGGCCATCAAGGTCTTTTGGATTAACTCTTAGGACAGCTTCTTTTTCATCTATTAGACCTTCTTCTACAAGGTCAACTGCAACCTTAACTGCTGCTTGGGCAGTTCTTTTACCATTTCTTGTTTGGAGGATGAAGAGTTTACCATCTTGGATAGTAAATTCCATATCTTGCATGTCTTTGTAGTGTTTTTCTAGCTTTTCAGATGTATCGAAAAATTCCTTGTAAACATCTGGCATAGCTTTTTCTAGGGTAGCTATTTCTTGAGGAGTTCTTACACCTGCTACTACGTCTTCACCTTGGGCATTGATTAGGTATTCACCAAATAGGACGTTTTCTCCAGTAGCTGGGTTTCTTGAGAAGGCTACACCAGTACCTGATGAGTCGCCCATGTTACCAAATACCATGGATTGAACGTTAACAGCTGTTCCCATAGCATCGTCTATATCGTTTAGTTTTCTGTAAAGGATAGCTCTTTCGTTACCCCAAGATCTAAATACAGCAGAGATTGCAAGGTCAAGTTGTTCTCTAGGCTCTTGTGGGAAGTCTTCTCCCATAAGCTCTTTGTATTTTGCTTTATATTCTTCTACTAATTCTTTGAGGTCATTTGCATCAAGTTCTGTATCAAGCTTAACGCCTTTTGCTTCTTTCTTGGCAGTAAGGAGTTTTTCGAAGTTATTTTTGTCAAGCTCCATAGCAACGTCAGCAAACATTTGGATAAAACGTCTGTAAGAGTCATAAGCGAATCTTTCGTTGTCAGTTTTCTTGGCAAGACCGATTACCGCATCGTCATTAAGACCTAAGTTAAGGATAGTATCCATCATACCTGGCATGGAAATTGGTGCTCCAGACCTAACTGAAACTAGAAGTGGATCTTCTGTAGAACCAAAAGTTTTTTCGTTTGCTTTTTCCAAGTCTTTGATATGTTCTGTAACTTCCTTGTTTAGATCATCCCAAAGCTTCTTGTCTTCTTTGTAAAATCTGGTACAAGCCTCTGTAGTTATTGTAAAACCATATGGTACTCTGATACCAAGATTGGTCATCTCTGCAAGGTTTGCACCCTTACCACCCAAGAGGGCTCTCATTGACATGTTTCCTTCGTTAAAGTTATAAACGTATTTGTTTGTCATTTTTCTTTCCTTTCCAATAACTTATTTTTGTTTAAATAATTAATAATGATATCTGAAGTTTCTTCGATTGATCTATAGGTCACGTCGATTACAAAACATCCCAAATCTTTCATCAAATCATCTGCGTATTTTAGCTCGGCCTCAATCCTTTTTTTGCTAGAATAGATTGAATCGCTAGATAACTTAAGGGACTTTAGTCTTTCATCTCTTACACTTTTTAGTCTATCCTTATTGATTGTAAGGCCTATGATGTGTCTGGAATCGATTTCAAAAAGCTCCCTCGGAGCCTTTGAGTCCACAATCAAGGGTATGTTTGATACCTTAAATCCCTTGCTAGCCAAATACATAGATAGGGGAGTCTTAGATGATCTTGAAACTCCTATAATAGCTATATCACAAAACTTTATACCCCTAAAGTCGGCTCCGTCGTCGTATTTGATGGCGAAATCTAGAGCATCTAGCCTTCTCATATGACTTGAATCATAAGCATTGATAAAGTTTGGATTATCAAGAGGCTTTTGATTAAGAATCTTTGAGAGACTGTTGATAGAGTAGGCCATTAGGTCAATGGTCTCAATCTCTTTAGTCTGGGCAAAAGTTTTAATATAGGCACTCATCTTAGAATCTTGGAAAGAGTGATAAATTATTATATTGTCGGTCCTAATACTCGCTAATAAATCAGAAAGTTCGTCTATTTCCTTGACTTGAGATTTGATAATAATATTGGAATTTATATCAAATTTGCTCAAGGAAAAGTGCACTATCTCTGATATAGCAAGGCCAGCTGTATCTGAAATAATATAAATATCCAAATTTCCTTCACTCCTTTGTGCGATCCTAGATATATTATATCAAATTTTTTGGAATATGAAAACTTTTCCATTAAATTTTTATACATTCTTTAAATTCTAACATTTATGCTAGGAAAAGACTTTCAAGCATGTAAGATTATGAAAAAATATAACAAATTAGAGGCTAAATTTAAGGGAAATTTACAAAATGAGGATGGATTGACAAAATAGATAAAGAAAATATAGTATATACAATATCGAAACAATAAAAGAGGAGTAGGAAGGGATTACTTCTAGAGAGGAAACGGGAGCTGGAAGTTTCTAGTATGAACTTTTGAAGGTTGCTTTTGTAAATGTTTCATGTCGCACGCATTGGTGCAAAGAGAGTCTTAATTAAGAAAATTAGGTGGTAACACGGTCATTCGTCCTATGTTGTTATCACCTTTTTTATTTTTTAAAGGAGTTAATATGGATACAAAATACAATCCAAATCAGTTTGAAAAAGAAATTTATGAAAAATGGGAGAAGGGTGGATACTTCAAGGCCAAGGTAAATCCTGACAAGAAGCCTTACACTATAGTTATGCCACCACCAAATGTTACAGGCTACCTCCATCTAGGTCATGCCCTAAATAACACTATCCAAGATATCATCATTCGTTACAAGAGAATGGCAGGCTTTGAGGCCTTATGGATTCCTGGAACAGACCACGCTTCTATATCTACCGAAAGTAAGGTAGTAGATAAGATTTCTAGCGAGGGAAAGACCAAGGCAGACTTAGGCCGTGATGGCTTTCTCGAAGAAGCCTGGGACTGGACCCATAAGTACGGGGGAAGAATTAAAGAGCAACTTCGTACAATCGGTGTATCTTGTGATTGGGACCATGATTCCTTCACTATGGATGAAAATCTAACCAAGGCTGTTAAGAGAGTCTTCAAGAAGATGTACGACGATGGCCTAATCTATAGGGGAAATAGGATAGTTAACTGGGATCCTAAGGCAGAAACTGCTATCTCAGATGCAGAAGTATATCACGAAGACCAAGTAGGCCACCTCTGGTATATCAAATATTTCTTCGAAGATAGTGATGAGTATGTGACAATTGCTACAACAAGACCAGAGACAATGCTTGGAGACTTGGCAGTTGCAGTTAACCCAGAAGATCCTCGCTTTAAGGATAAGATAGGCAAGAACTTGATTCTTCCTCTAGTTGGTAGGAAGATTCCTCTAATAGAAGATTCCTATGTAGATATGGAATATGGTACAGGTCTTGTAAAGATTACCCCATCTCACGACCCTAACGACTTCGAAGTAGGAGCTCGTCACGACCTCGGCCAATGTGTAGTAATAGATACCAAGGCTCATATTGTTGAGGGTTACGGCAAATATTCTGGCATGGATAGGTATGAGGCTCGTAAGGAGATGATAAAAGACCTAGAAGAAGCCGGTCAGCTTGAAAAAATCGAGGAAATCGAGCATGCTGTAGGTTATTCTGAAAGAACCAAGGTAGTAATCGAGCCATTAATATCCAAACAATGGTTTGTTAAGATGGACGAATTTGCACAAATGTGTATAGATGCTTACGAAAATGGTGAGGTAAAACTTATACCAGATTCCCTATCTAAAACATACATGAACTGGCTAAATAATATCAGAGACTGGACCATCTCCCGTCAATTGTGGTGGGGACACAGACTTCCAGTTTTCTACACAGATGATGGAGAAATTATTGTATCTGAGGATGAACCAGATGAAAATGGCATGCTCGAAGGAGAGCATGTAACTCAAGACGAAGATACCCTAGATACCTGGTTCTCATCAGCCCTATGGCCTTTTGCAACTCTTGGCTGGCCAGATGAAAACGAAGAATTAGATTATTTCTTCCCAACAGATATCCTAGTTACAGGTTATGATATAATCTTCTTCTGGGTAATCAGAATGATCTTCTCTTCAATTTATAACACAGGCAAGGTTCCTTTCCACCACGTTCTATTTACCGGACTAATCAGAGACCCACAAGGAAGAAAGATGAGTAAGTCCCTAGGAAATGGTGTAGATCCAATCGATGTTGTAAATGAATACGGAGCAGATGCCCTAAGATTTACCTTAATTACAGGTAACTCTCCTGGAAATGATATGCGTTATGACGAAAAGAGAATCCTTGCAAGCAGAAACTTCGCCAACAAGTTGTGGAATGCTTCAAGATTTGTCCTAATGAATATCGAAGAGGGAGACGACCTAGACTTTAAGGGAGTAAATCTCGAGCTTGAAGATAAGTGGATCCTTAAGAGACTTAACGATGTAATAGTAGATGTCAGCAAAAACCTCGACAAATACGAAATCGGTCTTGCAGCAGATAGGATTGAGGATTTCATCTGGAATGAGTATTGCGATTGGTATATAGAATTTGCCAAGATTAGACTTTATGGAGATGATGAGGAAGCCAAGGCAAATGTAAAGAAAGTCCTTCTTTATGTCCTAAAGAACATGCTAGTTCTCCTTCATCCATTTATGCCATTTATTACAGAAGAAATCTACTCATCCCTTCCAAACAAGAAAGACCTCTTGATAGTAGAAGACTGGCCTGAGTTTAGGAAAGAATTTGACTTTGTCAATGAAGAAAGCAATGTCAACTCTGTAATAGAAGCCATAACAGCCATAAGAAATCAAAGAGCTACCCTAAATGTTCCAGCAAAGACTTGTCAAAAACTTACAATCCTTGTAGAAAATAAGGAAAATATTCCACTTATAGAAGAAATCAAGGACCAATTTGTAAATCTTGCTAAGGCAAGTGAAGTTGAAGTTTTGGCTAAGGAAGATAGTGAAATTAAGGATGAAGAGGGCATAGTAAGACTAGTATTCAATGAATTCTCTGTACTAATGAGCCTTGATGAATTGGTAGATTATGAGAAAGAAAGAGCTAGGCTAAAAGATGAGATCAAACGCTTAGAAGCTGAAATTAAGAGGGCTAGCGGCAAGCTTTCCAACAAGGGCTTTGTCGAAAAAGCTCCAGAGAAGGTAGTAAATGAAGAACGTGAGAAACTTGCAGGCTACGAAGACCTCCTAGAAAAAACTAAGGCTTCCCTAGAAGAAATCAAGGATAAATAATGTACGACGACTTTTCTTATATCTATGACAAACTAAGCTTTGACCTAGATTATGAAAAATATGCAGAAAATATAAAATCTCTTGTAAAAAAGCACGGGATAAAGAAGGAAAACATGCTAGAGCTTGCAGCAGGCTCTGGAATGCTTACCAGATATTTCTTTGATGAATTCGAAAATATCGACGCCCTAGATATATCGGGGAAGATGCTAGAAGTTTTTGCAAATAAATACGACCCTTCTAATGTAAATCTCATCCACTATGACATGGTTGAATATGTCAAGGAAGATACTTATGATCTTATAGTAATCCTCCTAGATTCTGTAAATTATGTGACAGAGAAAGAAGACCTTCTTAAGCTATTTAAAAATTGCTATGCTAGCTTAAAGAAAGGTGGACTTTTGGTATTTGATATTAATTCGCCTTACAAGATTAGGGAAGTTTTCGGAAATGAATGCTATGTCTACGAATACGAAGACATATTCTACACTTGGGATAATTTCTATGAAGATGAGCTTTGTGATATGCATTTGGAGTTTTTCGTAGAAAATGAAGATGGATCTTATAGGAGAATATCAGAATTTCAGCAGGAAAGACTTTACGAAATAGAAGAAGTTAAAGAAATAATCGAAGATATTGGCTTTAAGAATATAGAAATCTTTGATGAAGATGATATGGGAAGTGTCAAGGAGGAGAGTCTAAGGATACTTTTCTCCCAGACAAAGGAGTAGTATGAATAGAGGAAAAGTTAAGATATTTGACAATAAAAGAGGTTTTGGTTTCATCGAATGGGAAGGGGAGGACCTCTTTGTTCACTATTCTGATATAGAAAGCGATACTAGCTTTAAGAAACTCTACCCAGGCCAAGACGTAGAATTCGAAAAAATAGAGGCCCCAAGAGGCGCCCAAGCCATTAAGGTGAGGGTAATAGATTAAAAGAAAGCTTTGGCAAAGAAAAATGCCAAAGCTTTTTGTATGTCTATTATTAAGTTTTATTTACTAAATTAATAGCGTTTAATTGAATCGTTAAGTTATTTCACAAGCTTATAATCGTAAAGTTCGACTCCATCTCCTATATAAATGTAAGGAAAACCCGCTGACTTTAGGCTAAGACTTGCAATTTCTGCCCTGGCATTTGATCTGCAATAAACTATAGTAGGCTTATCCTTATCGATTCTATCGAGATTTTCCAAAATCTCATCGTAGGGAATATTGATCGCACCTTTCACATGGCCCATCTTGTATTCTTCCTCAGTTCTTACATCAATTATATCAAAATTATCTAAATTTTCTTCTAGGTCTTTTCCAGAAATTATTTTACTATACATTTTATTCTCCTTTCCTTTATTATACCGACAAATTAATTTGTATAAAATTTATGATTCTTAAATTTATCTAACATATCGGGTAAAGTATAGATAAATCATAGGAGGTTTTATGGAATATATTAAATTAATAGGAATCCTGATTATCGTATTGGGTTTTATATTCAAACTGAATATAATCTTTACGGTTGTCCTATCAGGTTTCATCACAGCTTTGGTCTCAGGACTAAGCGTAAGCGAATTCTTGTCGATCTTAGGCGATAGTTTTGTTTCCCAAAGAATAGTAACCATATTTATCATCACTCTTCCAGTAATAGGACTATCGGAAGAGCACGGACTTAAGCAAGTGGCTGAAAACATAGTTAAGAAAAGAGAAAACCTATCATCAGGTGCCCTTCTTTCAGTATACCTTGCCTTTAGAGAACTTGCTGGTTTCTTGTCAATGAGAATTTACGGTCTGGTCCAATTTGTTAGACCAATAATCTTCCCAATGGCTAGGGCATCAGCTGAGAAGAAAAAGGGTAAGCTAAGCGAGAAAGAAGTAGAAAGTCTAAAGGCTAGGGGAGCTGCCATGGAAAACTTCGGTAACTTCTTTGCCCAAAATACTTTCGTTGGAGCAGCAGGTGTATTAATGATGGTAGGAACTATGGCAGAGCTTGGTTACAATGTTACAAATATCGAGCTAAGCCAATATTCAATCCCTATAGCCCTTATCACCCTTGTTCTTGGTATTATCAAAAATATCATAGACGATAAGAAGATAAAGGGAGGTAAGTAGATGACAAGAGCAGAATTTTTCCCAATGTTTTTGGAGTTTATCTTTGTAATAATTGGCCTTCAATTCTTCTACACAGCCTTTAGGGTAGCCAAAGATCCTTCCAAGGAAAAGAAGCTTACAACAGTAATATTCTGGATAATCTTAGGAGTCCTCTTTGCTCTAGGAAAAGTCATTCCTTCAGAGATAAGCGGAATCCTAGTTGTCCTAATCGCTATAATTTCCCTTATCGATGGAATCAAGATCAAGGGAAGTAAGGAAGTTAGTGAGAAGATTCAAATTGCATCTAGCAAGAGGCTTGGTCTTAAGGTATTCTTACCAGTAATAATTATGGCAGTCCTTGCTATAGCGATAGCAAAAATTATTCCGGAATCATCATCTTCAGTCTTGGGTCTTACTGCAATAATAGCAGTAGTATTTGCTATGGTTCTTACCAAATCAAGCTTTAAGGACATGCTAGACTCATCTGATAGGATGGTTCAACAAGTAGGTACAGTAGCAATCCTACCACAGCTATTGGCAGCCCTTGGAGCAATCTTTGCTGCAGCAGGAGTGGGGGATGTAATAGCTAAGATTATCGGAGGAATAATCCCAACTGTAAATCCTTGGACAGGAGCAATTGCCTATGTCTTGGGTATGGTAATATTTACCATGATTATGGGAAATGCCTTCGCAGCCTTTACAGTAATCACTGCAGGAATAGGAGTACCTTTTGTAATAGCCCAAGGGGCAGATCCTGCAATAGCGGCAGCCCTTGCGATGACATCAGGTTATTGCGGAACTCTTCTTACACCAATGGCAGGTAACTTCAACCTCTTGCCAGTGGCCCTACTAGAGATGAAAGATAAGAACAAAGTAATAAAAGAACAAGCCCTACTATCCATAATACTAATCGTAGTTCACATACTACTTATGAGATTTTGGGCATTTTAGGAGGAAATATGAAAATTTTAATTACAGGATTTGATCCATTTGGAGGAGAAAAAACTAATCCAGCTATAGAATCAGTTAAAAGAATCGATGAAAATAGCGAAGGAGCTGAGATCTATAAACTAGAAATACCAACAGTATTTCACAAGGCAGCTGATAAAATTGAAGAAAAAATCAAGGAAATCAAACCAGACGTAATCCTTTCAGTAGGACAAGCTGGTGGAAGATATGATCTAACAGTTGAAAGAGTTGCCATCAACCAAGACGATGCGAGAATTCCTGATAATGAAGAAAACCAACCAATCGACGTTAAAATCAGAGAAGACGGCAAGAATGCCTACTTTGCTACAATTCCAATCAAAGCAATAGTAGAAGAAATAAAGAAGGAAAATATCCCAGCATCAGTATCAAACACAGCTGGAACCTTCGTATGTAACCACGTAATGTACCAAGACCTATACTTGGCGGAAAAATATGGCAATATCAAGGCAGGATTTATCCACGTACCCTTCCTTCCAGAACAAGTAGTAGACAAAAAAGACACGGCATCCATGAGCCTAGACGATATAGTAAAGGGCCTAAATGCTGCTGTAAGAGCAATTGTAAAATACGCTGACAAAGAAGATTTAAATGTAACTGGTGGAGCAACCCACTAAAATATTCAATCCCTAGAGGCAAGGACCTTTAGGGATTTTTATTTTGGGTATTAATATAGGAAGGAGGACTTATATGAAATATATTTTAATAATCTTATTAATCCTACTTATACCTCAAATCTACTATTACATACAAGAAAGAAGGTATAGGTCGATCAACCTAGGAAAGAAATTTTACAAGAAGTTTGATGTAAGAAGTATTTCAAA
>NZ_JALEIL010000041.1 GCF_022770135.1 Anaerococcus sp. | reverse complement strand
AATCTCTAATGACTATAGAGCAAATGGTCTTATTTTTGAAAAACATATAGGTGCTTTATGGAAGGATTATATTTTTTCAATCACTGATATATTTCATTTAACCCATAAGTAAACGGTGTAGTTATAGATTTACAAAAATTAGAAGCATAATATATTTTTATTAGTAGACTTTTTTGAAACCAGCAAGTATTTTGCCAATTGTCCTATCTTAGAGTTTAATATTGATGATAATAATGAAGTAAGTTTTTATAGGATTTACAATTCCAATATTTGATGAAGATTAAAGGAAGATTATGGATAAAATTCAGAAAAGAGACTGGGCGGTGCTTGGAATCGCCCTCTTTCACACGACAAATGTTGCTATAAATCAATTTGCCCCTAGTATTATAGAAGAGCTTGGCCTATCTCTTAGCACGACCGAGATTATTCTAAGCCTTAATGCTATTAGTGCGACTATTTTCTTGCTTTTGGCAGGAGAGATTAATGAGAAAATTGGTATGAGGAAGTCTACTATCTTAGGTCTTTCTCTTGTGGCTCTTAGTGGGATAATTCCTCTAATTTTTAGAAATCAGCTTGCTATTATTCTAAATAGGTTGATTCTTGGAACTGGCGTGGGGATTTATGCGACCAATGCTTCGACTTATATAGGGATTTTCAACAAGGGAGCGAAGAAGGCTAGGCTTATGGGCTACAGAAACGCCTTCGAGATGATTGGACTAATAGTATCCATCCTCCTTGCGGGACTTATCGGCAAGGGTGATTTTTACCTAAGCTTTGCGATTTATGTACTCGCCCTATTTCCTTTGATATTTTTCCTAAGAAACGTTCCCGATACTCAGGTAGCCAAGAAGGAAGATTCGGGGAAGTTTAGGGCCAATAGGTTCGTGATTTTCTACATAGTCCTCTCCATGGTAGCTATAATGGCCAATAATGCCATGAATCTAAGATTTCCTACAGTCCTTGCGGTCAATGGAGTCTTGGGAGAGGCGATTAGCCTTTATACGATTTTCATAATGCTTGTGGGCATGGTTGGAGGCTTTGCCTTTGGGAACTTTTATAATATTTTCGAAAAGAAGTCTCTAAGCCTTGCGACCTTCATGATGATTTTAGGCAGTCTTATAATTGCCATCACTGATAAGTCTATCCTTCTTTTAGTCCTAGGCCTTGCCCTTACGACCTTTGCCCAAGCGATTTGCATATCCTATGCGGTAGGAGATTTGGAAAATCATATGGACCAAAGACATATAACTAAAGCCACAGGCATAATGTTTGCTGGAAACAATCTCGGGGCTATGGCCTCTCCCTTCGCCCTAGTTTTTTTCAAGAACTTGCTTAAGACAGAAAGTTTGACCAGGGCTTTTCTAGGCTTTGCAGTCCTTTTGGCCTTGTTTTTGATCTATGATATATTTTTCCTTAAGGAAGATAAATAATTGGACCCTGCGGGGTCTCAGACTGCAGACAAAGTAACTTCAATCGAAATTTATTTTATCGTTAAGTTACCCTTATCTCGACTAGTTAAATGTGCCTTAACTGGCACATTTGACCCTAAAATCTAAGCTCATATTTGTTATAAGGTTTTAGTGTGAGTGAAACGAACACACGGAGAGATCTCATTAGATTTCTCCACTCACTCCGTTCGGTCGAAATAAGGGTTATTTTGATTTTGTCTACACTTTATGACCCTGCGGGGCCTTTTTTGCTATCGTATAATAATAGCAAGTGTTTTACTATATATATAGAAGGAAGGTTTAGTATGGATCTTAGAGAAATACCTATTTTCAAAAATCTAACAGATGAAGAGCTAAGAGAAATAGAGCTTTTGGGTCAAACTTACGAGATGGTCTACCCCAAGGGCAGTCACATATTCAAAAAAGACGAGGTCAAGGAGGACTTTTATTATCTAAAAAAGGGCAGTGTCAAGGTCTACAAGATCGACCCAGAGGGTAAGCGCTATATCATTGCAAGCTTCAACAAGCCAGCAATTTTTGGAGAAGTCTATGCTTATCTTAAAAAGCCCTACGATTTTTGGGCTGAGGCAGATAAGGATAGCGAGGTCTTCGTAATCAAGGACTTTAGAAAACTTATGATGAGGACAAGTTCGAAGAATCTACGCCTAAACTTCATAGATATCCTTGCTAATAAAAGCCTCAAGCTATCCAAGAAAAATCAAATCAACTCCCAAGCCAATCTCAAACAGAAAATCGCAGCCTTCCTCCTTGACAATGAAGATGATGGAATAGTTCATCTATCTATTTCAAGGGAAGAGTGGGCCGACTATCTCGCAACAACGCGTCCATCCCTTTCTAGGAGCTTATCTAAAATGGATAAAGACGGGCTCATAGAAGTTTCAGACAAGTTGGTAAATATAAAAGATAAAAAGTCTTTGGAAGCCTTGATTTGACAAGTTAGAGAACTTACTCAATTTAATATATTAAGCTTATCATAAGCTAATGCCAGACTTATCTCTATAAGACTCTGGCATTTTTTATTGAATAACTTCCTACTATATGTATAATAAATAACTCTTTTTTCATTTAAATTATCTTAGGATATAAATTTTTAAGAAAATGTGAAGATTAAGCCTTGTAAAAAATTCTCATATGTATTAAAATATAGTTAGGATAATAGGTAAATTATAAATTTTGTGTAATTTGCAATTTATATAAAAAAATATTTAACAAGGGGGATTTTATGAAAGGTAGATTAAAAGAATTTGCTTTAAAGCTATTCGCATTGACTTTGGCTATAACTATATCAATACCAAGCAATGTCTATGCTATTGGCTTGTCAAAAAACAAGAATAAGCAAATGCCAACATCCATCAGAATCGCTGATAATAGCGAATACGAAGATGAGTATGTTGAAGAGAACGAAACAAATGAGGATACAAGCGAGAATATCGTTTTATCCGAAACTGACAGGAGAGCTTACAAGATAAGCCACAAGGCAAGTTTAAACGATGATCATGACGGAATAATCTATACTATAAAAGTAGAAAAGATCAAAGACACCGACCATGATCCAGAAAGAAAGATGACTCTTTCTCTTGCCACAAACAAGAACCAAAGCCTAAGAGACATTAATGTCAAGGAAGTTAAGGACCTATCAGAAGATGGGGCAAACATCGATTACAGGGAGGAGAAAAACGACAAAGACGGTCTAAATTCTCTAGCTATCACAAGCCCAAGTGTAGAAAAGTCTATCGAATACGTCCTAGAAGCTCCAATCGACAAGAAGGCTATAGATAGCAAAAAGCTATATTCTGTTGACATGTCCTTGGATATTGATGGATATAATATCGATCTTCAAAGAATTTCACATAAATTTGTAGAATTTGAAAATGAAGATGATCCTGATCTTAAGGAATTGAGACTAACCAGTGTCAAAGAAAAGGAAGACGACCTAAGACACATCGCCTACATCAAAGAAGACGAAGACGGAAAAGATGATAGGATTGTCTACACAGACTACATCTTATCCAAAGATAAGGCTGACGAAGAGAGCAAATCCTTAGAGAAAAACAAAATCGAATATAAAATATCCCTAGATAATATAAAGAAGGAGGATGCGGAAATCAAACTTGACTACTATAAGGCAGGTGAGAAAGGATTTGAGATTCAAAGAGAATTCTCAACCAATATCCCTTACCAAGAAAAGGTCGACCTAGATGTCCCAGCAGGATATCTACTAAAACTTAGCCTAGTAGGAAAGATAGATAAAACTAACACCAAGACCCAAAACTACGGGGTAAA
>NZ_JALEIL010000161.1 GCF_022770135.1 Anaerococcus sp. | reverse complement strand
GCTTCATTTTCCTTGACTTCTTTAAGATAAGGTTCGAGGTCTTTTATGGTCTTTACACTATCTATATCGATCTTGTATTTGTCTACATAAGCTTTATTCCAAACAAAATAGTTGCCTGGAACGACATTTTTGGCAGCTGCTGGAGCTCCGGATAGTCTTCCTTCGATAGAAGCTCCCTTTAATACATCTTCTGAAAGAGAATCTTTTATAGCTTGACCTTTTTCATCTATAAGATCTGTTATGTCGGCAAAAGCTCCCTTTTCTACTAAATTTTTGTAAGGACCTGACCAGTTAGCTGTAAAGGCTATGTCCCAGTCATCTCCTGCATTTGACGCGAGTTGAAGTCTTTGTTCATATTCGCCCCAATCGAAGAATTGTAGGTTTATATGATAACCTGCATCTAGGCTATCTAGATATTTATTAATAGCTTCTACAACCTCTCCTGTATCTTCTTGGGGAGTTCCCACATCATAATATGTTATGGTAGGAATTTCTTCTGAATCTTTTTTGACTTCTTCATTCTTATCTGAAGCCTGACAACTAGAAAGACTTAGGCTAAGTCCAACTAGGAGTGTGCTTATGCCAATTTTTTTTAGTAAGTTCATCTCTCCTGCTTTCTTCTAATTACTTATCAGCGCCTTCCCAATTGTCTAATTGTGCTTGTACTTCTTCTATTACCTTTTCGATTCCTGCTGTATTTAGTTTGTCTAGGAATTCTTGGTAGTAGCTTTCGTCAAAGGCTCCTGTCTTGAGGTTGATGGTGTATTCGCTTTGTGTTTGTTGAACATTTGCTATTTCTGTTGCGATTTTTGATTCATCTAGAGTAAATCCTAATACTGGAGATGCTACTAGTTTGTCTTCAAATTCTTTTGCTTCCTTATCGAATTCTTCATCGCCAATTCCAGGAGCTCCATCTAGTGGAGTTCTGTTGAATGCGCATAGGAAGGTAAATGATGGTACATCGTAATCGTTATCTATTCCATCAGAATCCTTGTTGTGTTTTACAACTTTTCCGTCTTTGTATTCGAAGTTTTTGCCCTCAACACCGTAAGATAGCATATCTTGTAGGTTTTTGTCTGTGAACATTCTGTTGATAAAGTCCATGGCAAGTTCTGCCTTATCAGTTTGTGAGTTAATGGAAATCATCTTTCCTGTAGCCTTGTCGTTAGATATAAGAACCTTATCTCCAATGATATTTGATACTACTTCGTTACGTGGTGCAACTGACCATATAGCTGCAGATCCTGGTTCTCCTTCACCTTCAGTAAGTAGAACTTCATTTTCTGGCATTACTGTTCCTGGCTCAACTTGTGGAGCTGATGGTGAGATGTAGCCTTTGTCCATATAGTCTTTCATCTTCATGATTTGTTCTTTATAAAGATCATCTGCATATAGGTTGTAAGCCTTAAGCTTGCCATCTTCTTCTCTTACAGCAACTCCATCTGTAACTTGATATACAGGCTCTGGCATAGCGAACAAGAAGTCCTTAGATACGCCAAATGGATATTGTACGCCTTCTTTTTCTTTTATTTCTTCAAAGATAGGTTCTAATTGGTCTATATTTTGGATATTCTTGTAGTCGATATTGTATTTATCAACCATACTCTTTGTCCATACGAATTGGTTAGCTGCAACGACTCCTGGATATGCTGCAGGGATTCCGTAAACTTTACCATCTACACTAACACCTTTTAGCATGTCAGGATTGATTAAATCAACAAATTCCTTGCCTTCCATTAGGTCTGTTAGATCCATCAAGGCATTTTGTGATACTAGGGTCTTGTAAGGTCCTGCCCAGCTTGCAGTAAAGGCTAAGTCCCAATCTTCTCCTGTTGATGAAGCAAGTTGGAGTCTTTGTTCATAATCTCCCCAATCATAGAAGACTAGATTTAGGTGGTAACCCGCTTCTTTTTCATCTAGGTATTCGTTAATCTTACTTACTGTCTCTTCAGTTCCTGCTTGTGGAGTTCCTATGTTAAGATAAGTTAGGGTAGGAACTTCATCATCTTTAGCATTCTTATCTTTCTTATCGTCTTTGTTTTCTTTGTTTTCTGCGTTTTCGCTAGTTTCGGTTTTGTTTTTCTCTTCTACATTTCCGTCATTGTTTCCGCAAGCTGAAATGCCTAGAGCAAGCATTAGAGCCATTGATGTGTAAGCAAATTTTTTAACTAAATTCATTTTTCCCTCCTTATTAATGAATTATTCCTTAACTGCTCCCAATGTTAGGCCACTTATGAAGTATCT
>NZ_JALEIL010000042.1 GCF_022770135.1 Anaerococcus sp. | reverse complement strand
GGAAGATTTATATTTTCTATCTCGTAGATTAGAGATGAGATATATTCTCCCTTTTCCTTCCTATCTCCCACAATCGTAGGATAGGAGCAATACTTGCATCTCGTAGGACAGAAGGGAATATTGATGTAAAGTGAAAAATCGTTAGAATCAAAAGACATGGCTTCTTGTAAGTTCCTGATATCTTCAAGGAGCTTAAGCTTCTTATCACTTATTAAATACTTTTCCTTAAGATCTGCTGGACTCATCTTTTCCAAGAGCTTGGATGGCTTAGATCCTGTAAGATAACCCCAAGGAGACTGGTAGCCTGTCTCTTTTACTAAAAGTTCGTAAAGCTTTCTTTTAAGATCAGCCTCCTTGTAGGCTATCTTTCTTTCACCAAATATAATTTCCTCATCATAAACTTTTAGACTAGCATCTTCATCAAAAGCCAAGTCATCATGGTCATAGAAGATATTTAATATATCATAAACCTGTTTTCTTTTCTTATTATTTGCGACATAGAATTTCATAGGGATACTATACTAGAATTTCCTCAAATAAAAAAAGCGGAGAACCGCTCCTAAACTGTATACCCCCCTTATTTCGACCGAACGAAGTGAGTGGAGAAATCTCATGAGATCTCTCCATGCGTTCGTTTCACTCACACTAGAACCTAATAGCAAATATAACCTAGCTATTAGTTTTAGGGTTAAATGTGCCAATTAAGGCACATTTAACTAGTCGAGATAAGGGTAACTTAAGTATAAAATAAATTTAAATTAAATCCACTTTGTCTACTTTATGAAAGCGGCGAACCGCTCCTTATTTGATATTTTTGAGAAAATCGAAGGCCCAAGCCCTATCTATCACTTCTGCCTTTTCTTCAAAGTATGGGCTGTATTGGTCGTAGATTTTCTCGTAGATTTCCCTTAAGAAAGGAAGCTTCATAGAATCTCCCCCTCTGGTTTGTATATCAAAGGACTCATCTAGACCATAGCGAAAGCTTGCTACTTGGTCGTGACTTAGGCTTAGGTCATCACTTTCTAGAAGGATATATTTCATAAGCTCAACTGCCCTCATAGAAAGTCCAGCTTCCATTAGGATAATCTTTTCTCTTAAATCATTTATCTCTGTCGTAAGGATAACTTCAAACTTCTCAGCTTCATTTTTCCTTACTGCATCGAGGAGCTTGAAGGAAGACCTTAGGGCAATCTTGTTTTTGACATCGACGAAATTCGGATCGTTGATAATCATAAACTTAAGAGAGTCATCTGTGTAGACAAATCTGTAGTTTAGGATAAATTCATGTCCGCACTCAGGGCAGGTCGCTTGAGCAAAAGTCCCTTTTAGGATTTCTTCCCTTTCGATTGAATCTTCAAAAACTGCTGTATTAAATTCACCATCAAAACCATGACCACATTCAGGACAGGTCATGTGAAATTCTTTTAATCTTTCCTTCATAATAACCCCTTCATTTTTCTTTCTAAGTTAATAAATACCCAAAAGAGCCTGTTTTATTCAAACTTTACTGATTTAAGCAAAGGCATGGCAAGGATAAAGGCTATGATTACAGAAATTAGGGCGTTAAATAAAGAAACCCCCGCCTTTGGTATAAGCTCTGCCATGACAGCTTCATTGGTAAAGCCCATCACAAATTTGTTGGTAATATAAGTCTTTAATAAGTACAAGAAAACATAGGTAAGCTGACCTAAGATAGCAGCAATAACTAGTCTTTTCTTATCGACAAGCTCATTTCTCTTCCTATAGATTGCTCCTGCAACAAAGGCTAGGGCAAACTTTGTAACGAAAGTTATAGGTGCTGAAGTAAAATATACTGGATCAAATAAGTCAAACAAGGCAGAGCCAAGTCCTGCCGCAAGTCCACCGAATCCCGGCCCCATAAGGATTCCTGCCAAAAGACAAAATACATTTCCTAGATGAAACCTAGTTTGGCCAAAAGGTGTCACAACTGGAATTTGAAAAAATCTGGAAAATATGTAGACTAGGGCTGTAAAAAGCGCAACATAAATCAGCTTTTTGGTTGTTAAATTTTTATTCATAAAACCTCCTCGAAAAATATTTCATTTATAGTATAACACAAATTGTAAAGTAAAAATATAAGAGGTGATAAAATGAGTAAAAATTTAGGACCAATACATTACATGATGTATGAAAAAATTAAATTTCAAGATAAAATAACAGATTATATAATGGAAGGAAAGACAGAAGAGATCGATAAGGACTTTCCAAGGGTCAAAACAGGTCCCCTAGAAGACTTAGTAGATCAAGAAAATATCCACGGCTGGCTATCTTCTAGAATAGACATGGTTGAAAATAGACTGGCAAGAGCTATAAACTTAGCAGAAAATCCAGGAGAAAAATTCTACGATCTAGGAAAAATCGAAGGAAGTAAGGAAAAACTTGATAGCTTCGAAGAAGTCTTCGACAAACTAAACCTAAGACTTCTAGACGGCATGCCATGTGATAGGGCACTTAGAGCAGGAATGGACGAAGAAGGCAACCTCCTTCTAATAACAGATACCAACCTCCACCAACAATACGAAAATGAAGCAATAAACCCAGAAGACTCCCTAACAGACAGCTGCGAGGGTGGCCACGACCACGATAGCCACGAGACATTTGAAATAGGAAAAGTAAGTGGAGTAGAAAATAAAAAAGAAAAATCCAAATACCACCAAATGAGATATGAATTTATAAAAGGATTTTTAGAAAATACTCCATTTAAGGTTGAGCTTTTGGATGGGGTGAATATTAAAATTGGGAAGGAGATATTTTAAAATATCTGAGACTAAATGTTATAGATATTGAATATATTTATGTATAGGAATATACTTTCGAGCAGGGTTGAGCCCTTCGTATTCTTAAAGGATAAGTTGGTATATTAAATATAAATTTTTAAATAAGTAACTGGTATGGATACAATAAATAGTACAGTTTAAAATCGAACGTATGATACAATAAACAATAAGAAAACATAGGGGGGATTTTAAATTGGCTAGACACTACGAAGAAGACTTTAAAAAGCAAATAGTAGAAATCTTTAACCAAG
>NZ_JALEIL010000040.1 GCF_022770135.1 Anaerococcus sp. | reverse complement strand
AGATGAGATAGTTACGGCAGAAGATGTAAAGGATCAGCTTAACGAGATCTTAAATCTTAATATCTTTAACCTAACTGATGCTCTTTCGACTAAGGATGGGAAAAGGTCTATTGAAGTCTATGAGACTATGAGAAAATCCGGCGAAGACCTCTTTATGATCTATCACATGATTATAAGACAGGTGAGAAATCTCATTGGGATAAAAAGCTTGGGAAGTCGTGGTTTTAATGATTCCTTCATGCAAAAAGCTTTGGGCATATCTCCCTTTGAGCTAAGAAAGGTCAAGGGTTTTGCTAGAAATTTTAGCCTAGAAGAGCTTTTTAGCTTACACGATACTCTCTTCGATATGGAAGTTAGACAGAAAAGTGGGTCCTTTGATATGGACCTTGAAATAAAAATCCTTATAGGAAAAATTATAAAATAAAAAATGAGTGATTATCAGTAGACATATGTGAGGATCCGATACTGATATTCACTCATTATTATTATGCATTTACTTGATTTAGAGCCTTAGCTAGTCTTGAAGTTGTTCTTGCAACTTTGTTTTTGTGCATTACGTTTTTAGCTTCAGCTTGTTTTAATCTTTTGTCAGCTTTCTTAAAGATAGCAGTAGCTTTTTCAACGTCTTTTTCTTCGATAGCTGCGTCAAATTTCTTGATTAGTGTTTTGATTTCGCTTTTTCTAGATTTGTTTCTTAGAGTGTTTCTTCTAGCGACGTCGATTCTCTTTTTACTAGATTTAATATTTGCCATTTACCTTTCACCTCTTTCCCGAACATTTTTGTTCGACTGATACATTTTACCATAAATTAGGATATTAAACAAGGATTTTTTTAAAATTGTTCAATAATTTGGAAGAAATAGAAATTTAGTATATAATTTAATAGAAATGAGAGGTAAATATGAGTGAAATTAATAAAAAATCTAAAAGTGACCGCATACTTTATGCAATTTGGGATTGGGTGAAGACTATAGGAATTGCCCTAATCATCACCATACTTATAAAGATGTTTATCATGGATGCTACCAAAGTTTCGGGAAAATCTATGCTAAATACCCTCCACGACGGGGATATTCTCCTAGTAGATAAGATAGGAAGTAGGTTTAGAGACTTCAAGAGGGGCGATATAGTGATACTTAAAGCACCAGATCACCCAAACAGACTCTATGTCAAAAGGATTATTGGTGAAGAGGGAGATACTATTAAGCTTGAAGATGGCAAGGTTTTTGTTAATGACAAAGAGCTTGACGAAAACTACACATCCATACCAGAAACAGATCCTTCAACGGAAATTACAGAATGGACTTTGGGCGCTGACGAGTATTTTGTAATGGGAGATAATAGGATTCCTGGAGCAAGTAATGATTCTAGAAGCTTCGGACCTATTTCTAAAGATAGACTAGTAGGCCATGCCTTTGTGAGATTTTATCCGATAAATAGGGCAGGTCTAATTGATCATAATCCATATCCAGATGAAGAATAAGGAGTTATATGAAGAAGAAGGAAAATATTAGAAATTTCTCCATCATTGCCCATATCGATCATGGGAAGAGCACTCTTGCAGATAGACTTATAGAAAAAAGCGAAAACCTATCCAAAAGAGAGATGTCTAACCAAATGCTCGATGATATGGAACTAGAGCAAGAGAGAGGAATAACAATAAAATTAAAGTCAATTAAAATCCACTACAAGGCCAAGGATGGCGAAGTTTACGAGCTTAACCTAATCGATACGCCAGGCCATGTCGACTTTAATTATGAAGTTTCAAGATCACTAAAGGCCTGTGAGGGAGCAATACTTGTAGTTGATGCAAGCCAAGGAGTAGAGGCTCAAACCCTTGCAAATACTTACCTTGCCTTAGAGCAAGACCTAGAGATTTTGCCAGTCCTTAACAAAATCGACCTACCATCAGCAAGACCTGATGAAGTTAAAAATGAAATAGAAAACGAGATTGGCCTTGATGCTAGTAATGCTCCACAGATTTCTGCAAAGACAGGACTAAATATAGAAGATGTCCTAGAAGATATAGTAGCCAATGTCCCAGCCCCAGAAGACCATGACGATAAGCCTCTCAAGGCTCTAATTTTCGATTCTTACTATGATTCTTACGTAGGAGTAATATGTTATGTAAGAGTATTTGAAGGTGTTGTAAGACCTGGTGATGAGATTGTCATGATGAATACTGGCAAAAAATACGAGGTAAACACCGTAGGCTACACTATGAAGCAAAGGGTAGCTACAAAGGAGCTTAGGAGTGGAGATGTAGGTTTTATCGAGGCAAGCATCAAGGAAGTAAAGGATGCGAGAGTCGGTGATACTATCACAACTATAGCAAATCCTACAGATAAACCCCTATCAGGCTATAAGGAAGTCCTTCCTATGGTTTACTCAGGAATCTATCCTGCAGAAGGAGAAAGCTTTGATAAGCTACGTGATTCCCTAGAAAAACTTCAGGTAAATGACGCAGCCCTAGTCTTTGAGCAAGAAAACTCACAAGCCTTGGGAGTTGGTCTTAGGGCAGGTTTTTTGGGTCTCCTTCATATGGACATCATAACCCAAAGATTAGAAAGAGAATATGACCTAGATATCATAGCGACAGCCCCATCAGTAATCTAT
>NZ_JALEIL010000034.1 GCF_022770135.1 Anaerococcus sp. | reverse complement strand
AAAACAAATAAAAAAACTGCTTAAGCAGTAGTTGGGATAGTGGTGCATGTGACGGAATACTCGGAGCCCCAATAGGGGCGTGCCGGTATTTGCGCCTTATAGGCGCTGTGCAAACTACCAGCTAAGCTGGTAGTTTTGATTGTTCACTTAAGTGAGTTGAGCGAACGAAAGAGAGCGAAACAATAAACCACCTGCTATGCAGGTGGAGGAAATTATCTCTAGATTCAAGCACCAAGAAAGCCCTCTTAAAGTAGAATTGTTATAATCACATGTACAATAAAATAAGGAGGCATTCATGGATAAAAATACTTTATCACATACAAACTGGAGATGTAAATATCATATAGTATTTGACCAAAATATAGAAGATATGTAATGTATAGACAATTAAGAAAAGATATAAGAAGCATACTTCGAGAATTATGTTCAAGAAGAGTAATAAACATAATTGATGACAGAGAAACTGAGAGGGTTAAGAATTTATAATGAAAGAATTGGATATTGTACGATTGAAAGAAGATTACAAAGAAATAAGTAAGGGAACAAAGGGAACAGTTGTTTTGCTTTATGATGATAAAAATTGTGAAGTTGAGTTTTTTGATAAAGAGGGAGATACCATAGATGTAGTCATGACTCCTTTGAAAAAACTAGAACTTGTTAAATCATTCTAATAATTTATTCACAAAAAAGCCTGTGAGATATGATTTAAGGTGTCCATAAACTTGGACCGACTAGCAGAGTTAGTGTCAAAACTTACTCTGCTATTTTTTTAGCTAAAAACAGCCTTTTTTGTTATAATTATACTAACAAGGAGTGTATATATGGAAACTACTATTAATCTTTACCAAAAATTATGGCAGGCTTCTGATGATCTTAGGTCTCAGATGGATGCTAATGAATATAAGAACTATTTATTAGGAATAATTTTTTATAAATATTTATCAGATAAGATGCTTGATGAGGTTGGCAAGTTACTGGAAGTTGATGATGCTGACCTAGATGAGATTCAAGCTATGTATGAAGAAGAAATGGAGGGGGATGATGCTGACCTTATTGTTGATGAGCTTAGGAATAAATTTTCCTTTGTAATTTCTCCAGACCATACCTTTACTCATTTTATAAAGCAAATCGAAGAAGGGACTTTCCAGCTAGATGACCTGGGTCAGGCCTTTACTGAAATCGAGCGAGCTGATAAGGACTTCAATGGCTTGTTTGAAGATATAGACCTCTACTCAAACAAGCTAGGCAAACAGCCACAGGAGAAGAACAAACGCATATCAAAGGTTATGAAGCAATTTGCCGAGGTCAACTTTGCCAACTATTCTGGCGATGTCCTTGGTGATGTTTACGAATATATGCTAGCAAACTTTGCCTCAGAATCAGGCAAAAAAGCAGGAGAGTTCTATACTCCACAGCCAGTATCAAGGCTTATGGCAATGATAGCTATGGATGGCAAAGAAGATAAGGCGGGACTTACTGTATTTGACCCGACCCTTGGTTCTGGATCCTTGCTTTTGAATGTGAGAAACTTCTCCAATGAAGCAAATCGCATCAGATACTTTGGCCAGGAGCTAAACAATTCTACCTACAACCTATCTCGTATGAATATGATCCTCCACGACGTGCCACTTGAGTATCAGAGCTTAAACCAAGGCAACACCCTATCAGACGATTGGCCTGTAGATGAGCCAACCAACTTTGATGCTGTTCTTATGAATCCGCCATATTCTGCCAAATGGGATGCGAGCAAGGGATTTTTGGAGGATCCACGATTTTCCGAATACGGAGTCCTCCCACCCAAATCAAGGGCAGACTTTGCCTTCCTCCTCCATGGCTTCTACCATTTGAAAAACACAGGAACTATGGCAATACTTCTCCCTCACGGAGTTCTATTTAGGTCTGGGGCAGAGGAAAAGATAAGAAAAATAATGCTGGAAAATGGGTCTATAGATGCAGTCATAGGCCTTGCTCCAAATTTATTCTACTCTACAGGAATCCCAGTAAGTCTTATAATATTAAGGAAAGATAAGACCGACAGAAGTGTTTATTTTATAGATGCTAGTGAAGAATTTGTCAAAAAAGGCAACAAAAACGAACTAACCGAAGATAATATCCAAAAGATATACAAGGCCCTAAGGTCTAGGGAAGAAATAGATAAATTCGCCCACCTAGCAGGGTTTGATGAGATAGAAGAAAATGGCTTCAACTTAAATATCCCAAGATATGTGGACACCTTCGAAGAAGAAGATCCCATAGACTTGGCAGAAGTATCAAAGGATATCAAGGCTATTAATGAAGAAGCTGATAAGCTCAAAGCAGAAATCCTAGCTGATATGAAAAACCTTGTGGCAAATACAGATGAGGCCAAGGCAGAGCTTGCAGGATTTATGGAAATCTTAGGTGGTAATTTATGAGAAAGGTTCCAGAGCTAAGGTTTGATGGTTTTGATGGAGAGTGGGAAATGGGAACTCTAAGTGATCTAGGAAGTGTATTAATGAATAAGAGAATATATAAAGATGAAACTTCCGAAATTGGAGATGTTCCGTTTTATAAAATTGGTACATTTGGAAGCAAAGCTGATAGTTATATAAGTAGAGATTTATTCGAAGAGTACAAATCTAAGTATCCTTACCCTAAAGTAGGTGATCTTCTTATTTCTGCATCTGGAAGTATTGGAAAAGTGATTGAATACAAAGGTGAAGATGCTTATTATCAAGATAGTAATATAGTTTGGTTAGATGTAAATGATAAAGTAAAAAATAGTTTTTTAAAGCAGTTTTATGAAACGGTACATTGGAATGAACTTGAGGGCTCTACTATAAAAAGGCTTTATAATAAAGATTTACTTAGAAAAAAAATATCCTATC